>NZ_CP107904.1:6279000-6602500 GCF_036013975.1 Kitasatospora sp. NBC_00458
GCCATGCAGCACCTGTGCGAGATCCGCGCCGACTTCGACGCCACCACCGTCACCGTCTACCAGGCGTACGCCCCGGCGGTGGCCGAACCCGCCGTCGCCGCACAGCGGTTCGTGCCGCCCTTCTCCTTCGGCCGGATGACGTGGATCAAGCCGTCCTTCGCCTGGCTGATGCACCGCAGCAACTGGGCCCGCAAGCCCGGCCAGGAGCGCATCCTCGCCGTCCGGATCACCCGCGCCGGATGGGAGGAGGCCCTGGGCCGCGCCGTCCTGACCACCGCCGACCCGGCCGCGCTCGGCCGCGCCGAGGTGCACGTCCAGTGGGACCCGGAGCGCTCGCTGCGCGGCGCCGCGCTCAACCACTACAGCATCCAGGTGGGCGTGGGCCGCACCCTGATCCGGGCCTTCTCCGAGGAGTGGATCACCGGCATCACCGACCTCACCCCGCAGGTCCGGAAGATCGCCGCCCTCGTCCAGGGCGGCCGGGCGGCCCAGGCCCAGCGCCTCCTCCCGCCCGAGCGCCCCTACCCGCTGCCGGGGCCGCTCGCCGCCCGGCTGGGGACGGGCCGCTGATCCGGCCGGATCGGCCGGATCGGCCTGCTGACGTGAACGGCCTGAAGGGTCGGTGACGTCGGCCGTCCGGCCCGCATGAAAAGTCGGCCGCTCCGGCTTCTCGTGCGTGGATACGGGGGCCTACCCGGTTCCTCGCCCGCCAGACAGGGCGGGCGGGCAGGCGGGCGGGGCCGTGCAGCACAGTGCAGGCGGGGCGGAATCCGCCTGGACGGCACCTGGGTGGCGCCGTGGATCCCAGGTGCCCCAAGGGCCCTCCGGCCACGAATGTTTCAAGCCATCCCCCTCTCATATGGCTAACGACCCGTTCGGCCCTGCTTCCCCCGCGTCCCCTGCGGAACGGCGGCGGTCCGCGCTCTCATATGGCTGGGCAGCCCCACGCGCCCCATGGGAAGGCAGGGACATGAGCAGATTCGGATACACGGCCACCGGACCGGCCCTGGCACTCGCGGTCTCGGCGGTCCTCCTGGCGGGAGGCGGTACGGCCCGGGCGGAGGCGGGCTACGACCAGATCGCCATGCTGAAGCAGGAGAAGACCCAGTGGTGCTGGTCGGCCGCCGGGCTCACCATCGCCAAGTTCCAGGGATACGGCACCACGCAGGCGGACTTCTGCGACCGCGCCTCCCGCTACAGCGGCGGACCGAGCTGCGAGAACCAGCCCGCCCGGCTGGAGGACATGGCCAACGCCTGGTACAGCCTGGGCATGGCCAACCCCGGTACCGGCCTCAACAGCGCGGCCTCGTTCGCCCAGGTCACCGCCGACGTCAAGGCCGCCCGGCCGATCGGCGCCCGCATCGGATGGACGTCCGGCGGCGGCCACATGAACGTCGTCTACGGCTTCGACACCTCCAACAACACCATCGGCGTCGCCGACCCGTGGCCGGACACCGCCACCTACACGTGGTGGAACTACGACGACTACGTGAAGAACGGCTCGTTCCGGTGGACCCACTCCCGTACCGGCATCTCCCGATAGCGCCCGACAGAGAAGGAGGACGACACATGCGTGACCGAGGTACGCCCGTCGGGCGGGAGGCCGCCCGGTTCCCCCGGCTGCCCATCGTCCTGGCGCTGAGCGCCGCCGCACTGCTCTCCGCCGCCGGGCCGGCCCGCGCGGTCGACATCCCCGACTACCAGGCCGCCCTCGACGTGGTCAGGTCGGCCGACGTCCACGACGCCGTCTGCCGCTTCCTCGGCACGCCGCTGCCCCAGGGCGGATCCGAGACGATGGTGGCCGTCCCCGACAAGCCCGACCCCTGCGAGGGGCTGCCCGCGTTCACGCTCAAGGACCCGCTGGCGGTGAACGAGGTCGCCCCGGGCTTCGTCGCGGGCACGGCCCAGCCGGTCCCCACCGAGGCCGTCCGGCTGAGCCATCTCGTCTCCACGCTCGACGTCACCGTCAACGACCGCACCGCCACCGTTCTGCTCGCCCCGACCGACGGCGGCGGCTGGCACCTGGCGGGAGTGCGCGACGGTGACGGCGACGCCGCGTACGCGGGCCGGGCGACCCTGGGCACCCTGGTCTTCACCGAGCCCCAGATCCGCGGCTGGTACCAGCTGCAGCTCACCACCGTGGAGCCGCTCAACGACCAGGCCAGGGAGGGCCTCGACGGTCGGTCGGCGGTCTCGCTCGCCGAGTACCAGCAGCTCGTCAAGGCCCGCTACGCCGACAAGCTGCCCGGGTCCGAGTACGACACCCGGGGCATGTCCAGCGGCTACGGGACCGAGGACCGGGCGGCCGGCCCCGCCTCCCGCACGCCGCTGCTCGCCGGCGGTTCGATCGCGGCGCTCGCACTCGCGGGCGGCGCCCTCGTCCTCGCCCGGCTGCGGCGCGCGCGACGCGGCCGCGGGGAGGCCTGAGCGCCGTGCCTCCGCCCCGGCTGCCGTCAGGACGGCAGCCGGGGCGGAGGCGCCGTACCCGCCCCCACCGGCGGGTCCGGCATTCATGAGGTCCCGGGCGGCGCTACGCCTTGAACCAGCCGCTCCACGTGCCGCTGGTGTAGCGGATCTGCCGCCACCAGTCCCCGTCGGTGCCGACGGCGTCGAAGATCAGCTCCTCGCCGTGCCACCCCATCCGGATGCCGGAGGCGAGGACGCCGCCGAGCGTGCGCCAGGTGCTGACGCTGCCGTCCGGGTTCTGCCACCTGGTCCACAGCGAGTTGTCGACCCCGACGGCGAAGACCTGGAACGTGCCGTCATGGAAGGTGAAGTAGCGCGGCTGGGTGTACGTGCCACCGCACTTGACCGGCCCTCCGAAGACGGGCAGGAACTTGATCTCGATGTTCTGCACGTCGCACTGGAGCGTCTCGCCGGTGGTCCGGGCGTGGGCCGTTCCGGCCGCGCCCCCCATCGCCAGTGCCATGACGGCCACCGCCGTGGCGGCGGCCCTCTTGATCCTCTTCATCATCAGTGTCCCCGGGTGATGAGTCGGCTCACCCCGCCGGACGGCGGAGCAGGACGGGCCGGACACCCACGGTCGAAGGACCGGGGCAGCGGATGCCGGCCTCGCCGAGAACCCTCCGGACCGACCCACTGATTCGTCAACAAGCCGACGGTTCAAGGGACTTGAAGGACAGGGCAGCCTGCCCCATCGGGCACCGAATCGGTGCGCTTCGCGACCGGAGGCAACCCGGCCGCGGTGCCGACGGGTTGTTGACGGGCATGACCACGCGTGGGAACACCCGCTCGGACCGCCCCCGGCGCGTCCTGTCCGCCCTCCTGGCGCTGACCGCCTCCGCGGCCACCCTGGCCCTGACCGGCCCGGCCGCCGCCGCCCCGTCGGACCCGTCCGACCCCATCGCCCTTGCCCCGCCCATCAGTTGGGGCCCCTGTCCGAAGAGCGAACCGCCCATGCCGGACCCGAACCCGCAGACGGAATGCGCGACGGTCCGGGTGCCGGTGGACTGGTCGAAGCCGAACGGCCCGAAGACCGGGATCTTCGTCGCCCGCCTCCGGGCCGCCGACCCCTCCCGGCGGATCGGCGTCCTGCTGTCGAACCCCGGCGGACCGGGCGCCCCCGGAGCGGACGACGCGCTGGAGGCGGGCATGCCCGGCCGGAGCACCTACACCCCGGAGATGCTCCAGCGGTTCGACGTCGTCGGGTTCGACCCGCGCGGCACCCAGCACAGCCAGGACGCCCGCTGCGACGAGTCGATCGCGGGCGAGCACACCGCCCGCCCCCGCGACGCGGCCGCCTTCGAGCGGATGCGCGCCACCAACGCCCGGCTGGCGGCCAGTTGCCTGCGGCTGACGGGCCCGCTCGCCGCCCACATGGACACCGAGAGCGTCGCCCGGGACATGGATGCGATCCGCGCCGCCCTCGGCGAGCGCCGGATCAGCTACCTCGGCCACTCCTACGGCACGCTCCTCGGCGAGCGCTACGCCCGCCTGTTCCCCGGCAGGCTGCGCGCACTGGCCCTCGACAGCGTGGTGGACCCGGCCAGGCCGGACGCGGAGCGCTTCCTCACCGACAGCAGCACCACCGTCGAGGCCGCCTTCGAGCGCCTGGCCGCCTGGTGCCGGACCGCCGCGGCCTGCCCGCTGAAGGACCGCGACCTGTCGGGCGTCGCGGCCGACCTGTTCGCCCGCGCCGACGCCGGCACCCTCCGCGTCCCCGGACCGGAGGGGCCGACGGAGACGGCGGCCGACGCCGACGGGCTGTCCGCCTTCCTCACCTTCCTGGCCTGGCAATGGGACCCGGAGCGCGCGACGCGGCAGCTGGCCGCCGTGCACAGCGGGCGCGGCGAGGTCTACTGGCCCGACTACCAGGGCCCCGGCCGCGACATGCAGCTCGTACTGTGCCGGGACCACGACCTCCGGATCCGCGACTTCGCCGAGTACCGGGCGATCCGGGAGCGGGTCGCGAAGGCCGCCCCGCACGTCCGCGTGAGCACCCAGGCCCTGGACATCGTGCTCGGCTGCCAGGGCTGGACCGTCCCGCCGAAGGCGCCGCCCGCCCGGGTGCGGGGCGACCTCCCGCCCGTCCTGGTGGCCAACGCCGCCCTCGACCTGCGGACCCCCGTGCCGGGCGCGCGGCGGATGGCGCAGTCCTTCCCGAAGGCCACCCTGCTGACCCCGGACGTCGTGGGCCACTGGGTGTACGCCCTCGACCCGGGGACGAAGGCGGCGGTCGACGCCTACCTGACCGACCCGCGCGGCTGATCCGTCGGGCCGGCCGGTGGCGGCGCTCCCCGCCCGGCGCTTCGCTCGGGCCCTCGGCCGGTCCGTCGACCGGCGCCTCGACCGCCCCTCGGCCGGGCCCTCGCCCCCGGGGGGCGTCGGACCCCCGGCCCGTCGATCCCTAGGCCGCGGGGACCAGCCCGAGCAGCTCGCCCAGACGGCGCACCGTGGCGGGCGACTCGCGGTGCAGGCCGGCGATGTCCAGGCCCTCGTCGCCCAGGACCATGAGCAGCGCCTGGTCCCCGATCGCCAGCGCCACGACGTAGCCGCCGCTGCAGCGGGTGACCACGTCGCGCAGGCCGCCCACGCCGAACTCGGCGGCGGTGCGGCGGCCGAGGCCGAGCATGGCGGCCGACAGCGCGGCGGCCGACTCGGGGTGGACGGAGGCCGTGTCGGCGGCCACCAGCAGGCCGTCGGCGGTGGAGATGACACTCTCCGAGATGCCCATGACCCGCTCGCGGAGGGACTTCAACTCGTCGACCAGCACGGCGGTCGGTGTCTGGCTGCTCATGGTGCGCTCTTCTCGGTCTCTGGCGTGAGGGTCGTCGGTGTCGTCACGATCGTCACGGTCGTCGCGACGGTCGCGGGTGTCTCGGTGTTCTCGATGGGCGCGGTGCCCTCGCTCCGGGGCGCGTCCGGGGGCGCTTCGGCGGCGACCGGCGCACGGCCGGTCCCGGCGGACGGGCCGTCGGGGCTCGCCGGTCCGCCGCGGACGCGGCGCGGCAGGGGGCCGCCCGGCTCCGGAGGCGGCCCGCTCGGCGCCGTCCGCGGGGCCACGCTCGGTGCCAGCGGGGCCGGGGCCGCCGACTCCCGGTGGAGCAGGTGCCGGGCGTCCATCCGGGCGACGTCGAGGAGCACCGCGAACACGCCCCGCCCCAGGGCGAATCCGATGTCGCGCGCGGTGCGGCGGCCGGTGGCGGCGGCCAGGACGTCCCGGTAGCGGGGCAGGATCCGCTGGGCGCCGGGGCCGGGCCGGTCGGCGGGGCGGATCCTGGTGCGGGCCAGTTCGCCGGGCGGGCCCCAGAGGCGGGTCAGCAGCGCCGTCCGCCGGGCGGTCTCCTCGAAGAGCCGCTGCGGCTCGATCCCCGGGCGCAGCGCGATCCCGGCCGGCGGGGCCGCTTCGACGACCTCCCAGCTGCCGGGCGGGCTCAGCACCAGGGCGAACGCGCCGTCGAAGGCGGCGGCGGCGCAGACGGTTTCGAGTTCGACGGCGCCGATCGTCCCCCGGGCCGCCAGGGCCGCGCCGAGGTCCCCGCCCCAGCCTGCGGGGGCGCCGTCCGGGCGTGCGGCGGACGCGGCGGTCTCGGCGGCCGCCCAGTCGGCCTCGGAGACGCGCCCCGACTTCAGCAGCAGGGTCTCGGCGCTCGGGGAGCCGGGGGTCTCGATCGCCGTGACGAGCCCCCGCTCCAGGTGGATGGTGCCGCCGGGCGCGCTGGAGACGACGACCGAGCCGGTGAAGTCCTGCCCGCGCAGTGCGAGCAGCAGGGCGGGCACGTTGCGGGCCGAGGGCCGCCCGGGGGCGGCGGGCGCGACCGGATCGTGGGCCTGGTCAGAGGCGTGGTCAGGAGCCTGGTCGAGGGCCCGGGCGTCGGTCTGGCCGCTCATGCCAGCAAGTCCGCGGCGTGGTCGGCGGTCTGGCGGATCGCCAGTGCCAGGTTGGTCCGTCCCCGGTCCAGCACGGTGGCCAGCAGCAGGTCGTCGCCCTGCCGGTGCACCATCTGCACGACCTCGTGGTGGCGGGTGCTCGTGACCACCACGCTCTCCAACTCGCTCTCCGCCCCCGCCTCGTGGAGCCGCTCGCCGATCAGGTTGACCAGTTCGGCGAGGTCCGCGCCGGTCCCGAGCAACCGGTGGTCCCCGGCGGACTGGTGGGCGAGGCCCGTGACGGCGTCGACGAGAACGGCACCGACCGCTCCGGGGGAGTCGAGCACACCGGAGAGGGAAGCTTCGAGCGCGCGCACCAGTACCCCTTCACGTTCTGAACACTTGGCAGCGTACTTTATTCCACCATTTCCACGGGGTGACCACCGCAGGTGACTTCTTGCTACTTTGTTCCCGCACAGGGGAGTTCCGCCCGGAAGTCACGCAAAGGACGAACAGCGCATGAACATTGACGACGCACTCAAGGAAGCGATGGCCATCGAAGGCGCCATCGGCGTGGCCCTGGCCGACTACGAGAGCGGTATGTCACTCGGATTCCTCGGCGGGGGCCAGCAGCTCGACCTGGAGGTCGCGGCCGCCGCCAACACCGAGGTCGTCCGCGCGAAGAAGCGGGCCCTGGCCGCGCTGTCGATCGACGACGTCATCGAGGACATCCTGATCACCCTCGGCACCCAGTACCACCTGATACGCCCGCTGGCCCGCAGTCACGGGTCGTTCTTCCTCTACCTGGCGCTGGACCGCTCGCGCGCCAACCTGGCGCTCGCCCGGCACAGCCTCAAGCGCATCGAGGCCGGGCTCGACGTCTAGGGCCTCTCTTTCCGGACCCCTGCCGCATCCGCATCCCGCGTCGGCATCCGCGTCCCGCGCCCCGCGTCGGCATCCGTATCCGAGCCCGAGTCCGGGATACTCCCGACCGCCCGTGATGCACGCGGAATTCCGGATGGAGTGAATGCGAAGCGTGAGCGGCCGGTCACGGCGATCCGCACGCGATAATTGCGGCCGCATTTCGCAGGTGCACATCAATCACGGAAATGCGTGACTCCCCGATGACTGGGCGTCATATCCGCCCCCCGCGTCCGCGCCGGATCCGGGCCGCCGGAACGCCGCGGCAGGGGGCGGAACGCCGCGGCGCCGGGCCGGACCGGCCCCGCCGTGCCGCGCGGCACGGCGGAGCGGCCGCCGTGCCGGGGCCGGGCGGTCGGCCGTGCGCGGCGACGGCCGGGAGGGGCCCGGATCCCGGCCCGGCCGCTACGCCTTGACGGCCTTGAAGACGGTGTACGCGTAGCCGTGGTAGATCTCCACGGCCGCCCGCAGCCAGGCCTTCCCGTCGGTGCTGTGCGAGAGGGTCCGGCGGGAGTCGTCCTCCAACTTGAAGCCGTCGCCCTCGGGGAGGACCTTCCAGGCGGTCGCGCAGGTGGACGCCTTGGACAGTGCGACGCCCTTGCCCTCCGAGCACCAGGTGTCGCTGCCGCCCCAGTTGGAGCTGGTCGACCGGATCGTGTAGCCGTCGCCCTTCCGCTCGAAGACCACGGCGGTGCCGTTGCTGTTCTCGTCGTTGGTCAGCAGCGCCCAGTCGCGGTTCAGGTTCACCTCGAAGGTCGCCCCGCGGTTCCCGTGGTTCGTGGCCACCAGGTGGTAGGAGCGCCCGGTTTCGATGGCCTCCTCCTCGGGGGCGACGGGGGTCGCGCGGGCGGCGGGGGCGAGCACCCCCGCCGTCGCGGTCACGGCGAGGGCGGTGGCCCAGCCCCTGCGGCGGGAGCGGCGGCGGGCGGCCGGAGCGGGGGTCTGCATGGTCCGTCTCCAAAAGGTCGTGTACGGCGCGATGTGATGCCGAGGAGAAGGGTCGCAGCAGACGGCGCCCCCGGAGGGCAGCCCCGGCAGCCGGTTCACCCGATGGGAGGAACCGCCCCGGCGAGGGCCTTGCCGTACATCGAGGAGGTGCGGCGGACCGTCATCCCCAGCCGCTCGTACAGCGACAGCGCGCCCGTCTCCGAGTGCGTCCACAGGGTGCAGAGCTCCCGCCCGTGCCGGTGGAACGCGCCGAACACCTCGCCGAGCAGCAGCCGGGCGATCCCCCGGTTCCGGTGGTCGCGGCGGACGGCCAGCCGCTCCACGAAGCCCTCGCCGCTGCCCGGCACGTCCAGCGACAGCACCACGCCCACCATCTCCCCGCCCGCGAGGGCCACCCGGGAGAGCGCGGGCGCGAACGAGTCCCGCCCGACCGTCCGCAGGGCCCACTCCTCGTAGGAGCTGCGCCGCACCTGCCACTCGTCGAAGGCGTCCTCGGCCACCCGGTAGGCCGCCCGCTCGTCACCGGGGCGGAACGGCCGCACGGAGACCCCGTCCGGCGGCGCGGCCGCCACCGGACCGGCGGGCAGCCCGATCCCCAGCTGCCACTGGTGGACGAACGGCCGGTACCCGCGCGAGCGCAGCAGTGCGACGGCGGCCCGGTCGCCGTCCTCCACGGCCTGGGCGAGCCGCTCCCCGCCCGCCCGCCGGGCCCGCTCCTCCGTCCAGTCGAGCAGCCACCCGCCCAGCCCGGCGCCCCGGTGCCCGGGGTGGACGTCGACCCGGCTCCGCCGCCCGCCGCGCACCCACGCCCAGCCGGCCACCTCGCCGCGGCCGTCCCGCACGAGCAGGGTGTCCCGGGCGGTGTCGAGTCCGGGCTGCGCGAGGTCGGCGGCCACGTCGTCCGGTGCGCTCTCGGTGCGGCCGAGCAGGTCGCGCTCACAGGCGGCGACGAGCCGGTGGACGGCCGGGGCGTCGGCGGGAGCGGCCGGACCGGTCCGGTAGCGGCCGGGGAGCGGCGGGAGTTCGGCGAGATCGGTCATGCGTCCTGACTCTGCGCCACCCGTGCCGCCCTGTCGACCGGATTCGGCACACCGCCCGTCGATCCGGCGCCCGGAGCGGACCTCCCGCGCAGGAAGTCGGCCCGGCCGACTTCCTGCGCGCACGCCGGCCGTGCGGCCCGGTGCGTGCGGCCCGGGCGGCCGTGCGCGGACCGTCAGCCGCTCGTGCGCGGCCCCCGGCAGAGTCTTCCCCGTCAGCAGGAGACAGCAGCACCCGACGAAGAACGAGGAACCAGCCGTGACCAGCACCCAGCAGACCGCCGCCACCGCCACCGCCACCGCCGCCACCACCACCTTCTCCACCGAGGTCCGGCTCGCCGCCCGCCCGGTCGGGGAGCCCACCGCCGACACCTTCGAGCTGGTCCGCACCGCCGTCCCCGAGCCCGCCGAGGGCGAGATCGTCGTCCGCAACACCTGGATGTCGGTGGACCCGTACATGCGCGGCCGGATGGACGACGCCCCCTCCTACATCCCGCCGTTCCAGCTCGGTGCGGCCCTGGACGGCAGCGCGGTCGGCGTGGTGGTCGCCTCCCGCTCCGCGGCCGTGCCGGTCGGCGCGACCGTCTCGCACTTCCTCGGCTGGCGCGAGTACGCGGTGCTGGACGCCGCCGCGGCGACCGTCGTCGACACCGGCCTCGCCCCCGCGCCGGCCTACCTCGGCGCGCTGGGCACCACCGGCCTCACCGCCTACGCGGCGCTCACCCGGACCGCCCCGGTCCGGGAGGGCGACGTCGTCCTCATCTCCGCCGCCGCCGGGGCCGTGGGAAGCGTCGCGGGCCGGCTGGCCCGCAAGCTCGGCGCCTCGAAGGTGATCGGTTCGGCCGGCGGCCCGGAGAAGGCGAGGAGGCTGGTGACCGACTTCGGCTACGACGCCGCCATCGACTACCGGGCCGGTTCGCTGGAGGAGCAGCTCGCCGAGGCCGCCCCCGAGGGCATCGACGTCTACCTCGACAGCGTCGGCGGCGACCACCTGCGGGCCGCGATCGCCGCGATGCGCACCGGCGGCCGGATCGCCCTGGTCGGCGCGATCAGCACCTACAACGCGACCAGCCCCGCGCCCGGCCCCGACAACCTCTTCCAGGCGGCCGCCAAGGAGCTGAACCTGCGCGGAATGCTGGTCAGCAGCCACTTCGACCTCTTCCCCGAGTGGATCGGCAAGGCCGCCGGCTGGCTCGCCGACGGCAGCCTCCGCACCGAGCAGACCGTCGTCGACGGCATCGACCGGGCCCCGGACGCCTTCCTCGGCGTCCTGCGCGGCGCCAACACCGGCAAGATGCTCGTCCGCCTGGAGGGATGATCACCGCCCGGCGGGGCGTTGCCCCGGAGGGCCCCGTTCGGCGGCGGACCGTCAGGGGCCCTCCGGGGCAACGGAACCGAGGCTCGGCGAACCACAGCACGGCAACCACGAACCGACCCACCACGACCCGACCCACCGCGAACCGACGCACCACGAACCGAGGGACCACCGGACATGAGCGACAACCGCGACCACCGCACCATCACCAACCCCGCCGGTCTGCACGACCCGACCCCGTTCGGCTACAGCCACGCCGCCTCCGCACCCGGCGAGCCGGTCTACATCGGCGGCCAGTACGCCTCCGACGAGACCGGCCAGGTCGTGGACGGCGACTTCGCCGCCCAGGTCGAGCGGTCCTTCGACAACCTGCGCACCGCGCTCGCCGGCGTCGGCCTCGGCTTCGAGCACGTCGTCCGGCTCGGCTCGTACATCGTCGACCACGACCTGGAGAAGCTGGGCGTCCTCGGCAAGGCCCTGCACGCCGCCTGGGGCGACCGGCTGCCCGCCCAGACGCTCAGCGGCGTGGCGGCGCTGGCGCTGCCCGGGATGCTCTTCGAGATAGACGCGGTCGCGGTCCGCCCGGCCCCCGGCGGCCCGGCCGAAGCACCGGACGACAGCAGCCGCTGACGCCCGCGCCGCCCTGCGCCCGGACGCCCGGCACCCGGACGCCCTGCGCCCCGCACCCGACGCCCCCACCGCCCTCCCGGGGCCGGCCGCCGTGCCGGCCCGCTCACTGAAAGGCTCGCCATGAAGGCCCTCGTCCACGACCCGAACGCGCCCCGGCAGCTGAGCTTCGCCGAGGTGCCCGATCCGGAGCCCACCGCCGGACAGGCGCTGATCGAGGTCGCGGCGGTCTCCTTCAACTTCGGTGAGATCGTCTACCGTTCGCCCGACACCCCGTACGGCCGGGTGCCCGGCTGGGACGCCGCGGGCACCGTGCTCCGGCCCGCCGCCGACGGCTCGGGCCCGCCCGCCGGCACCCGGGTGGTCGGCTTCGGCTGGGGCGGTGCGTGGGCGCGGCTGCGGGCGGTGGACACCGCCGAACTGGCGGTGGTGCCCGACGGCGTCGACCTCGGGACGGCGAGCGCCCTCCCGGTGGCCGGGGTCACGGCGCTCCAGGCGGTCCGCCGCCTGGGCCCGGTCCTCGGCCGCCGGGTGCTCGTCACCGGCGCCTCCGGCGGGGTGGGGCGCTTCGCCGTCCGCCTCCTCGCCCTGGCGGGCGCGCACGTCGTCGCCTCGGTCGGCGGCCCGGCCCGCGCGGAGGGCCTGCGCGAACTCGGCGCGGCCGAGATCGTGCACGGACCGGAGGAGCTGACCGCACGGGTGCACGGGGTGCTCGACAACGTCGGCGGCGGCCAGCTGGCCGAGGCGTTCTACCGCCTGGAGCCCGGCGGCGTCGTCCAGGCCATCGGGAAGGCGTCCGGCGAGCCGACCGTCATCGACTTCGAGCGGGCCCGCGTCGAGAGCCCGAACGGGCGGCTGGAGAACTTCAACGTCAGCACCCCCGTCGGCGGAGACCTCGGCTACCTGCTCCACCTGGTGGAGACGGGCCGGCTGGCGCCGGAGATCGGCTGGCGCGGCCCGTGGGACCTGGCGCACGAGGCGGCGGACGCGCTCGTCGGGCGCAAGGTCCTCGGCAAGGCCGTCCTGGACCTCGACCCGGACCGGTAGGGCGGGCGCGGTCCCGTCGGGAGGCGCGCTCCCGTTCGAGCGCACCTCCGACGGCTATGGTGACGGTCTGCACGGGGCCGGTCACTCCTGGTCGCCATGGCGGGTTCGGACGATCCCGCGCGCGACGGCCGCGCCCCCGTGCCTTCCAGTAGCAGCGTGGGCGGGTGGGCGGCCCGGTGGGCCGCCCACCCGGCCCCGACACCTGAGGAGGAGCACGTGGCGAAGGCGAAGTTCGAGCGGACGAAGCCGCACGTCAACATCGGCACGATCGGCCATGTCGACCACGGGAAGACGACGCTGACGGCGGCGATCACCAAGGTCCTGCACGACGCCCACCCGGACATCAACCCCTTCACGCCGTTCGACGAGATCGACAAGGCGCCGGAGGAGCGGCAGCGCGGCATCACCATCTCGATCGCGCACGTCGAGTACCAGACCGAGGCGCGTCACTACGCCCACGTCGACTGTCCCGGCCACGCGGACTACATCAAGAACATGATCACCGGCGCGGCCCAGATGGACGGCGCGATCCTCGTCGTCGCCGCCACCGACGGCCCGATGCCGCAGACCAAGGAACACGTCCTGCTCGCCCGCCAGTCCGGGGTGCCCAGCATCGTGGTCGCCCTGAACAAGGCCGACATGGTGGACGACGAGGAGATCCTGGAGCTCGTCGAACTGGAGGTCCGCGAACTCCTCAACGAGTACGAGTTCGACGGCGACAACACCCCGGTGGTGCAGGTCTCCGCCCTCAAGGCCCTGGAGGGCGACAAGGAGTGGGGCGAGAAGCTGCTGGGCCTGATGAAGGCCGTCGACGAGAACATCCCGCAGCCCATCCGGGACGTCGACCACCCGTTCCTGATGCCGATCGAGGACGTCTTCACCATCACCGGCCGCGGCACCGTGGTGACCGGCCGGATCGAGCGCGGCGTGCTGAAGGTCAACGAGACCGTCGACATCATCGGCATCAAGACGGAGAAGACCACCACCACGGTCACCGGCATCGAGATGTTCCGCAAACTGCTCGACGAGGGCCAGGCCGGCGAGAACGTCGGCCTGCTGCTGCGCGGCATCAAGCGCGAGGACGTCGAGCGCGGCCAGTGCATCATCAAGCCCGGATCGGTCACCCCGCACACCGAGTTCGAGGCGACGGCCTACATCCTGTCCAAGGACGAGGGCGGCCGGCACACCCCGTTCTTCAACAACTACCGGCCCCAGTTCTACTTCCGCACCACCGACGTCACCGGAGTGGTGACGCTCAAGGAGGGCACCGAACTGGTCATGCCCGGCGACAACGTGGAGATGACCGTCACCCTCATCCAGCCCGTGGCGATGGAGGAGGGCCTGCGGTTCACCATCCGCGAGGGTGGCCGCACCGTCGGCGCCGGCCAGGTCACGAAGATCACCAAGTAGGCCGCCGCACCAGTCGCCCGGCCCGGGCGGTCCTGAAGGCCCCCTGGGGCCGGCGGAGTTCCGGGATCGGAGCCCGGCGGGGAGAAGGGGGCCGCCTCCTGGCACGATCACAGGATCGGAGGCGGCCCCCGGCCCGGGACCGGTCGTCACTCACCCTGCGGACGGGGCATCGACCGCGTTGTTCTGACCGGCCACGATCTTCCACCCGTCCGCCTGCCGGGCCACCACGTAGAGGGCCGCGCCGTGCGCTCCCTCCACGGGCGTGCCCGCGGCGTCGGTGGGCGTCTGTGCGACGTTGACGGCGACCACGTCCTCCGCGATCGCCAGGATCTTCTCCACCTCGTACCGGGCGTAGGAGTCCCGCAGGAAGCCCTCCATCGCCGGCCGGCTGAACCCGGTGATCTCGGCCCGCCCGTCGAGCCGCACGCCGCGCGCGTTGGTCCACGAGGCCTGCTCGCCGAACCGCTCGCCCAAGGCCGTCGCGTCCTTGGTGTTGAACGCCTTCTCCAGGTCGGCGACCACACCGGTCACCGCCTCCAGGACCTCGGCCGGGACCGCCCCCACCACCAGTACGCCGTTCGTCATGACGGACCCCTCCACTCGGTGCTTCGTCCGGCGGTGGTGATCACCGCCGGGCACCATTGGATGACTTGAAGCCCACTTGAGGTCAAGCCCGGGGGTCCGGGAGCCCGGACGGCCCCCTCAGGGGCGGCTCTCAGGGGCGGCCCTCAGGGGTGGTACAGCTCGGTGATGCGGGTGATCCGCCCGCGGGCGTCCAGGACGATGTCGTAGGTGTCGCCGTAACAGCCGTACGGGGCCTCGGGGACCCGGTCGGCGAGGCAGTCGTCGAGGTGCTGCATCAGGACGGGGAGCTGCACCTCCTTGGCCGGCTCCCCGTGTTCGAGGTCGACGAGGGTGGCGGTGACCCGGGCGGCGAGCGGGTAGGCGACGGGTTCGCCGAACGGATCGTAGGAGCCGTCGTCGGGGGCGTCGGGGCTGCACACGTACCGGGTCGGCCGGGCGGAGAGCCGGCCCTCGATCTCCTCGACGACCCGGACCACCTGGTGGCCCGGCTGCTGGGCGAGGGCGGTGCAGTCGGCGGGGGAGGGGGCCGCCGGGGCGGAGTCGGTCCCGGCGCCGTACTCCTGGTCCGCGTCCTCCTCCCAGGGCTCCGCCTCGTCGGCCTCGTCCGCGTCCCAGTAGTCGGCGGCGCCCTCGTCGCCGTCCGAGGCCATCGCCACCGTGGGGTCCTCGTCGATCGGCGTGCAGGCGGCGAGGCCGGCGGTGACGGTGCAGCAGAGCAGCACGGCGAGGAGGAAGCGGCGGGGGGCGGTCATGGGGCGAGTCTCCCAGGAAGGCGGCCGGACACGGCACCCCCGTACACGCGGAATCCGCACACCCGGTTCCGGCTGCCGGGCCGCTCCCCGCCGGACGCCCACGGGAGCCGGTGGGGGGCGTCGGCGGACGGCGGCGGGCGGGGGTGGTCGGCCGTCGGCCGGTGCGGGCCGGTGCTCAGGACAGCGGCGCCGGGGAGTTGGCCTCGGGGACGAGCAGCGCGGGCGCCGCCGAACCGTCGGCCGGTACCGCCCAGACGTCGTTGACGCCGTCCGGGCGCTGGATCGCGTACGCGACGGTGGCGTCGTCCAGCCAGGCCGGCTGGTCGTCGACCGAGCGCTGTTCGGGCAGCCGGGTGGCGGTCAGCGTGGCGAGGTCCAGGACGGCCGGGCGCCAGCCCTTGGCGGGGTCGGCGTCGACTGCCTGCTTGAAGGCGATCCGGGTGCCGTCGGGGGAGAGGGAGGGGCACTCGACGTTGTCGGCGAGGGTGCGGACGGTGCGGGCGGCGAGGTCGCCCTCCACCAGGTAGCGGTGGCCGTCGGTGGCGAGGGTGGCGTAGAAGCGGTTGTCGTCGGCGGTGAAGGTGACGCCCCAGTAGTTGACGTCGGCGGCGCGGTACGGGCGGCCGTCGCGGGTGATCGCGAACTCCTCCAGGGTGTTGAGGAGTTGTCCCCCGGAGGTGTCGAGGACGCCGGTGCGGGTGGAGAAGGAGTTGCCCGCGTAGGAGTCGCCGCCGACGAAGAGGGTCCAGGAGACCATGCGGCCGCTGGCGGAGACCCGGAGCCGGTTGGGGATGCCGGTCAGGGCGATCCGCTTCCGCTCGTGCGAGGAGCGGTCCAGGACGACGAGTTCGGGCCCGTCGAGGGCGCCGGCCGGGGCGAGGCAGGCGACGGTGTCGGCGGCGGCGTACGCGCGCTCGCAGCGGCGGCCGCCGACCTCGCGGCTGCCGCCCGGGTCCTGCCGGGACACCGAGGAGAGCAGGCCGTTGCTCAGCACCTGGATGCGCGGGCCGGCCACCGTGCCGCCGGGCGCGTCGTCGGGGTCGGGGGCGCTCGCGGCGGCGCCCGGTGCCGGGTCGGCGGCGGTCAGCGTGTACGTGGTGGCGGCGCCGCCGAGCAGCAGGGCGGCGGTGGCGACGGCCAGCAGCCGGGCACGCGGGGTGAGGTTCAACGCGGGTCCTCCGCAGGGGTGTCGGGGGTGGTCACGGGGGCGGCCGGGCCGCCGGGGGCGTCCTGCGGGGCGGGGCCTGACGGGGTCGCGCCGGACGTGGCGGGGCCGGACGGGGTCGCGCCGCCGGGGGTCGCGCCGCCGGGGGAGGCGCCGCGCCGACCGCCGGACAGCAGCACGGCGCTCCCCAGCAGCGCCACCACGACGGCCGCCGCGGCGGCCCGGCTCGCGGCGGCCGGACCCCAGTACTGCCAGGCCAGCCCGAACAGCACCGAGGAGGCCAGGTACGCCAGCGCCTGCCCGCTCTGGACCAGCGCGATCCCGGTGGTCCGCAGCGCCTCGGGCAGCCGGGGCCCGGCCAGCGCCATCAGCACGCCGTCGGTGGCCGCGTAGAAGAGGCCGTGCAGCACCAGCACCGCCACCGTGGCGGCCGTCCCGTCGAGCGGTCCGTACAGCAGCAGGTACGCGCCGGCCAGCGCCGCGTAGCCGCCCAGCAGCACCGGGAGGCGGCCGATCCGGTCGGCCAGCGCGCCCAGCGGGGCGGCCAGCAGCAGGTACGTCAGGCTGGTGCCGACGGCCAGCAGCGGGAACCAGCCCAGCGACAGGTCCGAACGCCGCTGCAGCAGCAGGTAGACGAAGCCGTCGCCGATGGTGGCCAGCCCGAGCAGGGCGGCGGCCAGCACCAGCCGCAGCACCGGGCCCCGCCGGAGCAGGCCCAGCGCGGCGCGGGGGGAGATCGCGCCGGCGGCGGGCAGCGGGGTGCGGTGGTCGCGGACGAACAGCAGCAGCACCAGCACGCCGAACGCGGCGACGCAGAAGCTGGTGACGAAGACCGCGTCGAAGGCCTGCCCGGCCGCCGCCAGCACGGCGAGTGCGAGCAGCGGTCCGGCGAAGGCGCCGGCCGCGTCCATCGTCCGGTGCACGCCGAACGCCCGGCCCAGCGAGCCCTCCGGGGCGGAGAGCGTGATCAGGGCGTCCCGCGGGGCGCTGCGCAGGCCCTTGCCGGCCCGGTCGGCGGTGATCACCAGGCCGAGCGCGGCGGGTGCGGAGCCGGCGGCGATCAGGCCGAGCTTGGCGACGGCGGAGATGGCGTACCCGAACCCGGCGACGGCCTTGCGGCGCTGGATCCGGTCGGCGAGGAAGCCGCCGACCAGGCGCAGCAGCACCGTCGCGCCGCCGTAGAGGCCGTCGATCACCCCGTACGCGGCGGGGCCGAGGTGCAGGGCGGTCATCAGGTAGAGGGGGAGGACGGCGGTGACCATCTCGGAGGAGACGTCGGTGATCAGGCTGACCGTGCCGAGGGCGACGACGTTGCCGCCGACCAGGGCCCAGCGGCGGCGCCGCGGCTTCCCGGCGGGGCCTTCGGAGGGGCCCCCGGAGGGGTCGGCGGGGGCGCCCCCGCCGGGAGCGGTGGAGGGGTCGGCGGTGGCCGGGCGGCCGATGGTGGACAGGTACACGGGTGGCCTTTCGCCGGTGCGGGCGCGCGGCGCGCGGGGTGGTCGGCGTAGCGGCGGAAGCGGGTGCGGCGGGTGCGGCGGAAGCAGCGGAAGCAGCGGAGGGCGCGGCGGGGCGGGGGCGCGGCCGGGGTGGTCCCGGCCGCGCCGTCGTGCCGGTGGTCCGCCGGGGTGTCAGTGGCAGGCGGTGGTGCCGCTGTCGTTGTACGTCTTGCCCGCCTCGGGGACGAACTGCCAGTCGTAGCTGTTGGCGTGGAGGGTGAACTTCAGCACGCCGTAGGTGTCGCTGTTGCGGGCCTCGCTGTTTGCCTGGATGGTGCCGAAGCTGTAGTGGCTGGCGCCGCCCATCCCGGCCACGAAGTGCCGGATGCCGCGGGTGGTGTCGAGCGCGCCGCTCGGGTTGATCGGCGCGAACCGCTCGTACTGGTGGTTGTGGCCGGTGACGATCACGTCCGCGTTGTAGTCGTACAGCGCCTGGACCAGCGGGCCGACGGAGGTGCTCGGGCCGTGGTTGGAGCCGGAGGTGAACCGCGGGTGGTGCCAGTAGGCCAGCGTGCAGGGCTTGTTGCTGGCGGCGAGGTCGGCGCGGAGCCACTGCTCCTGGGCGGATCCGGCGCTGGTGGCGATGTTGGAGTTGAGCGCCACCACGTGCCAGTTGCCCAGGTCGTAGGAGTAGTAGCCCTGGCCGGGGGTGCCGGCGGCGGCGCCGAAGTAGTTGTAGTAGCCGGTGGCGCCCGAGGTGTTGTACTCGTGGTTGCCGGGCGCCGGCTTGGTGCGCGCCTTGTGGCGGCCCCAGGTCGGGGCGTAGTAGTTGGTGTAGTCGGAGGCGCTGCCGTCGGGGTAGGCGTTGTCGCCCGCGTTGAAGACGGTGCCGGGGATGCCGTCCAGCAGCTTGGCCGTCGCCTCGTCCCCGCTCCCGGAGTTGGCGATGTCGCCGGCGCCGACCAGCACCGGGTCGGCGCCGCCGGTCGGGGTCGCGGTGGGAGTCGGCGAGGCGGTCGGGGTCGCGGTGGGCGACGGGGTGGTGGTCGGGGTCGGCGACGGGGAGGGCGTGCCGGTCTCGGTGGTGATCACCAACTGCGGTGCGGTGGAGCCGGATTCGCGCGAGTCGTAGTCGGCGCCGTCGCTGGACGAGGAGGTCGCGCCGATGGCGAAGGTGCCGTTCCCGGTGACGTAGGAGGTGACGTCGACCTCGTACCAGGCGTTGCGCGAGACGGCGCCGATCGAGCCCAGCACCGGGCCGTCCACGGCCGGCTGGTTGTTCCAGGTCAGCCCGGTCTCGGACCAGGTGGTGCTGCTCAGCGAGCGGAAGGTGCCGCCGCTGCCGCTCTCGGCGCCGGAGACGTCGTCGGTGTGGATGCGCAGCTTGGCGCTGGTCACCGGCGAGGTGAGCCCGGAGACGGTGAACTTGAGGAACAGCCGCTTGGCGGGGCTGTTGTCCACCCCGAGCTGACCGGAGGTGCCGTAGTTGGTGCTCGGATTGCTGCTGTACGCGTAGGTGTCGGCCACCGGGGTGAAGGTGGTGGTTCCGACCGCCGCGGTGGCGGCACCGGAGAAGGCGGTGACGGCCAGCGCGCCGGCGGTCATGGATCCCAGGGTGGCCGCGACGACGACTCTGCGTCCGGGCATGGGGTGACCCTTCGTGAGAGGAGGGGGACGGTCGGCGGTGCGTCGGGAGACGTTAGGGACGGCAGCCTGCCCCCGGGTGATGCATTTCCCTTGCGGCGGTGGCCGGTTGGTGAACGCACGGTGCCGTCGCCACATCCGCCCCTTACGTCCCCTTTACCAACACCCTTCCGGCCCTTTGCCCGGTCCTTCGCCCCGTCCCCCGCCCGCACCGCGGGGTGCCCTGGCCCCTTCCCCGACCCCTTCCCCGACCCCGCCGGGACGGCCCCGAACGGCCCCGAACGGCCCCGGACAGCGGACCGCCCCCGCCCGGTGTGCGGACCCGGCGGGGGCGGAGACGAGGGAGCGGGCAGGGGGAGCGGGCACGGGGGAGCGGGCGGGGCGGAGACGGGGGAGCGGGCCGTGCCCACCCACCCCCGGAAGGCCGGACGCTACGCCGCCACCGGCCGGTCCTGGTCGTACGCCTCCCGCACCCGGGCCTGCGCCCCGGCGCCCGCCCCCAGGTGGTCCAGGCCGAGCAGGGCCGCGCCCAGCACCGGCGGCGCGACGACGACGCGCGGTTCGGCGAGCGGCGCCGCCTCCGCCAGCCGCGCGGCGAGGTTGTCGAGCAGCAGCGGCTGCCGCGAGGCGAGCACCCCGCCGCCGAGCACCAGCGGCGTGGGCGACTCCAGGAGGTCGAGCCGGCGCAGCGCGACGACCGCGAGCCGGGTGATCTCGTCGGCCTGCCGGTCGATCAGCTCCAGCGCCACCCGGTCCCCGCCCTCCGCGACCGCGAACAGCACCCGCACGATCTCGTGCAGCCGGGCGAACGGCAGGTGCCCCAGGTGGACGGCCTCGGCCACGGCACCGGCGCTGGGCAGGCCGAAGCGCTCGGCGATGGCCGGGGCCAGCACGGTCGGACCGCCGCGCCCGTCCTCCGCGCGGACGGCGTGCCACATGCTGTTGAGGGCGAGGCCCGCGCCGCCGCCCCAGTCGCCGGTCAGCTCGCCGAGGGCGGGGAACCGGGCGGTGCGGCCGTCGGGCAGCAGACCGACGCAGTTGATGCCGGCGCCGCAGACCACGGCCACGCCGCGCGGGCCGTCGGTCCCGGCGCGCAGCAGGCCGAAGGTGTCGTTGACGACGGTGTTGCTGGCGCCCCACGGGTGGGTCTCCAGGGCGGCGCGCAGCGCCTGCTCCTCGACCGGGAGGTCGGCGTTGGCCAGGCAGGCGCTGACGTGGCTGGTCAGCGGGCCGTGCCAGGCGGTGATCCCGGCCGCGGCGGCGGCCTGCTCGACCAGGGGGGCGAGGCCGGCGACGGCGGCGGCGCCGCCGGTCTTCTGCGGAGTGAAGCCGCCGCCCCGGGCGGAGCCGAGGACGCTGCCGTCCGCGCCGATGAGGGCGACGTCGGTCTTGGAGTTGCCCGCGTCGATGGCGAGGACGCCGGGCAGGTGTGGTTCGGGCTGGTGGGTCATCAGGTCCCCGCGGCTCGTACGTGGCCCGGCCGTGGGTGTTCCCGGCCGGGGGTGGGCGGTCTCCTCGCGGCCTCACCGCGCGGAGGGCCTGCGGGCCCTCGGCGGCGGCCCGGCCCGCACCCCCCACGGAGTGCGGGCCGGAGTACGGCCGGGCTGGTCAGGCCCAGGCGAGGTGCTCGCGGTTGTGGGCGAGCAGCCGGTCCGTCAGCTGATTGGCGAGTTCGATCTGGCCGACCAGCGGGTGGGCGAGCAGGGCGTCGAAGACCCGGTCGCGGCCGCCGCGCAGGGCGGCGTCCAGGGCGAGGTGCTCGTACGCGGTCACGGCGGCGATCAGGCCGGCGTAGAGCGGCTCGACGGGGCGCTGCGGGAGCGGGCGCACGCCCGCCGCGTCGACCTCGGCCGGCACCTCGATGACGGCGTCGTCCGGCAGGAACGGCAGCACGCCGTCGTTGCGGGTGTTCACCACCTGGACCGAGGTCGAGCCGTCGGTGCCGAGCAGGGCGGCGATGAGCTGGACGGCGGCCTCGGAGTAGAACGCGCCGCCGCGCTTGCCGAGCAGCTCGGGCTTGGTGTCCAGCGCGGGGTCGGCGTACATCTCCAGGAGCTGCCGCTCGATCTCGGCGACCTCGGCGGCCCGGGAGCCCTTGGCCTTCAGCTCCTCCACCACGGCGTCGTGCTGGTAGAAGTACCGCAGGTAGTAGGACGGCACGACGCCGAGCCGCTCGATCACCCGCTGCGGCAGGAGCAGGTCCTCGGCGATCTCCTTGCCGAAGCCGGCGAGCAGCTCCGGCAGGACCTCCCGGCCGCCCGCGGCGCCCGGCGCGTCGAGCAGGGTGACGCCGCGCTCCCAGGTGAGGTGGTTGAGGCCGACGTGGTCGAGCCGGATCAGCTCCGGGTCGACGCCCAGGTGCCTGGCGAACCGCCGCTGGAAGCCGATGGCGACGTTGCAGAGGCCGACGGCCTTGTGGCCGGCCTCCCGCAGGGCCCGGGTGACGATGCCGACCGGGTTGGTGAAGTCGACGATCCAGGCGTCGGGGTTGGTCCGCCGGACCTTCTCGGCGATGTCCAGCACCACCGGGACGGTCCGCAGCGCCTTGGCGAGCCCGCCCGCGCCGGTGGTCTCCTGGCCGACGCAGCCGCACTCCAGCGGCCAGGTCTCGTCCCGGTTGCGGGCCGCCTGCCCGCCGACCCGCAGCTGGAGCAGGACGGCGTCGGCGTCGGCGACGCCCGCCTCGACGTCCGTGGTGGTGGTCACCACGGCGCCGTGGCCCTGCTTGGCGAAGATCCGCCGGGCCAGCCCGCCGATCAGCTCCAGCCGGTCCGCGGCGGGGTCGATCAGGACGAGTTCGCCGATCGGCAGGGTGTCCCGGAGCCGGGCGAAGCCGTCGATCAGCTCCGGGGTGTACGTCGAACCGCCGCCGACGATGGCCAGCTTGAGTGTGGACATCAGCCCTTGACCCCTGTCAGTGTCACGCCTTCGATGAAGGCCTTCTGTGCGAAGAAGAAGAGGACGATCACCGGGGCCATCACCAGCAGGGTGGCGGCCATGGTGAGGTTCCAGTTGGTGTGGTGGGCGCCCTTGAAGGACTCCAGGCCGTAGGAGAGGGTCCAGGCGCCGGGGTTGTTGCTGGCGTAGATCTGCGGGCCGAAGAAGTCGTTCCAGCAGTAGAAGAACTGGAACAGGGCGACGGCGGCGATGGCCGGTTTGGTCATCGGCAGCACCACCTTGAGGAGGGTCCGCAGGTCGCCGCAGCCGTCGATCCGGGCCGCCTCGATGTACTCCTTGGGGATCGTCAGCAGGAACTGCCGGAGCAGGAAGATCGAGAAGGCGTCGCCGAAGGCCATCGGGATGATCAGCGGCCAGAGCGAGCCGCTGAGGCCGAGC
This sequence comes from Kitasatospora sp. NBC_00458, assembly GCF_036013975.1. Taxonomy (NCBI): domain Bacteria; kingdom Bacillati; phylum Actinomycetota; class Actinomycetes; order Kitasatosporales; family Streptomycetaceae; genus Kitasatospora; species Kitasatospora sp. NBC_00458. Next base: position 6,301,554 of record NZ_CP107904.1, read on the forward strand.
TCCTTCGCCCAGAACAGGTACATCGGGATGATGGTGACCTGCGGCGGCAGCATCATCATCGAGATGACCGCCATCAGCGCCAGGTTGCGGCCCCGGAAGCGGAACTTGGCGAGCGCGTAGGCCACCGGGAGGCTGGAGACGATGGTCAGCACGGTGCCGAGGCCGGCGTACAGCAGGGTGTTGCGCCACCAGGTGAGGAAGCCGGGCGTGTCCCAGACCTTGAGGTAGTTGCCCCACTCCCAGGAGGTGGGCCAGTAGTCGGTGGTCAGGGCCTGGCTGTCCGTCATGACCGAGGTCAGGAAGGCGAAGACGAGCGGCAGCAGGAAGAACAGGGTGGCGGCGATGGCCAGCGAGTGCACGGCCACCCAGTTGAGCAGGGCGCGGCGGCGGGCCGCGCGGGCGGCGGCGGTCGGGGTGCCGCGCCGGGCGGGCCCCTTCGCGGGGGCCTTCGCCGTGAGGGTGGGGCTGAGAGTCATGATCGTGTCCTCACTGGGCCGCTAGTCGTCGCTCGCCATGAAGCCGGACTTGCGGCGGAGCAGGAGCGAGGTGACGGCCATCGAGATGGCGAACAGCACCAGGGCGACGACGCACGCCGCGCCGTAGTTGAAGCGCTGGAAACCGAGGTTGTAGACCATCTGCGGCAGGGTCCAGGTGGAGCCCTGCGGGTAGCCGGGCTCGAACTGCTGCCCGGAGTTGCCCGCGTTGCCGCCGGCGACCTTCGCGGCGACGATCGCCTGCGTGTAGTACTGCATGGTCTGGATGACGCCGGTGACCACCGCGAACATGATGATCGGCGAGATGTTCGGCAGAGTGACGTACCGGAAGCGCTGGAACGGGCCGGCGCCGTCGAGCTCGGCGGCCTCGTACTGGTCCCTCGGGACGTCCAGCAGGGACGCCATGAAGATGACCATCAGGTCGCCGATGCCCCACAGGGCGAGCATGGTGAGCGCGGGCTTCGACCAGTCCGGGTCGGAGAACCAGCCGGGCTGCGGCAGCCCGACCTCGCCGAGGAAGTGGTTGACCGGGCCGGTGCCGGGGTTGAGCAGGAAGGCGAAGGCGACGGTGGCGGCCACCGGCGGTGCCAGGTACGGCAGGTAGAACGCGGTGCGGAAGAAGCCGGCACCGCTCTTCACCTTGGTGATCAGCATCCCGATGCCGAGGCCGAACGCCACCCGCAGGCTCACCATGATGAGCACCAGCCACAGGGTGTTGCGCAGGCCCTTCCAGAACGCCGGGAGGTCGTTGAAGACGTAGTCCCAGTTCTTCAGGCCGCTGAAGGAGGGCGCACCGAAGCCGTTGTACTTGGTGAACGAGAAGTAGACGGTGGAGATCAGCGGGTACAGGAAGAAGACCGCGAAGCCGATCAGCCAGGGGGAGAGGAAGGCCAGGGTGCGGGCCGCCTCCCGGCGGCGCTTCCGGCGCAGCAGGTGCTGCGTGGAGGGCGCCGCCGGGTCGGTCGGTCCGGTGCCCCTGCGGGTGGCGGACGCGAGTGACATGGGAGCTCCGTGAACCGTTGCGCGCTACTTGGCCTGGGCGATGGCGGCGTCGATCTCCTTGGCGGTGGCCGCGAGGCCGGCCGCGAGATCGGTCTGCTTGCCGGACTCGTAGTCGTAGCCGGCGTTCTGCAGGGAGATGAGGTAGCCGCCGCCGTTGACGCTGGCCGGCGTGGTGCCGGAGTGCGTGTTCTTCGCGATGTCCAGGAAGGTCTTGAAGTTCGGGTCGCTGATCAGCTTCGGCGAGTCGAGCGCCGCGAAGGTGCTGGGCACGTTGTGGATCGCGTTGGCGAACGAGACCACCGCGTCGGTGTCGGTGGTGAGGAACTTGACGAACTCCCAGGCGGCGGCCTGCTTCTTGCTGGCGCTGGCGATGCCGACGATGGTGCCGGTCTGGTAGCCGCGGCCCCAGGTGGAGGCCTGGTCGTCCGGCACCGGGAACGGCGCGGTCGCCCACTCGAAGTCGGGCTTGTTCTCGGCGAGCGAGGCGGTGCGCCACTCGCCGTCGATGGCCATCGCGACCTGGCCGGTGTGGAACGGGTTCTTGGCGCTGAACTCCTCGCCGAAGGTGGCCCGGTACTTGTCCAGCTTGTCGTAGCCGCCGAGCTTCTCGACCAGGCCCTTCTGCCAGTTCATCATCGCGGCGACCTTCGGGTCGGTGGCGACGGTGGACTTGCCGGCGCCGTCGAAGTAGGTCGGGCCGTACTGGCCGAGGAAGTGCTCGGTGGTCGACTCGTAGCCGTGGTACAGCGGCATGAAGCCCAGCTGCTTGTAGCCGTCGCCGTCGGCGATGGTGAGCGCGGTGGCGGCGGCGGCGAACTCGCTGAAGGTCTTCGGCGGGCTGGTGATGCCGGCCGCGGCGAAGGCCTTCTTGTTGTAGTACAGGCCGAAGGCGTCACCGAGCAGCGGCAGCGAGCACTGGTTGCCCTCGAACTGCGTGTAGTTGAGCATCGCGGCCGGGAAGGTCTTGGCCGCGTCGATCTTGTCCTTCGCCAGGAACGGCTTGAGGTCGGTGAAGGCCTTGGTCGAACAGAACATGCCGACGTTGTTGGTGGTGAACGAGGAGACCACGTCCGGGGCCTCGTCGCCGCCGGCCCGCAGGGCCTGGTTGACCTTGTCGTCGGCGATGTTGCCGGTCACCTTGACGTGGATGTTCGGGTGGGCCTTCTCGAAGGCGGCGATGTTGTCGTTGATCGCCTTCACTTCGGATTCCTGGTTCCAGCCGTGCCAGAAGGAGATGGTGACGTCCTTGCCGCCGGCCGAGTCGTCGCTGCCGCCGCCGTCGCTGGAACCGGTGCAGGCGGTGGCCAGCAGGGCCAGGACGGCGCTGCCGGCGACGGCGGCGATCGTACGGCGGCCTCTGCGGTAGGTGGTGGAGTGCACTTCGAGGTCCTCCTGGGGGTGCGCGGGCAGGCGTCATTGCCTCGGGTCCCGCGTTGGGGGATTGGGGAGAGGTGGGTGCAGGGGTCGAGCGGTGCGGTGGTTCCTGGAGCGGTGGTTCCTGGTGCGGGTGGAGCAGGTGGTGCGGGCGGTACCAGGCGGGAGCGCCGGGTCGGTCGGGCGCCGTCGGGTCGGGCGCCGTCGGGTCGGGCGACGGGGGAGTCGGGCGGTGGGAGTCGGGTGCCGTCGGCCGGGTGCCGTCGGGGTCGGTCCTGGCGCCGGTGGGTGCGGCGTCGGCGCTCGGGGCTGGCCTCAGTGGGTGGAGAAGACCGCCTCGCGGGCGGCCGCCAGCGCGCGTTGCAGCGCACCGAGCAGGACGGGCGAGCCGGACAGGGTGCTGCCGCGGACCTCCGGTCTGGCGATCGAGATCCGGGCGAGCTCCTCCTCGACCAGCGCCCGGAGCCGTTCGCCGCCCGCGGTCGGCACGCCGCCGGAGACCACCACCAGCTGGGGGTCGACGACGGCGACGATCACGGCCAGTCCGACGGCCAGCCGGCCGGCCAGCTCGGTGAGGAACGCGTCCCCGGCGCCCGGGGTCTCCAGCGCCTTGGCGAGCGACTCCTCGGCGGTCGGTGCGCCGAGCCCGTGCTCCCGGGCCAGGACCCGGACGGCGGGTGCGCCGACCAGCTCCTGGAAGCCGCCGGAGTTGCGGCGGCGCACGTCCCGCACCACCGGGGCGCCGGGCACCGGCATGTAGCCGACCTCCCCGGCCCCGCCGGTGAAGCCGCGGTGCAGACGGCCGGCGATCACGATCGCCGCGCCGATGCCCTCGCCGGCCCAGAGCAGGACGAAGTCCTCGAACCCGCGCGCCGCGCCGGAGGCCTGCTCGGCGACGGCGGCCAGGTTCACGTCGTTCTCGATGGACACCGGCGCGCCGATCGCCCCGGACAGCTCCTCGACCAGCCGCGGCGTGTGCCAGCCGGGCAGGTGGGAGGCGTACCTGAGCTTGCCGGTGCCCGGGTCGGGCGCCCCGCCGACGCCGATCACCACGGTGTGCAGGGCGTCCTCGGCCAGCCCGGCGGACCGGACCGCCTCGGCGACCGTCCCGGCGACCCGGGGGACGGTCTCGGCGGCCGTCCACCCCTTGGTGGGGACGACGAGCTCGGTGAGCGTGGTGCCGGTGATGTCGGCGACGGCGACCCGGACGTGGCTGTTGGTGACGTCCAGTCCGGCGACGTGGCCGGCGGCCGGGTTCACCTGGTACAGCTGGGCGTTGGGCCCGGGGCCGCCCGCCGTGGTGCCCACCGGCAGGACCAGCCCGGCCGCCTCCAGGCGGGCCAGCAGCTGGGAGGCGGTGGGCTTGGAGAGCCCGGTCAGCGTGCCGATCTGGGTGCGGGAGAGCGGTCCGTTCTCCAGCAGCAGTTCGAGGGCGGCGCGGTCGTTGATCGCGCGGAGCAGGCTGGGGGTGCCGGCGAGGGGGGCCTTGGCGGTCGTCTTGGTCACGCGGAGATCCTCCTCTTCCTGCTGGTCGGGTCGGCCGACGGGTGCGCGCGGGTCGGTCCCGGGCTGTTCCGAGTCGGCCGCGGGGCAGCTCCGGCGCGGGTCCGGGCGGCCGGTGGCGGGGCCGGGGCGAACTGTTAGGAAACTTTCCAGTCGCTTGAGACAGGACCGTACGGTCCGCGTCGGGAGGGTGTCAATGGTCCTTCACGCGGTGGATGCCGAAGCGTTACCGGGCAGCACGGGGCCCCGCCTCCCACCTGCTCGGAAGACGGGGCCTCGTTCGTTCACGTGCGCCGGCCGGGCGGTCGTCCGCCGCCCGTCAGGGCGCCTTCGCCGCGTCGTCGACCGGCTTCACCGGCGCCGGTATCGGCGCCGTCGCCTGGTAGCGCGGCGAGTTCGGGTCCGCCAGCGCGGACGGCGGAGCCGGGTCGGCGACCGGCGTGCCGGCCGTCGCGGTGGTCAGCACCACCCCGGCGGCGGCCGTCCCGGCGGCCGCACCCGCACCGGCGGCGGCCGGCGCGACCTCCTCCTTGACCTTGATCCCGGCCTCGTCGAACGCGACCTTCAGTCGCTGCCGCAGGGCGCGCGCCACGCTCAGCGACTTGCCCGGCGCCGTCCGCGCCTCGACCCGCAGCACCACCGAGTCCACCGCCACCGACTCCACGCCCAGGATCGAGAACGGCGCCCAGACCAGCTCGTCGAACGGAGCCTCCTTGGCCAGCGCCTCCGCGGTCTCCTGGATCAGCGCCTCGACCCGCAGCAGGTCCTCCTTGTAGCCGACCTGGACGTCCACGGAGGCGGTCGACCAGCCCTGGCTCATGTTGGCGATCCGCTTCACCTCGCCGTTGCGGATGTACCAGATCTCGCCGCCCGCACCGCGCAGCTTGGTCACCCGCAGGCCGACCTCCAGCACCGTGCCGGTGGCCACCCCGGTGTCGATCTCGTCGCCGACGCCGTACTGGTCCTCCATGATCATGAAGACCCCGGAGAGGAAGTCGGTGACCAGGTTGCGGGCGCCGAAACCGATCGCCACACCGGCCACACCGGCGCTGGCCAGCAGCGGAGCCAGGTTCACCCCGAGCGCCGACAGCACCATCAGCGCGGCCGTCCCCAGGATGGTGAAGGACGCGACGCTGCGCAGCACCGAGCCGATCGCCTCCGAGCGCTGCTGGCGCCGCTCCGGGTTGACCACCCCGGTGTTGGCCAGCAGCCCGCCCAGCCGCCCGGGCTCGTCCTCGCCCTCGGCGGGCTTGACCATCCGCGCGATCAGCTGGGAGATCAGCTTGCGGACCATCGCCCGCAGCACCAGGGCCAGCACCACGATGAAGACGATCCGCACCCCGCTTGCCAGCCACTCCTGCCAGTGCGAGTCGAACCAGCTCGCGGCCTGCCGGGTGGTGTCGGAGACCTCCTGCGCGCTGGTCGGGATTCTGAGGTCGAGCTGCGGCAGTCCCGGGGCCGTGGGACTCGGGGAGGGGTTCGGCGTCGAGGCCGACGGCGTGGCGGACGCGTCGGCGAGGAGGCCGGCGGCACCGGACCTGAACACGAGCGGGACCTTCCTGCAGGGGGCTTGGCACAGCCCGCCGCCACGGAGGCACACCCCGGAGGCACGCCCCTGGCCTGCGGACCGTCCGCACTACCCTATCCGCCGCCCGCCCGGGACCCTGACACGCCGACCACCCCTGCACCGCTCGCGCACCGCTCCCGCACGGTCCGCCCACCGGCCCGGGGAGGGCGCACGGCCGCCCGTCGGACGCCCCGTCAACGCCCCGGCGCGCTGCCCACCGCGCCGGCCGCGCCTCCGGCCGCTCCCGCGCCCGGAGCCCGTCCGGAGCGCCTCCTGAGCGCGTCCTGGGCGTGTCCGAACCGCCTCCGGCCCTTGCCCCGCCCCGCCCCTTCCAGGGCCGGACGCACTGTCGGGGCCCGTTGCGCCGACCGGCGGCCGACCGTTCGCCCCGGCTGCTCCGACCGGCCCAGCCGTCCCCCGCCCGGGCGCCGCCGCGCCCCCCGCGGGCACCGGAGTGCAACTCGCCCTTCCCCCGGGCATACCGGGTATGACAGAAGCCACACCCGGAGTTCACTTCAGGTCCGTTACACAGGAGTGGTGGCGCCGTACAAAGGCGTAAGGCGACACTGGGGGAGATCACGCACCCGCTGTGTGATCCAACCGCTCGTCCCGGCGCGAGCCACGCGCCGCAGGCGTCCAAGGAGGCATCCGTGCCGCATGTCCTGGTCCTCAACGCGTCCTACGAGCCACTCGGCGTCGTATCGATGCGCCGCGCACTCATCCTCGTCCTCAACCACAAGGCCGTCAGCCTAGAGGACTCGGGTGTCACTCTGCACAGCGCCACCAGCGCCCTTCCGGCGCCGTCCGTCGTCCGTCTGACCCGTTTCGTGCGGGTCCCATTCTGCGGGCCCGTCCCGCTCACCCGCCGGGCGCTGTTCGCCCGCGACCACGGCCGTTGCGTCTACTGCGGGGCCGCCGCCACCAGCGTCGACCACGTCATCCCGCGCAGCCGGGGAGGCCAGCACCGGTGGGACAACGTGGTGGCCGCCTGCCGCCGCTGCAACCACACCAAGGCCGACCGCCACCTGACCGAACTGGGCTGGCGCATGAAGCGCCCGCCCGCCCCGCCGTCCGGCCTGGCCTGGCGGATCATCGGCACCGGGATCAAGGACCCGCGCTGGCGGCCCTACCTGGAACCGTACGGCGGCGGCGACCAGCTGCGCGCCCCGCAGTGGGGCGAGTACGAACACCACGACCATACCGAGGCCACCCATCCGGTGCCGCTCGGCCGGGCGCACGCCGCCCACTCGGCCCCCGTCCGCCGCGGTGAGCAGCCCGAACCGCTCTCCGCCTGACCACCGCTCCACAAGGGCTTGCCCGTCATATTTCCCGGTACGCCTCATGGGCCGCCGCGCACCCCGCAGACGGGGAGCGCGGCGGCCCGCCGTACGGGTGCCGCCGTCCGTGCTCCCGCGCCCGCCCGCCCCGGCGCCCGTGCCGTGCCCGCGCCGTGCTGTGCCCGCCCGTGCCCGTGGCGGCCGTCGGCCCGCCCGGTGGCGCTGCACGGCGGAGCCGGACCCGACCGCAGCCGGGTCCCGCAGGCCGGGCTCCGGGTACGCCCTCGCCCCGCTGCTACGGCTTCGGCGGCGTGCCCGTCGGAGCGCCGGCCGAACCGGACGGGACCGAAGCCGGCCCGGTGGGCGTGGCCGACGGCGTCGGAGTCACCGGGGGTGTCGTCGCCGGTCCGCCGGTCTGGCCGCCGGTCTGGCCACCCGTCTGCTGTCCGCCGCCCTGCTGACCGCCCGCCGAACCGCCGGCCTGCCCGCCCGGAGGCGTCACCGGCGGCGTGACGGGCGGCGTCACCGGCGGGGTCGTCCCCGCCGCCGACGCGACGGCGTACAGCTCGACGCCCCACAGCGAGTACCCGTACTTGGTGGCCCGGGCCACGCCCTGCATCCGCAGGAACTTGGCCCCCGGCGCGTCGAACCGCACCGTCTCGTTCCCGCCCCTGCCGTCCTCCACGGTCGCCACGGTGGTCCAGGAACGGCCGTCCGCCGAGGCCTGGATCTTGTACGCGGCGGCGTACGCGGCCTGCCAGTGCAGCACCGCCGAGCCCAGGTGGGTGGCCTTCGGCAGCTCCAGCTGCACCCACGCGTCGTCGGCGGCCGGCGAGGACCAGCGGCTCTTCGGGTCGTCGTCGGCCACCGCCGCGGCGGGGAAGTTCGGCGTCTCGTCGCCCGAGGAGGTGGCCTGGGCGGTGATCGCCAGGTCCGGCCCGCCGGTCGGCGGCACCACGTGCACCTGGAGCACCTGCCGCACGCTGGTCTGCCCGGTCACGAACACCACCGGCACCTGGTAGGTGCCCGACGGCGTGTCCGGCGCGGCCGTGACCAGCAGCGGGACGCCCACCTTGCCGCCGCGCGGCACGGTCACACCGGTCGCGGGCGCCACCGTGAGGCCCTTGGCGACGGCCGGCACCTCGGTCCGCAGCTCGCCGGCCACCCCCTCCGGCCGGCCCGCCTCGACGGTCGCCTGGGCCTGGACGGGCGTGCTCTCCCCGATGACCGCGTCGACCGCCGCGTCCGCCAGGCTGAGCCGGGCCGCCGGGGCGTCCGCGTACCAGGGGATCACCTGGTTGACCACCGGGGGCTCGCCGCCCGGCTTCCAGGCCAGCCGGAACGCGTCGGCGGGCAGCCCGCCGGCCGACAGCTCGTTCCAGCCCGGCTGTATCGTGCCGATCTCCGTCCACGAGCCGTCCGCGTGCCGCACCGAGACGGTGGCGGAGGCCCGCACGCGCGGGTCGGTGAGGATGGTCAGCCGGTCCAGCGGCCGGGCGGCGCCCAGCTCGACGGTGAGCGGCTCGTCCTGCGCGGTCGGCGCGGTGGCCGCCCGGTAGGCGGTGTCCGGGTTGCCGTCCAGCACGGCGGCCGCCGAGGAGCCGGGCAGCGCGGCCGGGCCGCCCGAGACGCTGGCCGGGGCCTCGTCCGGAGCGGTGACCGAGAACTCGCGCACCGCCACCGCGGTCTTCTGCGCGGCGGTGGCCCGCAGCCGGACCGCCCGGACGACGGTCCCGGCGGGCAGCTGCGCGGAGACCGACTTCTGGTTCTTGACCTGCGCCAGCTTCTTCCAGCCGCCCTCGCCGGTCGAGTACTCCAGCACGCCGTCGCGGATGTAGTCGTCGAGCGCGTTCTGGCCGTCCGGGCCGTTCCCCCAGGAACCCATCAGCACGGTGACGCTGCCGACCGGGCGGCCGCCGCCGAGGTCCAGGCCGACCGAGTCGCCGGGCTGCGGCGGCGCCGAGCTCCAGTAGAAGGTGTCGGCGACGCCGTCGGTCATCAGCGCGGGCAGGTGGTCGTGCGCGGTGCCGAGGGTGGTCGTCGGGGTGACGCCGCCGTCCAGCACGCCGGCCCAGGTGTCGGCGGCCTGCAGCGCGCGCTCCAGGAACGGGCCGAGCACGCCCGTGCCGACCGTCGCGGGGCTCTGGCCGAGCTGCTCGCGCAGCTTGTTCAGTTCGACCCGGGCCTTCCAGGCGGCCCCGCCGTCGCCGCCGCGCTGGGCCAGCAGCATGTCCAGCGCGGCCTTCCCGGCCAGGCCGTAGTCGCGCAGCGGCGCCAGCCAGGACGCGGCCTCGGTGGCCAGCTGGGCGGTGGACGGGGTGGCGGCGAGGGTCTGCTGGGCACCGGCCATCGCGGCGAAGGCCTCCCGCAGCGGGGCGGCGGCCTCTATCAGCTTGGCGAGGTCGGGCGCCGCGCCGGCGGTCGGCTCGGCGGTGGCCCAGAAACGCTCCATCAGCGGGAGCAGGTAGCCGGACTCCTGCTTGGCGAGCGGCGAGGAGACGCTGTTGCCGGCCAGCGCGGTGACGGCGGCCAGGGCCGCACCGGCGGGCGTCGCGGACGCGCCGGCCGGACCGGCCAGCGAACGCAGCGCGGCCTGCCAGGAGTCCTCCGGCTTGTACCCGGCGGGGTTCCAGGCGAAGTCGCCGGCGGTGGACAGCGCGATCCGGGAGGCCACCGGCTGCTGCATGGCACCGGTCAGCATCACGGCCGAGCGGGTCGCCACCTCGGTGTCGCGCCCGGTGTAGGCGCCCAGGAAGAGCCGGTCCGGGGTGGCGTCGTTGACCGGGTAGTTGTCCATGGTCACCAGCGGGTGCCCGTACAGGCCCGCGGTGTCGGCGGTCTGGACGCCCGTGATCCGCTCCGGGATCACGCCGACCCCGCTCCAGGCGACCTGCACACCCGCCGGCAGCGCCGCCGCGAGGGCCGTCCGGTACGGGGTGGCGCCCTGCTGGTGGTACTCGGTGGGCACCACCGACAGCGCCGCCAGGCCCGGGTAGCGGGCGATCAGCCGCTCCTGCACGCGGCCGACCAGCTCGGCCTGCGCCTTGGCGGCGGCGGCCGGGCCGGTGCCGTACTTGGCGCGGTCGTCGGAGCAGTGCCACTCGTCGTAGGAGACGTCCAGGAACTGCAGCTGGAACGCACCGAACCCGAGCTTGCGCAGCCCGTCCAGCTTGGCCACCAGCGCGTCCGCGTCCTTCGCGGAGCTGTAGCAGAACGACTGGCCGGGGTCGACGGCGTACCCGAGCGTCACGTGGTTGCGCCCGGCCCGGGCGGCCAGCGCCCGCAGGTCGTCCGCCTTCGCCTGCGGGTAGGCGTCCCGCCAGCGGGAGAGCCGGTACGGGTCGTCGCCCGGCGCGTAGAGGTAGAAGTTCTGCTTGGAGCGGCCGAGGAAGTCCAGCTGGTCGAGCCGTTGCTGCTGGGTCCACGGGGTGCCGTAGAACGCCTCCGCGGTGCCGCGCACCGGCGCGCCGGACGGCCAGTCCCGCAGGGTGATGCCCGGCAGCCCGAGGCCCGCTGCGCCCGGCGCCTGGCCCTGCCCGGCCGGAACCACGGCCAGCAGCTGGCGCAGCGACTGCGCCGCGTAGAAGGTGCCCGCCGCGTCGGTACCGGCCAGCACGACCGCGCCGTACGTCCCGCCGTCCGGCAGCGGCAGCTGACCGGCGGACAGCACGTAGCCGCCGGCCGGCATCCCGGCCGTGCTCGGGGCCGTGCCGTCCTTCCCGCCGGCCGCCGCGGTCAGCTCCCGCAGCACCCGGTCGGTGTCGCCGCCCGCGCCCTCGGCGGGACCGCCCACGTGGACCACCAGCCCGCCGGCGACCGGCGTACCGGGCTCCGACTGCGGGGTCACCACCGTCGCCCCGGCCACGCCGAGCAGCTCGCGCACCGCGTCCACCGCGCCGTGGTCGGCCTTCGGCGCGACCACCAGGGTGACGGTGTCGGGCACCGTGACCGGCTTGCCGGACACGGCCTGCTCCTGCGGACGCGGGAACACCTGAGGGTCGCTCACGCTGCCCAGCGGGGTCTGCGCCGCGCTGCTCGCGGTGCTCACCACGTCCGGCCCCGGCGAGTACGCGTACGCGGCCGGACCGCTCACCAGGAGCCCGCCGACCACGGCCGCGGCCGACAGGGTCGCCGCGACCTGCAGCGTCCGCCGGCTCGGGGCCCCGGGGCGCGCGGCCAGCGCGCGCTCGACCCGTACCGACTGCAGCAGCGGGGTGGTCCCCTTGAGATCGGCGATCAGCCGGTCCGCCGTCCTCGGCGCCAGCTGACGACAGGTCCGCGCCGTAGCCCGCCGCGCCGCGAGGGCGGCCGGGTGCTGCAGCACGTCACGCAGTGCCGGACTCTGCTCCAGCTGCTGACGCAGCCGCCGCCCGGCTACCTCGGACACTCGGGCTTGCACAGGAGCCTCCTCGCCAGGCTGGGACCACATCGCGCCAAAGCCCACCAGGTACCCCTCCCGGTGTCAACGTCGCCGACGGGTATGCCGACTTTGTCTGCTTTGCCCCGGACTTCAACCCTTCGCCCCCGCACCGAAACGGTCCGCGTGCGCTGCAATGTGGGGAAATATATCGACCGGTCTACATACTACCCTCGCGCCGCACTCGCTCCGGCCGCTTGCGGTGCGCAGGAAGTCGGACGGGTCGACTTCCTGCGCACCGTCAGTTCGGTTTCGGGGTGCGGTTGCTGTTGTTCCGGCGTTCCGGGGAGCTGCTGTTCTGCGGGCTCGCGGTCCTGGCGGTCTGCCCGGCGCGTCCGGAATATGTCGACCGGTCTACAGATACCCCCGGGCCTCGCCGCCCCGAGCCCTGCTGCCCCGCCCTGTGGCCTGCCTGTTCGCGTACCCGGCGGCCCGCCGGTCCGCCCGCTCCGCAGCCTCTGATCGCGCGCCGCGCGCAGGAAGTCGGCCCGTCCGACTTTGCGCTCCGCCGCCGCGCCGCGCCCGCGGAATATACCGACCGGTCTACAGATATCGCGGGCCTCGCCGCCCTGCCGCCCACCCCGCGCAGGAAGTCGGACGGGTCGACTTCCTGCGCACCGTCAGTTCGGTTTCGGGGTGCGGTTGCTGTTGTTCCGGCGTTCCGGGGGGCTGCTGTTCTGCGGGCTCGCGGTCCTGGCGGTCTGCCCGGCGCGTCCGGAATATGTCGACCGGTCTACAGATACCGCCTGCTCCGCACGCCCCGTCACCCCCGGCGGCCCGCCCGCCCTGCACACCCCGGCACCCCGCTGCGCACCCGCCCTGCCCGCCCTGCCCGCTCCGCCCGCGCGCCGCGCCACGCGCCACCCGCCGCGCACCGCGCACCGCGCAGGAAGTCGGCCCGTCCGACTTTTCGCTCCGCCAACACCGGCGCCGACCCGCGCAATTTACCGACCGGTCTACATACTCACCTGCACCCGATCCGCGCGCAGGAAGTCGACGGAGCCGACTTCCTGCGCGCGCCCCCGATCGGTCCGATGCTCCTCCGCCACCCCCGGGCGCGTGTGTCGCGCCGGGTCGTCGGGGTGTCACGCGGGTAGGACTGTGGCTGTCCTGACTGGGCGTTGCCGAGACATCGCAGGAGCCGCGAGTGGCCGCTTATCTCGACCGTGACGGAGCCGACGGCCTGGAGGTGCCGGCGCAGGACGCGCCCCCGCCCCCGCCGGAGCTGGTGGCGCTGGCGCAGGCGTACGGGGTGGACGCCCGGTACGGGCCCGGGGGAGTGCCGGTGGGCGCGCGGACGCTGGTCGCGGTGCTGACCGCGCTCGGCGTGGACGCGGCCACGCCCGACACCGCCCGGGCCGCACTGGAACAGCACCGCGCCGAGCAGCGCACCCGCCTGCTGCCCCCGACCGTCGTGGTCCGGGCCGGCCGGCGGACCGCGCTGGACGTGCCCGCCGACACACGGCTGACCGTCGAACTGGAGGACGGCGGCCGCTGGGAGCTGCCGCGCGGCCACGCCCACTGGCTGCCCGCCGACCTGCCGCTCGGCCGCCACCTCCTCCGGGCCGAGACGCCGGAGCGGCCCGGCACACCGGAGCGGCCCGGCACACCGGCATCGGACGAGCGGCCCGGGACGCCCGCGCGGACCGGCACCGCGCACCTGATCGTCGCCCCCGAGCGGCTCCCCGCACTGCCCGGCCGCAGCTGGGGCTTCCTCGCCCAGCTGTACTCCGTGCTCTCCGACCGCTCCTGGGGCATGGGCGACCTCGCGGACCTCGCCGACCTCGCCCAGTGGGCCGGCGCCGGCCTCGGCGCGGGCTTCCTGCAGATCAACCCGCTGCACGCGGCCCTGCCGTCGGTCCCGTCCGACCCCTCGCCGTACCGCCCGTCCTCCCGCCGCTTCGCGGACCCGGTCCACCTGCGGGTCGAGGCGGTCCCCGAGTACGCCTACCTGACCGGCGAGCACCGCGCCGAGGCCGACGGCCTGGTCGTGCGCGCCGCCCGGCTGCGCGCCGAGGTGCTGCAGCACGACGGCCTGATCGACCGCGACGAGGTGTGGGCGCTCAAGCGCCGCGCCCTGGAGCTGCTCCACGAGCGGTTCGTGCGGTACGCGGCGGAGCACGGCGCCGTCCGGCGGGCGGCCTTCGAGGCGTACCGGGCCCGCGAGGGCGCGTGGCTGGAGCGGTACGCGGTCTGGAACGCCCTGGCGGAGAAGCACGGCCCGGACTGGCACACCTGGCCGAAGGGCCTGCGCCACCCGGACTCCCCGCACGTCGTCCGCGAGGCCGCGGAGTCGGCCGACCGGGTCGGCTTCCACCGCTGGCTGGCCTGGCAGGTGGACCAGCAGCTCGCGCACGCCCAGCAGGCGGCCCGCACCGCCGGCATGCCGGTGGGCCTGGTGCACGACCTCGCGGTGGGTGTCCATCCGGACGGTGCCGATGCCTGGGCGCTGCAGGACGTCCTGGCCACCGGTATCTCGGTGGGCGCGCCCCCGGACGCGTTCAACGCCCACGGCCAGGACTGGGGTCTGCCGCCGTGGCGTCCGGACGCGCTGGCGGAGGCCGGCTACGCGCCGTTCGCGGAGCTGATCCGCTCGGCCGCCCGGCACGCCGGAGCGGTCCGGATGGACCACGTGATGGGCCTGTTCCGGCTCTGGTGGGTGCCGGCCGGGCACTCGCCGATCGAGGGCGCGTACGTGCGCTACGACGCCGAGGCGATGCTCGGGGTGCTGGCGCTGGAGGCGCACCGGGCGGGCACGGCGGTGGTCGGCGAGGACCTGGGCACGGTGGAGCCGGGTGTGCGGGAGGAGCTGGCGGCGCGCGGCGTGCTGGGGACGTCGGTGCTCTGGTTCGAGCGCGACTGGCAGGCGAAGGGCGAGATCCTGCCGCCCGGGCGCTGGCGTCCGGGCAGCCTGGCGACGCTGACCACGCACGACCTGCCGCCGACGGCCGCCCGGCTCTCGGGCGAGCACGTGGAGCTGCGGCACCGGCTCGGCCTGCTGGCCAGGCCGCTCGGGGAGGAGCAGGCGGAGGCGGCGGCGGAGCTGGCCGACTGGCGTGCCGAGCTGGTCCGGCTGGGTCTGCTGGAGGAGGGCGGGGTGCTCTCGGCGGCCGCGCTGTACCGGTTCCTGGCGGACACCCCGGCGGAGCTGGTCGGCGTCTGGCTGCCGGACGTGGTGGGCGATCCGCGTCCGCAGAACCTGCCGGGCACCTGGGACCAGTACCCGAACTGGCGGCTGCCGGTCGCGGACGGGTCCGGTGCCCCGGTCACGCTGGACGCGCTGGCGGCCGCTCCGGCCGCGGCCGCCCTGGCTGACCTGCTGCGGACCGTCGGGCACCGGGCCGGGCCGCGGCCCGAAAGGCCGACCCCGCCGAGCGGTCCGGCGTAAGTGGCGGGTAAGTTGGCATCGTGGACAAGAGGAACGCTTTGCGAGCCGGCGCGGTCACCGCAACGGTCACGCTGATGATGCTGCTGTCGTCGCCCGCCATGGCCCTCACCAGGGACGACGGCGACGACCCGGGTAGCGGCCTGAGCGTCGCCCAGACCATCGGTCTGTTCGTGGTGATCCCGATCGCGTCCTTCGTGATCATCGCCGCCCTGGCCGCGCTGCCGTACGGCGGCGGCAAGGAGAAGAAGTAGCCGAGGGCCCTCCGCCCACAGAGCCCAGCACAGACCCCGAGGGGGCGCCGGACGTCGTCCGGCGCCCCCTCGGGCGTTTCCCGGGGCCGGGGCGCCCGCCCCGCCGCCCCTGAAGCTCCGCCGCCCCTGAAGCTCCGCTGCCCCGGTGGCCCCGCTGCCGCCCGCCCCCGGATCACCGGGAGGGGGCGGCAGCGGCACCAGCAGGACGGCGCCCGCGGAGCCGCGGAGCCGGAGCCACGCAGCCGGAGCCGCAGAGCCGCGGAGCCGGGGGGACGTCAGCCCCGCGCGCCCGCCGCCCGGTCGACGGCCTGCGCCTTCAGCCCGCGCTCCACCCCGGCCCGCGCCTCGACGATCTGCCGCCGCAGCGAAGGCGCCGGGTCGGCCGAGGCCAGCCAGGCGTCGGTGGCGTCCAGGGTCGACTGCTCGACCAGCAGCGCCGGGTACAGCCCGCCGATGATCTGCTGCGAGATCTCGTGGCTGCGGTCCTCCCAGACGGCCTTGACCGCCGCGAAGTACTTCGCCACGTACGGTGCCAGCAGCTCGCGCTGGTCGGGCTGCTGGAAGCCGCCGATCACCGCGGCCTGCACGTAGTTGGTGAGGGTGTCCGACTCGACCACGGAGGCCCAGGCCTCGGCCTTGGCCTCGGCGGTCGGCCGGGAGGCCCGGCAGCTGGCGGCGTGCTCCTGGCCGGCCGCGGTGTTGTCGCGGGCGAGTTCGGCCGCGATCGCGGCCTCGTCGGCGCGGCCGGTGGCGGCCAGGCGGCCCAGCAGGGTCCAGCGCAGCTCGGTGTCGACGGCCAGGCCGGCGATCTCGGCGGTGCCGTCCAGCAGCCCGGCGATCAGGCCGAGCTGACCGTCGGTCCGGGCGACGGAGGCCAGCACCCGGGCCCAGGCGAGCTGGTGGTCGCTGCCGGCCTCGGCGGTGCGCAGCCGCTCCTCGGCGGCCTCGGCCCAGCGGACCAGGCCCTGCTCGCGCCAGTCCGGGTCGGCGTAGGCGTCGAGGGCGGCCCTGACCTGGCGCTGCACGGACTGGACGACGCCGATGTCGGTCTCCCGCTGGAGGCCGGAGAGGGCGAGCGTCAGGTAGTCGCGGGCGGCGAGTTCGCCGTCGCGGGTCATGTCCCAGGCGGAGGCCCAGCACAGGGCGCGCGGCAGCGAGTCGGGGAACCCGCCGAGGTGCTCGGTGACGACGGCCAGCGAGTCCTCGTCGAGCCGGACCTTCGCGTAGGAGAGGTCGTCGTCGTTGAGCAGGATGACGGCGGGGCGGTGCCGGCCGGTGAGCTCGGGCACCTCGGTGCGCGGGCCGTCGACGTCGAGCTCGATCCGGTCGGTGCGGACGAGCGCGCCGTCGTTCAGCTCGTAGAGGCCGATGGCGATCCGGTGCGGGCGGAGCACGGCCTCGCCCTTGGCGCCGGCGGGCAGCGCGGGGGCGTCCTGGAGGACGGCGAAGGACTCGATCTCGCCGTCGGTGTTGAGCGTCAGGGCGGGGCGCAGCACGTTGATGCCGGCGGTCTCCAGCCAGGCGGTGGACCAGGCCTTGAGGTCGCGGCCGCTGGCCTCCTCCAGGGCGCCGAGGAGGTCGCTGAGCCGGGTGTTGCCCCAGGCGTGGCGCTTGAAGTAGGCCCGCACGCCCTCGAAGAAGGCGTCCTGGCCGACGTAGGCCACCAGCTGCTTGAGCACCGAGGCACCCTTGGCGTAGGTGATGCCGTCGAAGTTGACCTGGACGTCCTCCAGGTCGTTGATCTCGGCCATGATCGGGTGGGTGGACGGCAGCTGGTCCTGCCGGTACGCCCAGGTCTTCATCTGGTTGGCGAAGGTGGTCCAGGAGTTGGGCCACTTCGAGCCGGGGGCCTCGGCCTGGCAGACGGCCTCGGCGAAGGTGGCGAACGACTCGTTCAGCCAGAGGTCGTTCCACCACTCCATGGTGACGAGGTCGCCGAACCACATGTGGGCGAGCTCGTGCAGGATCGTGGCGGCCCGCGCCTCGTACGCGGCGTCGGTCACCTTGGACCGGAACACGTACTGGTCGCGCAGGGTGACGGCACCCGCGTTCTCCATCGCGCCCGCGTTGAACTCGGGGACGAACAGCTGGTCGTACTTGGCGAAGGGGTAGGGGAAGTCGAACTTCTCCTGGAAGTAGTCGAAGCCCTGCTTGGTGACCTCGAAGATCGCCTCGGCGTCCAGGAACTCGCGCAGCGAGGGGCGGCAGTAGATGCCCAGCGGCACCTTCTGGTCGCCGTTCTCGTACGCGTCGAAGACGCCGACGTACGGGCCGGCGACGAGCGCGGTGATGTAGGAGGAGATCCGGCCGGTGGGCTCGAACCGCCAGACCTGGCTGTCGCCCTCGCCCTCGGGGGCGGGGGTGGGCGAGTTGGAGACCACCACCCAGCCGGTGGGCGCGGTCACGGTGAAGGTGAACGCGGCCTTGAGGTCGGGCTGTTCGAAGGAGGCGAAGACCCGGCGGGCGTCCGGCACCTCGAACTGGGTGTACAGGTAGGTCTCGCCGTCGACGGGGTCGACGAACCGGTGCAGGCCCTCGCCGGTGTTGGTGTAAGCGCAGTCGGCGACGATCCGCAGTTCGTTCTCGGCGGCGAGGCCCGGCAGCGCGATCCGGCTGTCGGCGAAGTTGGCGTCGTCGAGCCGCTCGCCGTTGAGGACGATCTCCTCCACGCGCGGGGCGACGAGGTCGATGAAGGTGGCCGCGCCGGGGGTGGTGGCGGTGAACCGGACCACGGTGGTGGACCGGAACGTGCCCCCCTCTCGGGCAGAGCTCAGGTCGAGCTCGATGTCGTACGCGTCCACGTGCAGGAGGTCGGCCCGGGTGCGGGCCTCCTCGCGGGTCAGGTTGGTGCCGGGCACTCGCTGGACTCCTTCGTCGGGCTGATGCCTGGCATCCTGCCATGCCCGGCTCCCGGGCCCCGAGGAATATGCCGTCGGCCGCCGGGGAGCGGGGCCGGAGCGGCGGCGGACCGGGGCCGGACCGGCGCCGGGGCGGCAGCGGGAGCGGCCCGGGACCGGGTACGACGAAGGCGGGGCGGGGGCGCTCCGTGGACCACCCCCGCCCCGCCCGTCCGCCGGTCCGGAGCGGTGTCACCACCCGCCGGGCCCGGCGCGGAGCCGGTGTCACCACCGGCCCGGCGTCACTTCTTGACGTACTTGGCCACCGGGGCGTCCGAGCTGTTGCGGCCGAAGCCGTACAGCGAGCCGTCGGACTGCATCACGAACTCGGTGAGGCTGAGGCTGATGTTCAGGTCGACGTTCTTGCTCTCGATGATGGTGCCGAGTTCGGTCACCGCACCGTCGGTGGGCGAGAGCGTCACCAGCCTGGCGTCCTTGCCGTAGCCCATGTCCAGGATGGCCCGGACCTTGCCGTCCTTGTCGGTGCCGGAGACCAGCCGCAGCCCGTCCTTGGCGTCGCCGGTGGTCGACCAGAGCCGCTTGCCGGTGTTCAGGTCGTACGCGTTGATCGCCGGCTTGGTCGGGTTGGTCTGGACGTACAGCGTGGTGCCGCTGATCACGTTCAGGCTGAACGCGTCGGCCTGGCCGCTGAGCCGCAGGCTGTCGTAGCCGGGCTCCTTGACCGACATCGGGTTGGCCGCCTTGTTGGTCTTGTCGAACGGCAGGACGTAGTCGCCGTTCGGACCGTTGGTCACCAGGACCACCAGCGGCTGGTCGGAGAGGACCTTGTCGACCCGCTCGATGGTGCCGGTGAGCGTGACCGGCGCGGGCGAGGTGACCTTGCCGCTGTCCGTCTCGACGACGACCAGCTGCGACTTGACGGTGGTGTTGAGGCCGTAGCAGCGGTCGGTGACGACGATCTGGGCGCCGGCGGCGGTGCCGTAGACGCTGCAGTCCTTCTCGCGCGGCTGGAACGCCCAGACGGCGGAGCCGTCGGCGACGTTGATCGCGCCGGCCATGTTGGCGCCGATGCCGACGACCTTGTCGGTGACGGTCAGCGACGGCGAGGACATCCGCTGCTGGCCGACCTTGACGGTCCAGAGCAGCTTGCCCGCGGCGACGTCGACGGCGGCGATGGTGGAGCAGTCGCTGTCACCGGTGTTCAGCGAGATCGCGGCGATGTGCTTGGAGTTGGTGCTGTACGAGGCGGAGCAGAACTCCTTGGTGCCGGCCGGCACCGGGATGTTCCAGCTCTCCTTGCCGTCGACCGTGCTGATGCCCCGGATGCCGGTGGTGTCGGCGCGCACCGCGACCTTGTCGGCGCCCCAGATGGCGAGCAGCCGCGAGCCGCTGGCGCCGTTGGCCGGCTTCTCGGCGGCCCAGGCGAGGTTGTACGCGCCGGCCTTGCCGCCGCCGGTGGGGGCGGTCGGGCCGCCGCTGGTACCGGTGGTGGGCGCGGTGGTCGTCCCGCCGGTGGTGCCGGAGGTGGTGCCCGCGGTCACCTCGCCGGTGGTGCCGCCGGTGGCGGCCGGCGGGTCGTCCTTCTTCTTCTCGTCGGTGAACAGCACGACGAGCGCGGCGACGATGGCGATCGCCAGCACGCCGCCGATGATGCCGCCCCAGATCATCACCGGGTTGCGCTGCTTGGGCGGGGCCGGCACCGGGGCGCCGGGGAAGCCGTAGCCGCCCTGCTGCGGGTAGCCGTACCCGGCGCCGCCGTCGGCCGGCGGCGGCGCCGCGTAGCCGTACGGCTGGCCCGCGTTCGGGGCCCCGAACTGCTGCTGGCCCGCCGTCGGGTCGTACGGGCCCACGGGGGCGCCCGGCGGGGGCCCCTGCGCGGGGAAGGCGGGGGCGGTGGGCGCGTAGGCGTACGCCTGGCCCGCGGCCGGCTGGGCCGGGGGCTGGGCCGGCGGCATGCCCGGTGCCGGGGGTGCGCCGGCGGGCGCGGGCGGCGCGCCCTGGCCGGGGACCGCCGATCCGTCGAGCTGTGTCTGCTGGTCCGCCACGGCCGCCGGGTCCACGCCGCCGGGCTTGCGCCCGAGCGAGACGCCCCGGTTGTCCTGACCGCCGCCGGGCGTGTCGCCTGCCCCCGGCGTAGGGTGATCCCCTGCCATCTGATGCCCCGTCATGTCTGGAAGCGTCCCCCGGGCCGGTTCACGTCGCGGCCGGTGGGACGGGTGAGATTGGGCACCATCGTACGGGTGGACGCTTTTCGGACGGTCCCTGGCGCCCGCTACCCCGTGCGCGGCCGCCCTGACCTGGGGTCGGACGGTTCGGAGCCCGCCCGCGGGGCCCGGCCCGCGGGCGTCGGCGTGCTCCCTCCCGGTGCTCCCCACCCCTTCCCGCCCGTCCGTCCCCCTCCTCCCCCCGCGTTCCCGCCTGCTTCCCCGGCCTCTTCTCCGCCTCTCCCCGGGCCCTCCCCGGGCTCTCCCCGGTCTCTCCGCCGCCTCTCCCCGGTCTCTCTCCGGTCTCTCTCCGGAGTCCTCACCCGCCCCGGGCCGGCGCCCGGCCGCTGCGCCGCTCCGCTCCGTTCACCGGTGACCGCACCCTCGCCTCCCCGCAGGGCCTAGGCTTCAGGACTTGAAAGGGGACGCCCGGCGGAGGGGTCCCCGCGCCCTTGGGAGGGTGGATCATGTCCACGGACACACCGGGCTCGCAGTCCTCACTGCACCGGGCCAACCTGGAGCGGGTGCTCCGCGCGGTGCGGATGGCCGGCTCGCTGACCCAGGCCGAGATCGCCCGCGGCACCGGACTCTCGGCGGCCACCGTGTCCAACATCGTCCGGGAATTGAAGGAGAGCGGCACCGTCGTGGTGGCCGACACCTCCTCGGGCGGACGGCGCGCCCGCAGCGTCTCGCTCAGCGGCGACGCGGGCATCGTGGTGGGGATCGATTTCGGCCACACCCACCTGCGGGTCGCGGTCGGCAACCTCGCCCACCGGGTGCTCGCCGAGGAGAGCGCCCCGATCGACGTCGACGTCTCCGCCGCGCAGGGCTTCGACCACGCCGAGGCCCTGGTCGAGCGGCTCCTCGCCCAGGCGGGCTTCCGCCCGGAGAAGGTGATCGGCGTGGGCCTGGGCGTCCCCGGCCCGATCGACGTGGAGACCGGCGCGCTGGGCTCGACCGCGATCCTGCCCGGCTGGACCGGGATCGCCCCGGGCCGCGAGCTGGCCGAGCGGCTCGGCATGCCGGTGCACGTCGACAACGACGCCAACCTGGGCGCGCTCGGCGAGCTGGTCTGGGGCGCCGGCCGCGGCCTGAGCGACCTCGCCTACATCAAGGTGGCCAGCGGCGTCGGCGCCGGCCTGGTGGTCAACGGACAGATCTACCGGGGCCCGGGCGGCACCGCGGGGGAGATCGGTCACATCACCCTGGACGAGGCCGGGCCGGTCTGCCGCTGCGGCAACCGCGGCTGCCTGGAGACCTTCGTCGGTTCGCGCTACCTGCTCAACCTGCTCACCCCGACCCTGGGCCCGAAGCTCTCCCTGCCCAAGGTCGTCGAGCTGGCCCACCAGGGGGACCTCGGCTGCCGCCGGGTGATCGCCGACGCGGGCCGGCAGATCGGCACCGGTGTGGCGACCCTCTGCAACCTGCTCAACCCGCGCCGGGTGATCCTCGGCGGCGACCTCGCGGAGGCCGGCGAGCTGGTGCTGGCCCCGATCCGCGACTCGGTGGCCCGCTACGCCATCCCCAGCGCCGCCCGTCAGCTCTCGGTGGTCCCGGGCACCCTGGGAGGCCGGGCCGAGGTGCTGGGCGCGCTGGCCCTGGTGATGAGCGAGATGGGCGACTCCGGTGCGCTCGGCCGCCCGGCGCAGACCGCCGCGGCCCGCTCCTGAACCCACCCGGCCACCCGCCGCCCGCTCCCGCCCGTTCCCGGCCGCCCTGGCCACCCGCCGCGCCCGCCCCGCACACCCGCCCCGCACGCCCGGCTCCGGGGCTCCCCGCCCCGGCCGCCCCCGGACGCTCCGCCCGGGGGCGGCGAGGGGCGCACCCCGGAGCCCGTTCGGGCGCGCCGACACGCCGGTTTCTGCGGTTCACCCGAAAGAGTGACTGTCGAGGTGGCTGGCGCGTACCGGCCGGTGGCACCGGACGCCCCGCCCGGTGTCCGGTGGGCGGACATTAGACTCGACCGGTCGGCACCGACCGCGAAGGGGCGGGACGTGCCGCCGCACCGGGCAGCGACGCCCGTCGGACCCCCGCGGTCCGCGAACACTGAACGAGGAGGAACGGGTGGCCCTGCTGACCCGAATTCGGGGACCGCGCGATCTCGACCGGCTCACGCCCGGACAGCTGGCCACCCTGGCCCAGGAGATCCGGACCTTCCTGGTGACGGAGGTCTCCAAGACGGGCGGCCACCTCGGCCCCAACCTCGGCGTGGTGGAGCTGACCCTCGCGCTGCACCGGGTCTTCGACTCGCCGCGCGACCGCATCCTCTTCGACACCGGCCACCAGAGCTACGTCCACAAGCTGCTCACCGGCCGCCAGGACTTCTCGCAGCTGCGGACCAAGGGCGGCCTCTCCGGCTACCCGTCCCGCGCCGAGTCCGAGCACGACGTGATCGAGAACTCGCACGCCTCCACCGTGCTCTCCTACGCCGACGGCCTGGCCAAGGCCAACGAGCTGCTGGGCAAGCACGACCCGGTGGTGGCCGTGATCGGTGACGGCGCGCTCACCGGCGGCATGGCCTGGGAGGCGCTCAACAACATCGCCGACGCCAAGGACCGCCCGGTCGTCATCGTCGTCAACGACAACGAGCGCTCCTACTCGCCGACCATCGGCGGCCTGGCCAACCACCTCGCCACGCTGCGCACCACGCAGGGCTACGAGCGGTTCCTCTCCTGGGGCAAGGACGCGCTGCAGCGCACCCCGGTGGTCGGCCAGCAGCTCTTCGAGACCCTGCACGGCGCCAAGAAGGGCCTGAAGGACTTCATCGCCCCGCAGGGCATGTTCGAGGACCTCGGCCTCAAGTACATCGGCCCGATCGACGGCCACGACCTCACCGCCCTGGAGTCCGCGCTCACCAAGGCGCGCGGCTTCGGCGGCCCGGTGATCGTGCACTGCCTGACCGAGAAGGGCCGCGGCTACCACGCCGCCGAGAACAACGACGAGGACCGCTTCCACGCGGTCGGCGTGATCCACCCGGAGACCGGCCTGCCGATCAAGAGCGCGGGCAAGGACTGGACCTCGGTGTTCGCCGAGGAGATGGTGGCGCTCGGCCACGAGCGCGAGGACATCGTCGGCATCACCGCCGCGATGCTCCACCCGGTCGGCCTGGCCCCCTTCGCCCAGGCGTTCCCGGACCGCATCTTCGACGTCGGCATCGCCGAGCAGCACGCCGTCACCAGCGCCGCCGGCCTGGCCACCGGCGGCCTGCACCCGGTCTTCGCGGTGTACGCGACCTTCCTGAACCGCGCCTTCGACCAGGTGCTGATGGACGTCGCGCTGCACAGGCTCGGCGTCACCTTCGTACTGGACCGGGCGGGCGTCACCGGCACCGACGGGGCCTCGCACAACGGCATGTGGGACATGTCGATCCTCCAGGTGGTCCCGGGCCTGCGGCTCGCCGCGCCGCGCGACGCCGACCAGGTGCGCGCCCAGCTGCGCGAGGCGGTCGAGGTCAAGGACGCCCCGACCGTGGTCCGCTACTCCAAGGGCTCGGTCGGCCCCGCCGTGCCGGCGGTCGGCCGGGTGGGCGGCATGGACGTGCTGCGCGAGGCGGCGGCGGACGCCGGGGCGGCCGACGGCCGCCGCGCCGACGTGCTGGTCGTCTCGGTCGGCGCGCTGGCCCCGATGTGCCTGGAGGTGGCCGACCTGCTGGCCGCCCAGGGCATCACCGCCACCGTGGTGGACCCGCGCTGGGTGAAGCCGGTCGACCCGGCCCTGCCGGGCCTGGCCGCCGAGCACCGCGTGGTCGTCACGGTCGAGGACAACGGCCGGGTCGGCGGCGTCGGTGCGGCGGTCGCCCAGGCGCTGCGCGACGCGGGCGTGGACCTGCCGCTGCGCGACTTCGGCATCCCGCAGGAGTTCCTGGACCACGCCTCGCGGCCGGAGATCATGGCCGAGATCGGCCTCACCGCTCCGGACATCGCCCGGCAGGTGACCGCACTGGTCTCCAAGCTGGACGTGGCCACCGTCGAGGCCTGAGGGCTGCCGACCGGCCGGGCCGCGGGGCCCGGCCGCCGGCCCGTCCGGGCCGTCCGATTGCGACGGCCCGGCAACAGTTCGGCACGGATCGGGTACGCATCAGGCTGATAATCGCACCGAAAGGCGGGACCGGCGGTTCCGGCCCCGATCCCGCCCGGTAGGTTGTCATCCGTGCCGACCCCCACCCGAACCCGTCTGAACGCGCTCGTCGAGCGCCTGCCCTTGGGGGTACCCCCGGCCGAAGGCTGGGAGCGCGTCCGCACCGGCTACTGGACCCGGCTGGTGCCGCTGCTGGCCCTGGTCGCGCTCGCCACCCACATCCCGTCCTTCGTCCGGCCGGTCTGGAGCCCCGACGAGGGCTTCCTGGCCACCCAGGCCCGGATGCTCGCCGACGGCGGGGTCCTGTACGACACCGTGGTCGACCGCAAGCCGCCGCTGCTGCCCTGGCTCTACCAGGCCTCCTTCGCGGTCTTCGGCTCCGCCTCGCTCTGGCCGCTGCGCACCCTGGCGGTCGGCGCCCACCTGGTCACCGCGATCCTGCTGGCCTCGATCGCCCGCGGCCGCTGGGGCAACCGGGCCGGCGCCGGCGCGGGCCTGCTCTACCTGCTGGTCTCCATCGGGCTCTCCCCGGAGGACACCCAGGCGGCGACCTTCGAGGTCTTCATGCTGCCCGCGATGGTGGCCGCCTTCCGGTACGCCGAGCGGCGGCGCTGGCTGGCGGCGGGCATCGCGGTGGCGCTCTGCTCGCTGACCAAGCAGACCGGCGGCGCGGTGCTGCTGGTGGTGCTCTGGATGCTCTTCCAGGACGCCCGCCGGCGCGGGGTCCGCTGGCCGCCCGCGCTGTTCAAGATCGGCTTCGGCTTCACGCTGCCGATAGCGCTGGTCGCGGTCATCCTCACCAAGCCCAAGGGCTTCCTCTTCTGGGTGGTCACCGGCAGCGGCGACTACGCCTCGGCCGGCGGCGCCTGGCTGCAGATGGTCGGCCGGGCGCTCGGCAACTCGGCGATCCTGCTCGGGGCCGGGCTCGGCTTCCTGCTGCCGGTCGGCCGCCGGCTCTGGCTGAAGTACCGCCACCGCCCGCTGCCCGTGGCCGGGGAGGAGCACGGCTCCACCACCGACCTCTGGGTCTGGCTGCTCTCCTCGGTGGTCGCGGTCAGCGTGGGCTTCCACTTCTTCGGCCACTACTACCTGCAGCTGATGCCCCCGCTGGTGCTGCTGGGCACCGGCGCGGTCGCCACCTCCGCGGTCCGCTGGAAGCCGGTCCTGGTGTACACCACGGCCGCCGCCACGGTCTTCTGGGGCCTGGCCCTCGCCTGGCCGGGGGAGCGGCTCGACCGCACCACCGAGGTCGCCACGGCGGTCGCCGCGCAGACCACGCCGAAGGACACCGTGCTGGTCTGGGGCATGCACCCGGAGCTGTACTGGCTGGCCGACCGCAAGCCCGCCACCAGGTACCTGACCGCCGGCTTCCTGACCAACTACAGCGGCGGCAAGGACAGCAGCCCCAACGTCGGCGAGCAGTTCTCGGTGGACAACGCCTGGCGGACCTTCGACCAGGAGATCGCCAAGGGCCTGCCCGAGGTCGTGGTGGACGACTCCGGCCTCGCGCCGTACCAGCCCGGCATGATCCCGAAGATCGAGGCCCTACTGGACACCCACTACGAGATGGTCGGCGTCTTCGCCGACACCGTGGTCTACCGCCTCAAGCGCTGACCCCTCCCCGGACCGCCCGTACGGGCCCCTGCGCCCCCGCCCGGTCCGCGCGGGGCCCCGGAGGCCCCGGCCCGGTCCGGGGCTGGTCCTGCACCCGCCAGGGCGCCGTCGCGGGCCCCTCGACGGCGCCGCCCCTCGACGCCGCCGCCCGCCCCTCGGGCAGCGCCCGCCCCTCGGCAGCCGGCCGCCCGGAACGGGAACGCGAAAGAGCCCCGGTGACCGACACATCGGTCACCGGGGCTCCGCCGTTCACTCCTAGGCGGGCACGGAGGCCAGGCCCGGGGCGAGGAAGCGCTTGCCGTTCACCCGCTCCGAGACGCCCTCACGGTCCAGGTACGGGGTGATCCCGCCCAGGTGGAAGGGCCAGCCGGCGCCGGTGATCATGCAGAGGTCGATGTCCTGCGCCTCGGCGACGACACCCTCCTCCAGCATGAGGCCGATCTCCTGCGCGACGGCCTCCAGCGAGCGGGCGAGCACCTGCTCCTCGGTCAGCACGGTGTCGCCGAAGGAGAGCAGCTCCAGCACCTCGGGGTCGAGGACCTGCTTGCCGTCGACCCAGGTGTAGAAGCCGCGCTTGCCGGCCTTGACCACCTTGCCGAGGTTCTCGGAGACGGTGAACCGCTCCGGGAAGGCCCCGTGCAGGGTCTCCGAGACGTGCAGCGCGATGGCCGGGCCGACCAGCTCCAGCAGCACGATCGGGGACATCGGCAGGCCGAGCGGCTCGACGCCCTTCTCGACGGTGGCGATCGGGGTGCCCTCGTCGATGATGTTCTGGATCTCGCCCATGAAGCGGGTCAGGATCCGGTTGACCACGAACGCCGGGGCGTCCTTGACCAGCACCGAGGTCTTCTTCAGCTTCTTCGAGACGCCGAAGGCGGTGGCCAGCGAGGCGTCGTCGGTCTGCTCGCCGCGGACGATCTCCAGCAGCGGCAGGATCGCGACCGGGTTGAAGAAGTGGAAGCCGACGACCCGCTCGGGGTGCTTCAGCTTCGAGGCCATCTCGGTGACCGAGAGGGAGGAGGTGTTGGTCGCCAGCACGCAGGTCGGCGAGACCACGTTCTCCAGGTCCGCGAAGACGGTCTGCTTGACGCCCATCTCCTCGAACACGGCCTCGATCACGAAGTCCGCGTCGCCGAACCCGGCGGCCTTGTCGAGCGAGCCGGTGACCAGGCCCTTGAGGCGGTTGGCCTTGTCGTTGCCGATCCGGCCCTTGCCGAGCAGCTTGTCGATCTCGGCGTGGACGTAGCCCACGCCCTTGTCGATGCGCTCCTGGTCGATGTCGGTGAGGACCACCGGCACCTCCAGACGGCGGGCGAACAGCAGCGCCAGCTGCGAGGCCATCAGACCGGCGCCGACGACGCCGACCTTGGTGACCGGGCGGGCCAGCGACTTGTCCGGCGCGCCGACCGGGCGCTTGGCCCGGCGCTGCACCAGGTTGAAGGCGTAGATGCCGCTGCGCAGCTCGCCGCCCATGATGAGGTCGGCCAGGGCCGCGTCCTCGGCGTCGAAACCGGCCTGCAGGTCCTGGTCCTTGACCTGGGAGATGATGTCCAGCGCCCGGTAGGCGGCCGGGGCCGCGCCGTGCACCTTGGCGTCGGCGACCAGACGGCCCCAGGCGACGGCGTCGTCCCAGGCCTTGCCGCGGTCGATCGCCTCGCGCTCGACGGCCACGTCGCCCTTGAGGACGCGGGCCGCCCAGAACAGCGACTGCTCCAGGAAGTCGGCCGGCTCGAAGATCGCGTCGGCGATCCCCAGCTCGAACACGTCCTTGCCCTTGAGCTGCCTGTTCTGCGCCATCGAGTTCTCGATGATGACCTTGACGGCCTTCGCCGGGCCGATCAGGTTCGGCAGGATGGTGCAGCCGCCCCAGCCGGGGACGAGGCCGAGGAAGACCTCGGGCAGCGAGAACGCCGGGACGCCCGCGGACACCGTGCGGTAGTCGCAGTGCAGGCCGACCTCGACGCCGCCGCCCATCGCCGCGCCGTTGTAGAACGCGAAGGTGGGGACGGGCAGCGCGGCGATCCGCTTGAAGACCTCGTGGCCGCCCTTGCCGATGGCCAGCGCGTCCGCGTGCTCCTTGAGCAGCTCGACGCCCTTGAGGTCGGCGCCGACCGCGAAGATGAACGGCTTGCCGGTGATCGCGGCACCGACGATGGTGCCCGCGGCGGCCTCCGCCTCGACCTGGTCCAGCGCCTCGGCCAGCTTGAGCAGCGAGCCCGGGCCGAAGGTGGTCGGCTTGGTGTGGTCGAAGCCGTTGTCGAGGGTGATCAGGGCCAGCCGGCCGGCCTGCAGCGGCAGGTCCAGGTGGCGGACGTGCGCGGTGGTGACGACCTCGCCGGGGAAGAGCTCGGCGCCGCGGGTCAGCAGCTCAGTCGTGGTGCTCATGGTCACTTACCACCCTCGAAGTGCGGGTTCTCCCAGATGACGGTGCCGCCCATGCCGAAGCCGATGCACATCGTGGTGAGGCCGTAGCGGACGTCCGGGCGCTGCTCGAAGCGGCGGGCCAGCTGGTTCATCAGGCGCACGCCGGAGGAGGCCAGCGGGTGGCCGAAGGCGATCGCGCCGCCGAACGGGTTGACCCGCTCGTCGTCGTCGGCGATGCCGTAGTGGTCCAGGAAGGCCAGCACCTGGACGGCGAAGGCCTCGTTGACCTCGAAGGCCTGGATGTCGTCGATCGTCAGGCCGGCCTTGGCCAGCGCCTTCTCGGTGGCCGGCACCGGGCCGATGCCCATCACCTCGGGCTCGACGCCCGCGAAGGCGTACGAGACCAGGCGCATCTTGACCGGCAGGCCCAGCTCCTCGGCCACGTCCTCGGCGGCCAGCAGCGAGGCGGTGGCGCCGTCGTTCAGACCGGCCGAGTTGCCCGCGGTGATGTTGCCGTGCGGGCGGAACGGGGTCTTCAGACCGGCCAGCGACTCCATCGTGGTGCCCGGGCGCAGCGGCTCGTCCACGGTGGCCAGGCCCCAGCCGGTCTCGCCGACCTCGGGGTTGGTGTTGCGGATCGAGATCGGCACCAGGTCGGGCTGGATGTCACCGTTGGCGTACGCCTTGGCGGCCTTCTCCTGCGAGCGCACCGCGTACGCGTCGCAGCGCTCCTTGGTGATGTGCGGGAACCGGTCGTGCAGGTTCTCCGCGGTCATGCCCATGAACAGGGCGGACTCGTCGACGAGCTTCTCGGAGACGAAGCGCGGGTTCGGGTCGACGCCCTCGCCCATGGGGTGACGGCCCATGTGCTCGACGCCGCCGGCGACGACCACGTCGTACGCGCCGAAGGCGATGCCGCCGGCGGTCGCGGTGACGGCGGTCAGCGCGCCGGCACACATGCGGTCGATCGAGTAGCCGGGGACGGACTTCGGCAGGCCGGACAGCAGCGCGGCGGTGCGGCCGATGGTCAGACCCTGGTCGCCGATCTGCGTGGTGGCCGCGATGGCGACCTCGTCGATGCGCTCGACGGGCAGGCTCGGGTTCCGGCGAACGAGCTCCCGGATGCACTTGACGACGAGGTCGTCGGCGCGCGTCTCGTGGTAGATGCCCTTCGGGCCGGCCTTGCCGAACGGGGTGCGGACGCCATCGACGAAGACGACGTCCCTCGCGGTACGAGGCACGGGGGCTTCTCCTCCCAGGGACCAACAGGTTGAGGTGGGCAGGCTGCCGCCGTCCGTCGCACGAGGGGACGTGAGCGGCGCCGCTTCACCCGCCATGCTACCCGTCGGTAACCAACCTGCCCAGGCCCGACGGGTGCATCTCCCCGTGTGTCCCCCGACACGTGTCCTCGCCCGCTCGCCTCAAGGAGCCTCGGGGTGGGGCGGTCGCTCCGGTCCGGGGACGCCGAAGGGGATGCCGTCCCGGTGGGCGGCATCCCCTTTCGTGTGGTCCGGCGGTCCGTGCCCGCTCAGTCCTGCTGTGCGGCGGCGGCCTCCGCGAAGGCGTTGGCCAGGGCGGGGGCCACCAGGTCCACCTGCCACTGGCGGGCGCCCAGGCGGCGCAGCGCGGCGGCCACCTCGGTGGCGCCCGCGCCGGCCGGCGGCTCCCAGGCGACCCGGCGGACCAGGTCCGGGGTGATCAGGTTCTCGGCCGGCAGGTTGTGCGCCTCGGCGAGCTCCGTGACGGCGGCCCGCGCTCCGGTCAGCCGGGCGGCGGCGACCGGGTCCTTCTCGGCCCAGGCGCGCGGCGGCGGCGGGCCGTCGTGCGGTGCGGCGGCCGGCGGCAGCTGGTTCTCCGGGACCTCGCGGCCCCGCTGGACGGCGGCCAGCCACTGCTCCAGCTGGCGCCGGTGCACGCGCGGTCCGAAGCCCTGGACCGCCTGGAGCGCGGCGATGTTCAGCGGCATGGCCAGCGCGGCGTTGACGATCGCGGCGTCCGAGAGCACCCGCCCCGGCGAGACGTCCCGCTCCTGCGCCATCCGGTCCCGGGCGAGCCAGAGCTCGCGCACCACGACGAGCTGGCGCCGCCGCCGCACCTTGTGCAGCTGCGAGGTGCGGCGCCACGGGTCGGTCCGCGGGGCGGGTCGGGGTGCGGCGGCGATCGCGGCGAACTCCTCCAGGGCCCAGTCGAGCTTGCCCTGGGCGTCCAGCTCCCGTTCGAGTGCGTCGCGCAGCTCGACCAGCACCTCGACGTCCAGAGCGGCGTAGCGCAGCCAGGGCTCGGGCAGCGGGCGGGTGGACCAGTCGACCGCGGAGTGCTCCTTGGCCAGGCTCAGGCCGAGCACGCTCTCGGTCATCGGTCCGAGTCCGACCCGGGCGAAGCCGGCGATGCGCCCGGCCAGCTCGGTGTCGAACAGTCGCCGGGGTCTCATGCCGACCTCGGCCAGACAGGGCAGGTCCTGGGTGGCGGCGTGCACCACCCATTCGGTGTCGGCGAGGGCTTCGCCGAGTCCGCTCAGGTCGGGGCAGGCGATCGGGTCGATCAGCGCGGTACCGGCGCCCGCGCGGCGCAGCTGGATGAGGTACGCCCGTTGGCCGTAGCGGTAGCCGGAGGCTCGCTCGGCGTCGACGGCGACCGGTCCGGTTCCCCCGGCGAAGGCGGCGACGGTGGCGGCCAGCGCCCGTTCGTCCGCCACGACCGGAGGGATCCCCTCCTTCGGTTCGAGGAGCGGGACCGGGGCTGCTTCTTCTGGGATGGCTGCTACGGCGTCGGTCACCTACCAAGGGTACGACGGTCCCCGCAGCCGGGAGTGTTGTCGGACTGGTCAGACCGCTTCGAGGCCCGGTTCGCCCGATCTTCGTCCCGATCTTCGTCCCGTCCTTGGTCCGGTCCCGGGGCGGTGCACGGCTCCGCCCCCGGGGGAGTCACCCCCGGGGGCGGAGACGGCGGGCGCGTGCCCGCCGGAGCCGTGGAGCGCGCGCGTCCCGAGCCAGGGCGCGCGCACCGCCGCGAGCCGTCCGGTGCCGGACCGGCGGAACCGGACGGCACCTGCCCGCCCCGTCGACCCCGGAACGGAGCGTCCCGGAGGCGAGCGGGCGACAACACAGAAACGTTCCTCCAGGCCGCCGCGGCGGTCCACCAGGGTCAGTGGATGATGCCGGTCCGCAGTGCGACCGCGACCATCCCGGCCCGGTCGCCGGTGCCCAGCTTGCGGGCGATGCGGGCGAGGTGGCTCTTCACGGTGAGCGCGGAGAGGCCCATCGCGACGCCGATGGCCTTGTTCGACTGGCCCTCGGCGACCAGCCGCAGCACCTCGACCTCGCGGCCGGAGAGCTCGCGGTAGGCGGCCTGCTGGGCCCCCGGCGCACCGGGGGCGCCGGGAGCGCCGCCGGGGGCACCCGCCGCGCCGGGCATGCCCGGCATGCCGGGGCGCCGCATCCGGCCGGCCAGGCCGCCGGCGCCGAGCGGGAGGCCGGGGCGGCCCGGCATGGCGACGTTGGTGCGGGTACCGGTGACGACGTAGCCCTTCACGCCGCCGGCCAGTGCGCTGCGGACGGCGCCGATGTCGTCGGCGGCGGAGAGGGCGAGCCCGTTGGGCCAGCCCGCCGCGCGGGTCTCGGCCAGGATGGTGAGTCCGGAGCCGTCGGGGAGGTGGACGTCGGCGACGCAGATGTCGCGGGGGGTGGAGACCCTGGGGCGGGCCTCGGCGATCGAGGACACCTCGATCACGTCCCGGACGCCGAGCGCCCAGAGGTGGCGGGTGACGGTGTTTCGGACGCGGGGATCGGCGATGACCACCATGGCGGTGGGCTTGGTCGGCCGGTAGGCGACCACGTTTGCGGGGTGCTCAAGAAGGACCGACACCAGGCCTCCTGCGGGGAGTGGCGGACGGAACCCCGAGGGGGCGGTCGGAGTGTTCCGCGTTCGGAAAGGGTCACAGTCTGCTTCGGCATCATCCGTGCCCGGCTTTAGCGAAAGATCACGATCTAGTGAGTAACAATACGGACAAATCGCGCATGTGACTGATACGACCTGCCTGGAATTCGCACAAAATCGATCAGATCGATCGCATAGCAGACGGCTTCGACCGATTTGTTGACGCAGAGCCGGTCCGAAGTCACACTCCGTCAGCCCTGGGGGTGGTGCGGGGCGCGGCGGAGCCGCTCACCCCGGGACGCCACTCGTCAGTGCGAGCGCGGGCGCCGTCGCGCGGGCATCGGGACCACTCCACCGAGTGACGCGACGTCGGCCGGTGACTGCGGGGCCGGGGCGGCGGGCGGCAGACCGGCGCCGATGCAGAGCAGGTCCCCCCAGGCCGCGAGGTGCCGCTCGAAGCGGCCGTCGGCCGGTGTCCAGGACGCCCGGATCTCGATCTCGGTGCTGGACTCGCGGTCCGACAGCCCGCCGAAGTACTGCGAGGCGCACCGGGTCACCGTGCCCGACGGCTCCGCGTACCCGGCGCCGTGCGCCTGCAGTGCGTCGAGCAGCCAGGCCCAGCCGACCTCGGAGAGCATCGGGTCGCCGGCCATCTCGGGTTCCAGCTCGGCCCGGGTCATGGTGACCACCCGGAAGTCCCCGTTCCAGGCCTCCTGGCCGGCCGGGTCGTGCAGCAGCACCAGCCGGCCGTCGGAGAGCTCCTCGCCGTCGACCTCGACGGCGGCGGTCACGGCGAACGCGAACGGTGCGAGCCGGCGCGGGGCCGGCGCGGGGGAGAGGACGACCTCGGGGCGGAGCCGCGCTCCGGAGAACGCCTCCACGGCAGCCCGGAACTCGCTCGGCGCCGTCTCCCGACCCGTTCCGCCACCTGCTCCGCCACCCTGTGCGGGGTGCCCTCCGACCGCTGCCATGACCCGAAGACTAGGTCGAAAACCCGAGTAATCGCCGCAACTTCTTTCCGCGCGGCGCGCCGGGAGGGCAATCCGGCCAGATCTTGGAGGAACCGACGAGCCCGGGCGAGGGGCGCGGTCCGGGGCCCGTGCGAAGATTTGGGGCGTGAGCGAGACAACGGCAGACACCACGGCGGCCGCCCAGGCAGGCACCGCCCCCGGCCAGCAGCCCCCCGCGCGCCGCGGCGCCGCGTACGACTCCGCGTTCCTGCGGGCCTGCCGGCACGAGCCGGTACCGCACACCCCGGTGTGGTTCATGCGCCAGGCAGGCCGCTCGCTGCCCGAGTACCTGAAGGTCCGCGAGGGCATCCCCATGCTGGAGTCCTGCATGCGGCCCGAGCTGGTCAAGGAGATCACCCTCCAGCCGGTGCGCCGGCACAAGGTGGACGCGGCGATCTTCTTCAGCGACATCGTGGTGCCGCTCAAGGCGGTCGGCATCGACGTCGACATCAAGCCCGGCATCGGACCGGTCATCGCCGACCCGATCCGCACCTTCGAGGACCTCAAGCGGCTGCGCCCGCTGGAGCCCGACGACGTCCCCTACATCACCGAGGCGATCGGCCTGCTCGTCGACGAGCTGGGCTCCACCCCGCTGATCGGCTTCGCCGGCGCCCCCTACACGCTGGCCAGCTACCTGGTCGAGGGCGGTCCGTCCAAGAACCACGAGAACACCAAGGCCATGATGTACGGCGAGCCCGAGCTGTGGGCCGCCTTGGTCGACCGGCTGGCCGACATCACCTCGGCCTTCCTCAAGGTGCAGATCGAGGCCGGGGCCTCCGCGGTCCAGCTCTTCGACTCCTGGGTCGGCTCGCTCGCCCCGGACGACTACCGCCGCTCGGTCATGCCGGCCAGCACCAAGGTCTTCGACGCCGTCGCCGGCTACGGCGTGCCGCGGATCCACTTCGGCGTCGGCACCGGCGAGCTGCTCGGCCTGATGGGCCAGGCCGGCGCGGACGTGGTCGGCGTCGACTGGCGGGTGCCGCTGAACGTCGCCGCCGAGCGGGTCGGCCCCGGCAAGGGCCTGCAGGGCAACCTCGACCCGGCCGTGCTGTTCGCGCCCACCAGGGCCGTCGAGACCAAGGCCCGCGAGGTGCTGCACGCCGCCCAGGCGCTCGGCTCCAGCGGCCACATCTTCAACCTCGGCCACGGCGTGCTGCCCAGCATGGACCCGGACGCGCTCAGCCGCCTCGTCGCCTTCGTCCACGAGGCCAGCGCCCGCTGACGCCCGTGCGGTACGGCGGCGGGCCCTCCACGCGGGGGCCCGCCGCCGTACCGGCCGTTCCCGGGCCGCGCTACTCCTCCTCGCCCGCCGCGGGGACCGCCGGACGCTCCGTGGGTGCGGCCGGCACCTTCGGGCCCCCGGCCGGACTCCCGGCCGGACCGCTGACGGGGACGGCGGGCTCCGCGGACTGCTCCTCCGGGGCGTCCGGGGCCGCTGGGGCGTCCGGGGCCTGAGCGGCCCGCGCCGCCACCGCCCGCCGCCGTCGCAGCACCCAGAGCACCAGCGCCACCGGCCCGGCCACCAGCAGGAACGGCACCGCCGCGGCGATCGCGACCGCGATCCCGCGCACGATCGCGGCCAGCACGCCCCAGCCGCCGCCCAGCGCGGAGCCGACCGAGTCCCAGAAGCCGTCTTCGTCGTCGTCCGCGTCGGGCTCGTCCGGGGCGGGAGTGTCCGCCTTCTGCCGCACGTCCAGCGTGATGGTGGACAGCGAGGTCTTCGCCGACAGCTCCTTCAGCTGCTTCTGCAGCGACTCCAGGTCCGCCTCGCGGCGGCTCAGCTCGCCCTCCAGACTGGTGATCTCGCCCAGCGTCTTCGCCTGCGCCATCAGCGCCCGGACCCGGTCCACGCTCGCCTGCTGGGTCTGCACCCGGCTGCCGACGTCCGCGACCTGCTGGGTCAGGTCGTCCGCCTGGCTGCGGCGGGAGAGCACCTCGCCCAGCCCGGCCAGCTGGTCCAGCGTCTGCTGGAACGCCGCCGACGGCACCTTCACCGTCAGCTGCCCGTTCTGCGGACCGGGCGGATCCATGTCGACCGGGCGCTTTCCGCCGCCCCCGCCGCCGGGCTGCGCGCCGTAGCCGCTCACCGTCTCGCTCGCCACGTAGCCGCCGGCGCCGGTCGCCAGCTCGCGGGCCCTCGCGAGCGCGGTGTCCGTCTTCGCCACCCGTACCGACAGCTGCGCGCTGTACGCGATCTGCCGCGTGTCCACCACCGGCACCGCGGCGGGCTTCCCGGCGCCCGCCTCGCCGCCCGTCCCGGTGCCCGCCTCCGGAGCCGCCTTCGGCGCGGCGGAGGGCGCGACGCCCGCCACCTCCGGTGCGGCCGGTGCGGGCGCCGCGGCCGCGTCACCCGCCGCGGCCGCGGCCGTGCCCGCCCTGGCGCTCATGTCGCCCTTGCCCTCGGACGCGCTGCACCCGCCCGCCACGACCGCCGCCACGGCCACCGCCGCCAGCGCCGCCGCTCCCCGTCGTCCTCGTTCCACGATCGAGTCCTCCCCGCGTCCACAGTTCCGGCGCCGTTTCCTTCCGGCACTCGCACCATTCGACGGGAGCGGGCCCGGATCGGACCCGCTCCGGAGGTCGCAGCTCGATCACGGCTCGGCTGCGGAGCGGACAAGGCGTCAGACCGCCTCCACCACGATCCCCGCCCGCCGCAGCAGTGCCGCCGTCACCCCGTCACCCGGCCGCAGCGTCCCGCCGAACGTCCCGTCGTAGACCTGCCCGCAGCCGCAGGACGGGCTGCGGGCCGTCAGCAGCGCCCGGCGCGCGCCGCCCGCCTCGGCGGCGGCCAGCGCCGCCCGCGCCCCCGCCACGAACTCCGCGGTGCGGTCGGCGCCGGTCGCGTCCACCACCCGGGCCCGCCCGTCCAGCACGTCCGCGCCGTCGCCGCCGACGATCTCGGCCGGGGGCCGTGGCGTCGGCAGCCCGCCGGCCCCTCCGGGCAGACCACCACGGCCCGCCCCGCCCCGACCGCCCCGACCGCCCCGACCGCCGCCTCCGCCGTCTTCGCCCGCCCGTCGTACCGGCACGGCACACCGGTCAGACAGGCGCTCACCAGGATCGGTTCCATGCCGGCGAGCCTAGGGGGAGGTCCGGGGGCTTCGAAGTCGCTACCGTGGAGCCATGAGTGAGTTGCCGGACTGGATGTACGCACCCCGCCTGGAGGGGTGGCTCGCCGATGACCTCGACCATCTCCCGGAAGCGCCGCGGCACACCGAACTGATCGACGGAGCACTGGTCTTCATGATGTCCCCGCAGCGTTCCTGGCACAGTCGTGCGGTCTCGGCGCTGATCGCCGTCCTGGAGGACCTCGCACCTGACGACTTCCTGGCCGAGCGGGAGATGGCGATCAAGCTGAACCGGCGCAATCGCCCGGAGCCGGACCTGGTCGTCGCGACGACCGAGTACGACCCCGACCGGACGTGGTTCGCGCCGACGGACGTCGCACTCGTCATCGAGGTCGTCTCGCCGGAGTCGGCCGACCGCGACCGGATGGTCAAGCTGCGCAAGTACGCCGAGGCCGGGATCCCCCACTACTGGGTGATCGAGGAGGAGGACGGACTGCCGGTGGCGTACGTCTACGAGATCGACCCCAACCTGTCGGCCTACTCGCCCGCCGGGATCTTCCGGGGACGGCTTCGGCGGCCGGTGCCGTTCCCGGTCGACATCGACCTCGACGCGCTCGTCCCGGCGCCCAAGGCCTCGAAGGCTTCCAAGGCCTCGAAGGCTTCCAAGGCTTCCAAGGCTTCCAAGGCGTCCGAGGCCTCGAAGGGGCGGAAGCGGGCGGATTGAGGCAAAGGTGTAAAGACCTGCAAGACTGCGAGGCATGTCGCAAGCACATGTCGTCGTGATCGGCGGCGGGATCGCGGGGCTGACCGCGGCCGCCGTGCTCAGCGGGGCCGCCGGCGGAGCGGCCCGGGCGCGGGTGACGCTGCTGGAGGCGTCGGAGCGGCTGGGCGGGAAGCTGTGGGGCGGCGAGGTCGGCGGGATCCGGGTGGACCTCGGGGCCGAGTCGATGCTGGCCCGGCGGCCGGAGGCGGTCGAGCTGGCCCGCGCCGTCGGACTGGGCGGCGAACTGGAGCCGCCGACCACCGCCAAGGCCGCGATCTGGACCAGGGGCGCGCTGCGGCCGCTGCCCGGCGGACAGGTGATGGGCGTCCCCGGGGACCTCGCCGCACTGGAGGCCTCCGGCGTGCTGAGCGCCGAGGGCCTGGAACGGGCCCGGCACGAGGGCCCCGCCGAGGCGGTCACGGACGACGTCGCGATCGGGCGGTACGTCGCCGACCGGCTCGGCCGCGAGGTGGTGGACCGGCTGGTCGAACCGCTCCTCGGCGGCGTCTACGCCGGGCGCGCCGACGAGATCTCGCTGCGGGCCGCCGTCCCCGCACTGCTGCCGGTCGCCCGTGGCGGCGGCTCGCTGGTCGACGGCGTCCACGCACTGGCCACCCGCCCGCAGACCGCCGGGACACCCGTCTTCCAGGGCCTGCGCGGCGGTCTCGGCACCCTGCCGACCGCGGTCGCCGCGGCCTGCGCCGGGGCCGGCGTCGAACTGCGCACCCGCACCGCCGTCACCGGGCTGCACCGCACCCCGGACGGCTGGCGGGTGCTGACCGGCGAGGGCGGGGAGCTGCGCGCGACCGCCGTCGTGCTGGCCGTGCCCGCGCCCGCCGCCGCCCGCCTGCTGCGCGCCGACGCGCCGGCCGCCGCCGCCGAGCTGGACGCCGTCGAGTACGCGGGGATGGCGCTGGTCACCCTGGCGTTCCGGCGCTCCGACCTGCCGGAGCCGCCGTCCGGCAGCGGCTTCCTGGTGCCGCCGGTGGACGGGCGCCGGATCAAGGCGTCGACGTTCTCCTCCAACAAGTGGGGCTGGCTGGAGCGTTCCGCCCCGGACGCGTTCGTGCTGCGCACCTCGCTGGGCCGGCTGCGCGAGGAGGAGCCGCTGGAGCTGCCGGACGGGGAACTGGTCGCCCGTTCGCTGGCCGACCTGGGCGAGGCGATCGGCCTGACCGCCCGCCCGTACGACACCGCCGTCACCCGCTGGCGGGCCGGACTGCCGCAGTACCCGGTCGGCCACCTGGACCGGGTGGCCCGGATCCGGGCGGCCGCGGACCGGGTGGGCGCGCTGGCGCTGTGCGGCGCCGCGTACGACGGGGTGGGCATCCCGGCGTGCATCGCGAGCGCCCGGACGGCCGTCGCGGGGCTCGACGGAGTGCTGACCCCGCCGACCGGGGAGAACGTCACGGAGAGGACAATGAGCGCATGACTGAGACCGTTGAGCAGCAGCCGGAGAAGAAGAAGGCACGGGACCTGAACCAGGTCATCCGCTACACCATGTGGTCGGTGTTCAAGCTCAAGGGCGCACTGCCCGAGGACCGCGCCGCGCTGGCCGCGGAGGTCGACGAGCTGTTCGCCCAGCTCGACGCCAAGGACGTCACGGTGCGCGGCACCTACGACGTCTCCGGTCTCCGCGCGGACGCCGACATCCTGGTCTGGTGGCACGCCGCCGACTCCGACGACCTGCAGGAGGCGTACAACCGCTTCCGCCGCACCGGCCTCGGCCGGGAGCTGGAGCCGGTCTGGTCGAACATGGCGCTGCACCGCCCGGCCGAGTTCAACAAGTCGCACATCCCGGCGTTCCTCGCCGACGAGCGCCCGCGCGACTACGTCTGCGTGTACCCGTTCGTCCGCTCCTACGAGTGGTACCTGCTGCCGGACGCCGAGCGGCGCGCGATGCTCGCCGAGCACGGCCAGATGGCGCGCGGCTACCCGGACGTGCGGGCCAACACGGTCGCCTCGTTCGCGCTGGGCGACTACGAGTGGCTGCTCGCCTTCGAGGCGGACGAGCTGCACCGGATCGTGGACCTGATGCGCGACCTGCGCCCGTCCCGGGCCCGGCTGCACGTCCGCGAGGAGGTGCCGTTCTTCACCGGCCGCCGCAAGCCGGTCAGCGAGCTGCTCAACGGCCTCGTCTGAGGAACGCGCGGCCCCGGCCGCGGGATGCCGGTCTCCGGGGACGCGCCCCGGCGGCCGGCATCCGCCGTTCCGCGGCCCGCTCCCGGGCCGTTCCCGGTGCGCTCGGTCGCGGCTCGGCTCGGTGGCGGCTCGGTCGCAGCTCGGTCGCGGCTCAGTGGCGGCGGAGGGCGGCGCGGAGGCGGGCGTCGGGGAGGGCGTCGGTGCCGTTCATGGCGACGGCGGTGAACAGCTCGCGCTCGTCGTCGTCGGTCAGGCCGTGCTGGCGCGGCGGACGGACCTCGCGGAGCACCTCCTGCCCGATCGGCGAGGCCCAGCCGGTGTACGGGTGGACGTCGACCCGGGCCATCAGCAGGGTGCCGGTGGTGAGGACCACCGGCAGCGAGAACCAGGCCAGCGGCGCCAGTGCGTCACCGTTCGCCAGGACGCTCGTGGCCAGTGCGGCGGCCAGCAGCACCAGGGACAGCAGCAGCGCCTGCCGGACCTGCCGGATCACCAGGACGGTGTGCCGCTGGACGGCCGCCGGGGTGGCCAGACCGGCCAGTGAGAGCCGGCTGCCGATCTCCATCACGGTCGGGTGCGCGGCCATCGCCTCGCGCAGCTCACCGGTGCGGCACTGGCCCTCGGGACCGACGGTGGCGAGCACCGCGCGCTCCAGCCGGCTGCGCCCGCGCGGGTCGACGACCGTGGTCCAGCCGGTGTGGGCGAGGTGCAGCCGCCCCCGGGAGGCCATCAGGACGAGGGCCAGCTCCACCACCCGGTCCGGGCCGCCGGCCAGGTAGGCCGTCTCGTAGAGCCCGATCCCGACCGCCTCAGGAGGCCGCGGCCCCTCCTGCCCGGCCAGTGCGTCGGCGGTCGCGGTCATCCGGACGAGCCGGATGCAGGACAGGACCGCAGCGACGCAGGCCGGGAGCAGGAAGAGCAACCACATGGGCTTGTTGTAGACCCGTCGCCGTCGCGGGTGGAACGCATTCCCGGACCGCGATACCGAACTGTGACGTCCGGGACGGGCCGGGATCAGGAGCCGCAGCCGCCTCCGCCGCAGCTGGAACCGCAGCTGGAGGACGAGGAGGAGCCGCAGGAGGAGCCGGAGGAGGAGCTGCAGCTCGACGAGGAGGACGACCCGCAGCCGCTGCTGCCGCCGCACCCCGAACCGGACGACCCGGAGTCGGAGGAGGAGCCGCACCAGGTGGCCGCGGTGCCGCAGGAGGAGCCGGACGACGAGGACGAGGACGAGCCGCTGCCCCCGGCGTACGCACCGGCCCGGACGGCCTGGTCGGCCTGGTCGGCCGCCGCCGAGGCGAGCATCGCCTCCCGGAGTTCCTCGTCGGCCAGGCCGGCGGCGGCCAGGCCGCCGAGCGCGATGGCGCCGAGCAGCGCGGCGTCGGCGGCGCGCAGGGCCGGACGGTCGGCGGGCTTCCACGGCTTGCCGGTGTCCATCAGGAGGAGCTGGCGGCGCCCGGCGGGCGTGATCCGGCCCTTGAGCGGCCAGGTGACCAGCACCGAGAGCAGGCCGAACGCGAGCAGGACCAGCGGGAGCCAGAGCGCCGGGCGGTCGTAGCCGGGCTCGTCGGAGTCCAGCAGGTAGGCGGCGGCGGTGAAGGCCACCACGTCCAGCAGGGCGATCCAGAGCAGCCGGCGGGCCAGCTTGGCGCGGCGCAGCCGGGCGGGGTCGCGCAGCAGGCCGCGCCCGGCCAGCCGGTCGCCGATCTCCTGCACGGCGGCGGAGCGCATGACCGTGCCGCGCAGCGTGCGGAGTTCGCCGCTGCGGGCCGGGCCGGCCGCCTCGACGACGGCCTGGTCGACGGCGTCGTACGCCTGGGTGCCGGTGATGGTGACGAGGCCGGCGCGGTTGACGACGGCCCGGCCGTCCTGGTGCATCCGGACGAGCGCGGTGTCGAAGACCCGGCCGGGGCCGCCGGAGAGGAAGGCGGTGTCCAGCAGCGGCAGGCCGCGACCGGGCAGGCCCTTGGGGAAGGGCACGCGCTTGGCGGCCTGCTTGGCCTGAGCGGCGTAGAGCACGGCGCCGATCAGCAGCAGGGTGGGGACGATGAAGTAGGTGTTGTGCCACATGGGCGGATTCCCCCGGGGACGGTGAGCGTGGTGCCGCTCGTTCGGGTGCGCGGGACCTGCTGGTCCGGCGCGGGGTCTCGGGTGCGCGGCGTCCGGCACCCGGTGCGTGAAGGGTGGTTCGTGAGGTCCGGCGGGCGGGGCCCGGTCCGGGTGCCTGGTCCGCTGCGCGGCGTCCGGCTGCCCGGTGTGCGGCTCTGCGTCCGGTCCGT
The DNA here is from genome assembly GCF_036013975.1 of Kitasatospora sp. NBC_00458. Classification (NCBI taxonomy): domain Bacteria; kingdom Bacillati; phylum Actinomycetota; class Actinomycetes; order Kitasatosporales; family Streptomycetaceae; genus Kitasatospora; species Kitasatospora sp. NBC_00458. Next base: position 6,343,082 of record NZ_CP107904.1, read on the forward strand.
GCGTCCGGTCTCTGCGTCCGGTGTCGGTGTCCGGTGTCGGTCGTGGGCCGCCCGGGTCAGGCCCGGCGGCTCGGGCGCAGGGCGTGGCGCAGGCGGGTGAGCGGGCCGGGCGTTCGTTCGGGGGCCGGGTGGAGCCACTGTTCCAGGGCTCCGCGTTGTCCGGCGTCGAGCGGACGGGCGGCCGTCGTTCCGGCTCCGGGAGTGCTCCCGGCCCCGGCGGCGCCGTCCGGTCCGCCGTCCGGTCCGGCGAGGGGTTCGGCGAGCGCCCACGCGGCGAAGGCGCGGGCGTCGGCGCGGTAGCCGCCGGTCTGCGGGTGCCGGCGGGCGTAGGAGAGGAAGAGCGGTCCGTACTGCGGCCCGAGCAGGCGCGGCAGGGCGGGGGCCACCTTGGCCGCGGTGTCCCGCCGCTTGGCGGCCAGTGCGGCGGACTGGGACCGGACCTGGGCCGGGTCGAAACCGGGCGGCACCGGGCCGCCGGCGACCAGGGCGGTGAGCAGCGCGGTCTGCCGGGCGGCCAGCCGGGCCCGGGCCTCGTCGGTGGCGGTCACCGCTGCACACCGCCGTCCAGCACCCGCCGGATGGCGTCGAGTTCGGCGGCCAGTTCGGCGGGCGGCGGGAAGGCGGCGTCGCGCTCCAGCAGCACGCCGGGCGGTGCGACCCGGGCGCAGAGCTCGGCCAGCACCTCCAGCACCGGCTCGGTGACCGGGTGGGCGTGGGTGTCGTGCCAGACGCCGTCGACCATGGTGCCGCCCGCGACGTGCACGTAGGCGAGCGCCTCCAACGGCAGGCGGTCCAGTTCGGCGGCCGGGTCGATGCCGAGGTTGACCCGGTTGGTGTGCAGGTTGGCGACGTCGATCAGCAGCCGGACGCCGGTCCGTTCGACCAGCTCGGCGAGGAACTGGCCCTCGGTGAGTTCGTCGTCCGGCCAGGCCAGCTGGGCGGCGATGTTCTCCAGTGCCAGCGGGACGGGGAGCTGGTCCTGGGCGATCCGGACGTTCTCGGCGATGACGGCCAGGGCGTCGCGCGAGCGCGGCACCGGCAGCAGGTGTCCGGCCTCCAGGCCGCCGGCCCGGACGAACGCGAGGTGCTCGGTGACCACCGGGGAGCCGAGCGCGCCGGCGGTCTCGGCGAGCCTGGCGAGCCGGGCCGGGTCGGGCCGGTCGGCGCCGCCGAGGCCGAGCGAGACGCCGTGCGGGACGACCGTCAGGCCGCGGGCGAGGAGGACGGTCAGGGACTCGGGCAGGTGGCCGGCGCAGACGTTCTCGGCGACGACCTCGACCCAGTCCAGGCCGGGCTGCCGCTCCACGACGGTGTCGATCTCGCTGCGCCAGCCGAGGCCGACGCCGAGCCGGCCGGAGGTGCGGGGCGCGGTGGCGGCGGCGACCGCGGTGGCGGTGGCGACCGCGGTGGTGTCGGCCGGGCCGGTCGTCCCGGCGGTTCCCGTCGTCGTTGCGGGCGCTCGCAGTGCAGGAGAGGTCATCGGTGCGCCCCCTTCTGAGGGCTGGGTGGGAAGCCGTCGGTCGGCGCGGGCCTCGTCGCCAGGGCCGCCGGGCTGTGCTGCTGAGGATGTCCCCAGGTGGTGCGGCTGCCAAGCCTCACCCGGTCATCTCAGAGCATTATTTGAGCTTGGCGGTGCGCCGATGACGGACTCTAACCCCCTCCGCCGCGCCTCTTCGCAGGTGGGGGCCGTTTCGGGGCCTCCGGACCCGGAGAATAATCGGCTGCGGGCGGGTGGCCGGACCGCTAGCGTGACGCACCTATGACAACGCTGACTATTCGTGACTTCCGCACCGACGACGCCGAGGCTGTCGCCGCCGCCCACCGCGCCGGGCGCGACCATCTGGTGATGACCGCCGAGGCCTTCACCTGGCAGGGCGAGCACCAGGGCGAGGGCGCGCACTTCCGCACCTTCGTCGCCGAGCTGGACGGCCGCGTGGTCGGCTCGGTCCGCTGCGCGGTGGTCACGGGTACGACCACGAAGGGCATCGGCTACGCCAACGGCAGCGTGCTGCCCGAGTACCGGCGGCGCGGGGCCTTCACCGGCCTGCTGGCCGCGGCCGAGCGGCACCTGGCCGAGCACGGCGTGGTCGAGGTGCACAGCTGGGTGGACGAGACCGCGGAGTCGCGCGCCTTCGCCGAGGCCCGCGGCTTCACCGAGGGCCGGCTGGCCCACTTCGCCGGCCGCGACCTGGCGCTGCCGCTGCCCGAGGCGCCGCCGCTGCCGGCCGGTGTCGAGCTGCGCCCGGCGAGCGAGTGGCAGGCCGACCCGTACCCGATCTTCGTGGTCGAGGCGGACGCCATCCGGGACGAGCCGGGCGAGGTCGAGATGGACGCCTCCGACTTCGAGGAGTTCCGGAACGGCGACTGGATCCACCCGGACCACGACCACGAGCTGACCATCGTGGCCGTGGTCGACGGCGAGGCCGCCGCCTTCAGTGCGGCGCACACGGACGGCGCGGACCGGTACTGGTCGGCCTTCACCGCCTGCCGCCGGGAGTTCCGGGGCCGGGGGCTGAGCAAGCTGGCCAAGCTGGAGTCGCTGCGCCGGGCCCGCGCCGCCGGACTGCGCCGGGCGTACACCTCCAACGACGCGACCAACGCGCCGATGCTGGCGATCAACGCCTGGCTGGGCTACGAGCAGTGCGCCAGCGAGCGGAAGTTCACCAAGAAGCTGGGCTGAGCCGCCCGCAGGTCGCCACCTGTCGCCTGCCGCTTGCCGCCTGTCGTCCGCCGATCGGCGGTGGGCGGGCGGCAGGCGGCGGCCGAAGGCCGGGCGGGGTGCGATCGGCCCCACCCGAACGGGTGAATTCGGCGCACTTCGAACTCCTGGCGCCGGGTGGACTGCAGTGTCGGGAGTTTCCGGTGTTCTACGGGGCATCACCTCAGCGTGGACAGTTCGTGCCCGAGTCGTCCGCGCTAGGGGTGCCATGGAGATCCTGCTGCAGGTCCTGGTCGGCTTCTTCCCGGCCGTGATCGGCTTTCTCGCCGCCCGTTCGCTCGCCCGTACCCGCCTCTTCCTCCGCTACGGCTTCCTGCGCGCGCTGCTCGCGCCGTACGGCCGGGTGCAGATCGTCACCCCCAGCATCGAGGTGGCGGAGTTCGCGTACGCCAAGGACGGCTGCCGACTCACCAGCCGGGGGCCGAAGAACGTGCTCTTCATGCCGATGGCCGAGGCCCGGGCGATCGCCGAACTCACCGATCTGCTGCGGAAGATCAACCGGAAGGCGACCATCGAGCTGGTCACCGCCGGTGCCCAGGACCCGCGGATGCCGACCTTCTCGATCGGCGGTCCGGACGTCAACGCCTACTCGGCCACCGTGCTCGCCGGCGACTTCCCGGACTTCCGGCTCGAACACCCCAGGGCGGCCCGGGCCCGCTGGGGCGGCATGGCCTTCGAGGCGCAGTACAACGCCGCCGACGAGCTGGTCCGCGACCACGGCTTCGTCTTCGTCACCAGCACCTCCCGGCACGCCCCCTGCGTCGTGCTCTGCGGCGTCTTCGCCTTCGGCTCCGCGATGGCCGTCGAAGCCCTGACCGCCGCCGGCCGGCAGTCGCCGCTGGCGGCGCTCTTCCGTTCGGGGGAGAAAGGATTCGCCGCCGTCGAGGGCCGGGTGATCGGTCTCGACACCGTCGACGTGACCGTGGAGGTCTGCCGCTTCCTCCCGGCGGCCTGAGGCACCGACGGGTACCGGGAACCGGCCGGATCCCGGTCCGTGGGACGCAGAGGTCCAGACCTCGATCGGTGCAAGGGGGGAGGAAACCGGACAGGGCGGGATGCTCCGTGACAGGAATTGTCTTGAAATGCAGGGGCCTTGCTCCACTCCAGTCACATCATCGGCATAATCGCGCCCATGACGATCAACCGTGCGAACGTGAGCGCGATCGCCGATGACCTGTACGTCTGGCTTCCGCCGAAGCGCGGATGGGGGCTCGCCAACTGCGGGCTGCTGGTCTCGCCGCGGACGGCGCTCTGGATCGACACGCCCTACGACCCCTCGCTCGCCGCCGAGTTCCTCGCCGAGAGCCGCGCGCGGCTGACCGCCGGGACCACCGTCGACCGGGTGATCGTCACGCACGCCAACGGCGACCACCTCTGGGGCGCCGGAGTGCTCCCCGACGCGGAGGTCATCGCCACCCGCGAGGCGCTGGAGCACATCCACTACGAGCCGACGCCCAAGCAGCAGCACGCGCTGGTCGCGGGCAGCGACCCGGACTCGCTGCTCGGCGGCTACCTCCAGCGCCACTTCGGGCAGTTCGACTGGTCGCAGACCGAGCCCGTCCGGCCGGACACCGTCTTCCACGGCGAGCTGGAGCTGCGGGTGGGGGACTACCCGGTCCTGGTCACCGGGCTGCCGGCCGCGCACACCGGGGGCGACCTGATCGTCCACCTCCCGCACCAGCGGGCGGTGTTCACCGGCGACGTGATATTCGGCTCGACCGCCGAACAGCCCGGCGACCACCCCTCGCACTGGTCCGGGCCGCTGGAGAACGTCATCGCCGCCTGCGAGCGCATCCTCGCCACCGGCGCCGAGGTCTTCGTCCCCGGCCACGGCCCGGTGCTCGACCGGGCCGGCGTCCGGGAGCACATCGCCTACCTCGGCTACCTGCGCGAGCGCGCGCACGCCCTGCACGCCGCCGGGATCCCCGCGCTGGACGCGGCCCGCCGGATCATCGCCGAGCAGCGCTACCCCGAACTCGGCCTGCCCGAGCGGCTGGTGCTCACCATCGGCGCCGAGTACCGGCACCTGGACGGCACCGAGGTGCCGAACGTCCTGGAGGCCATGAGCCAGGTGGCCCTGGTGGCACGCGAGTTGGACGAGGACACTGATCGGCGCAGGCCGCGGAACGGGACGGGCGGCGCACCCGCCCGGGGCTGAGCCACCAAGGACACCCACCCGGGGCGAGCCCGCCCCTCCGACCGAGGACCTCCGAGGACGTCGATGACGCAGCTCGTGTTGCCGGCCCTGGCGTTGATCGCGGTCGCCGCGCTCGCGGCGGCCGCCGTCCTGGCGCGCTCCCGCGCCCGGGCCCTGGCCCGGGCGGCCACCGCCGAATCCTCGGTGGCCCGGGCGGAGGAACGCGCCCGCGCCGCCGAGTCGCGGGCCGGTCTCGGCGAGGACCGGGCCCGTGAGGCCCGGGCCGAAGCCCGGAGGTCGGCCGAGGAGGTCCGGCAGGCCGCGGACCGGGCGCTGGCCGCCGAGGACCGGGCACACGAGGCCGAGCGCGCCGCCGCGGAGGCCACCCGCCGGGCCGTCGAGGCCGAACGGGCGACCGCCGGGGCGGAGCGTGCCGCGGCCGACGCCGAGCGCGCCGCGACCGCGGCCGAGGGCACCGCCGCCGCGGCCGGACGCACCGCGGCGGCCGCCGGGGAACGCGCGGCCGAGGCCGAGCGAAGGACCGCCGCCCTGCTGGCCGAGGTCGGCCACCTGGCCACCGAGCGGGTGGCCGCCGCGGCCCTCCGCCTCAGCCACCCCAACGCGCCGGTCGCCGGACCGCTCGACCCCGCGGCCGCCGGTCCGGACGCCGTCCGGACGCTCCAGGCCGTCCTCGACGCGACGGCCGCCGCCGTGACCGACGAGCGCGAACGGGTCGACGCCGCCGCCCGCTCCGCGATGCGCGGGGCCACCTCCAAGATCCAGACGCTGCTCTACCAGATCCAGAGCCTGGTCCAGCAGCTCCAGCACGACAACGACGACCCCCGGCTGCTGGAGGTCGACTTCCGCAACGAGGTCGCGCTGCGCCGGATCCAGACCGTCGCCGTGCTCTGCGAGGCCTGGCCGGGGCTGGCCCGCACCGACTCGCCGCTCGCCGAGGTGGTGGTCGGCGCCCTCTCCCGGGTGCCCGGCTACGGCCGGATCAGGGTCGCCAACCACCTGCGGGAGGGCCGGCTGGCGGTGGTCGCCCGGGCCGCCGAGCCGCTCGCCATCGCCGTCGCCGAACTGCTCGCCAACGCCACCGCGTACTCGCACCCGGAGACGGACGTCCCGGTCACCGTCCAGCAGGGCGGCCGCGGTGCGCTGGTGATCGTCGACGACAGCGGCATCGGCATGGAGGAGGACCAGCTGAGCCGGGCCCGCCGGCTGCTGTCCGGTCCGCCCGAGGTCCTGCTCACCGAACTGGGCAACCCGCCGAAGACCGGCTTCGCGGTGGTGGGCAAGCTGGCCCGGCAGTACGGCTTCGCCTGCCACATCGAGCCCTCCCCGTACGGCGGCATGCGGGCCATCGTGCGGGTCCCGGCCGGGCTGCTGACCGTGCTGGACGAGGAGCAGCCGCTCTCGGTGCTCACCCCGCTGCCGCTGCGGTCCGGCGCCGGGCCCGCCCCGGTGCCCACCGTGCAGGCGGTGCCGGCGCCGCACACCCGCCGGTCCGAGGGCCGGACCGCGGCGGCCGCGCCGGAGCCGCACGCGCCGCCGGCGATCCACGTCGTGCCGCCGGTGCACCTCGTCCCGGACGACGGCAGCGGGCTGCCCAGCCGCCGCCGGCGCCAGCCGCTGGTCCAGCGCCCGGAACCGGCCGCACCGGACGAGCCGGGGGAGCGGTCGGCCGGTCCGTCGGTCCGCACGCCCGAACAGGCGGCCGAGCGCTGGCAGGCGCTCCAGCACGGCACCGGCTCCGGTCGGGCCGCCGTGGCCCTCGCCGCGGTGACGACCGCCGACGTGAGGGGGAGCGCCGACGCCCGGGGGAGCGTCGGCGGTCCCCCGAGTACCCACCCGGACGCCGACGCCCACCCGGACGCCCACCCGGACGCCGACCCGGCCGTCGACGCCGGTACGGCCACCGCGCCGGACGCGGCGGCCGGGGCCACCGGGGCCACCACGCCCCACCACCACCCGTCCCCTGCGGCGACCGGCCCCGCCGGCGCCGACCGGGCGGCCGCGCCCCGCCCCGACGCCGACCACACCGGCGCCGGACCGGCGGGCGCGTCCGGCCGCTAGAACCCCAGCCTCCTAAGGAGCCGAGTCGTGAGCAGCACGCCCAGCCCCACCGCCGCCGCAGGCACCCCCGCCGCGACCGGTGCGGCCGCGACCACCACCACCGACGAGATCGCGTGGGTCCTGGCCCCGCTGCTGGAGCTGCCGGGCGTCCTGCACGCGGTCGTCGCCACCGGCGACGGCCTGGTGGAGGCCGCCTCGGCGGGCCTCGGCCGTGCCTCCGCCGAGCGTGTCGCCGCGATGACCGCCACCGTGCACGCCGCCGCCCGCGCGTTCACCACCGCGTTCACCGATGTCGAGCAGCCGCGGCTGGCGCAGACCGTGGTCGAGTCCGAGCTGGGCTTCGCCGTCGTCGTCCCGGCCGGGGAGAACACCTCGCTCGCGGTCTTCACCACGCCCGAGGCCCAACTCGGCAACGTGGCCTACCAGATGCAGGTGCAGGTCGCAGCCCTGGGCCGCGCCCTGGCGAGCCCGGCCAGGCGGCAGGACGCGTCCGCCCGGTCATGACCGCCGTCCCCCGCAGGCGGATGGTTCCCGCCTACCTGGCCACCGGCGGCCGGGCCCGGCCCGGCACCGCCGGATTCGAACGGCTCACCGTCCTGTGCGCGGCCGGCACCGAGGCCCCGCCGGAACTGGCGGAGCTGGGCGCCGAGCACGGCCGGCTCTGGGAACTGCTCCGCCCCGGTGCGCTCACCGTCGTGGAGGCCGCGGCCCACCTGCGGCTGCCGGTCAGCGCCACCGTCTTCCTCGCGGCCGACCTGGTCGAGGCGGGCTGCCTGCGCGCCCGCGCGCCGATCCCCCGCGCCCAGCAGACCGACCGCTCCATCGTCGAGAGGCTCCTCGTTGGACTCCGCACTCTCCGGTAGCCCGGCCGCACCGGGCGTGCCGGACCGGGTGGGCTACCTGCCCGACCGGGACCAGACGCTGATGAAGCTGGTGGTGGCCGGCCCGTTCGGGGTCGGCAAGACGACGCTGATCCGCACCCTCTCGGAGATCCCGACCCTGCACACGGAGGAGGCGATGACCGAGACCGGCGCCCCGGTGGACGACGTGGCGGGCCTCCCCGGCAAGTCCACCACCACGGTCGCGGTCGACTTCGGACGGCTCACCCTGCCGGGCCAGGTGGTGCTGTACATGTTCGGCACCCCGGGCCAGCGCAGGTTCTTCCCGCTCTGGCAGGACATCGCGCGGGGGGCGGTCGGCGCGCTCGTCCTGGCCGACACCCGGCGGCTGGCGGACTCCTTCGAGATCATGGACATGGTCGAGGAGCAGGGCCTGCCGTACGCGGTGGCCGTCAACGTCTTCCCCGGCGCGCCCGTCCACCCGCCCGAGGTGCTCAGGGCCCACCTGGACCTGCACGCGGCCACCCCGCTGGTGCTCTGCGACGCCCGTGAACGCGGCTCCAGCCTGGACGCGCTGATCGCCCTCGCCGAGCACGTCCTGCACGGCCTGCCCGCGTCCCCCGACCCCGCCGAACTCGACCCGTCCGCGCTCGACCCCGCCGAGCTCGACCCGTCCGCGCTCGACCCCGCCGAGCTCGACCCGTCCGCGCTCGACCCCGCCGAGCCCGGACCCGCCGCGCTCGGCCCCGCCGCCGCCCCGGAGCAGCCGTGACCAGCCCCGACGACGTACCCGCCGCGAGCCCCGCCCCCGCCCCCGCCGCCGGTGGGGGCGCGGACGGGCCGGGCCCCCGGGCGGTCCCGCTGCACGGCCCGGCCTTCGCCGCCGACCCGCAGGCCGTCTACGAGCAGCTCCGCCGCCACGGCCAGGTCGCCCCGGTGGAGGTCTCGCCCGGCGTCGAGGCCCTGCTGGTCACCGACTACCAGGCCGCCCTCGACCTGCTGCGCGACACCGACACGTTCTCCAAGGACTCCCGGGCCTGGCAGCGGACGGTCCCGCCGGACTCCCCGCTGCTGCCGGTGCTCGGCTACCGCCCGACCGCCCTCTTCAGCGACGGCGGGACGCACGCCCGCTACCGCCGGGTGATCACCGACGGCCTGGCCCTGCTGGAACCGCACGTGCTCCAGCGCCGGGTGGCCGAGGTCGCCCACCGGCTGATCGGCGCCTTCGAGGCGACCGGCTCCGCCGACCTGATCGCCGACTACGCGCGGCGCCTGCCCGTCCACGTCGTCACCACCTGGTTCGGCGTGCCGGAGGAGCACGCCGACCGCCTGGTGGCCGGGATCGTCGGCATGATCGAGTCCACCGAGAAGGCGGTGGCCGCGTACGGGGACGTGGTCGCGGTGGTCACCGCGATGGTCGCCGAGCGGCGCGAACGGCCCCGGCACGACCTGACCTCGTGGTTCCTCACCCACCCTGCGGGGCTGGACAACGAGGAGGTGGTCCGGCAGATCACCCTGACCATGATCGCCGGGAACGAGCCGACCACCAACCTGATCGGCAACGCACTGCTCCGCCTGCTCACCGACGCCCGCTACGCCGGGTCGCTGTTCGGCGGCGCGATGACGGCGTACCAGGCGATCGACGAGGTGCTGTGGCACGAGCCGCCGCTGGCCAACCTCTCCGCGCACTACCCGCGCTACGACGTCACCTTCCACGGCCGGGAGATCGCGGCCGGCTCCCTCGTCCTGGTCTCCTACGCGGCCGCCAACTCCCAGGCCGCCCCGCCCACCGACGGGGGCGAGCTGCGCAGCGGCGAGTCCGCGCACCTGGCGTGGGCCGCCGGCCCGCACGCCTGCCCGGCCCGGGACCCGGCGCTGCTGATCGCCATCACCGCGATCGAGCAGCTCACCAGCCGCCTCAGCGAGCTGGAGCTCGCCACCCCCGCCGGGGCCCTCCGCTGGCGCCCCGGCCCGTTCCACCGCGCGCTGGTGGAGCTGCCGGTCCGCTTCGCCCCGGTCGCCGCGCCGACCGGAGCCTGAGCGCGGACCCCGGCCCCTGACCCCGAGAACGGACCCCGCAGCACGGGGGCCCGGGAACCGAACCGGTTCCCGGGCCCCGCCGCACGCGGCGCCGGACCGGCTACTCCGCCGGCTTCAGCGTCAGCGAGACGCTGTTGATGCAGTACCGCTGGTCGGTCGGCGTGCCTTGCCGGGAACGCTTCGGACGGGGTGGGGTCAGAGAGCCTGAAAGGCGATCCGGAGATCTGTCATAAACGCCTGCCATGAGGGGAGTTGGCTGACCGGCCCGAACGCGTCCAGGCGCTCCAGGAGCTGGTGGCGGTGCTGGGGAAATCGTCTCCGAAAGTTGTCGAGCCGCCGCCCTGTACTTCCGTTCGCGGTGGCCAGACTTTCGCGGAGCAGCTTCTTGGGGTCCGGCACACGCTCGGCGGCGATGCCTTTGGGGAGGGCGAGCCGGGCCTTCCCGTTCGGATTCTCCGCGACCTGGCGGATGGAATGCTCGTCGAGGAGTAGCCACGCCTCAAGCGCACGGACCGGGACCGCAGCAATGTGCAAGTGCCCCGGCCAAGTGGTGCCAACTGCCTGTGCGACCTCGCTGCGGCGCTCCTGCGGTCCGATGCGGTCGGCGTCGCGGTGGATGATGACGAGGTCGTAGTCGGAGTCTTCCAAGGCGCGGATGGCTCGCAACTTCGCTGGTACCGAGTGCAGTTCGGATACCGGCAGGCGACCGAAGTCCGGCGCTGTCACGATGGCTCGGAGCCCTTCCCGGGCCGCGGCTGCCTCGATGTGGGGGACGAGCCCGTTGTCGCTGGCTCCCTCGCCGGTGAACAGAACGCGAAGGGTCACGCCATGCTCCAGTCGAGTGTCGTCTGCGCCCCGGGAGGAGTGGTCAGGTACGGCAGGATGTCGGCCTTGGTGACGTAGTCCCGATCACCTTCGGAAGCGCGCCAGGTGCCGCGGAGCGGGCGGAGCTGGAGACTGCGGGCCAGGGTTCCGTCATCGAGTCTCCGAAGTACGGAGTCGGCGAACAAGAGGTGATTCCGGTCCACCAATTGGACTACGCCAGGGGAATGAGTGTTGATGAGTACCTGTCGAAACGGATTGTCGCCTCCCGGAGTGGCCGTAGGATCGACTGCCAGGTCCTGGACCAGCTCGACCATGGGCACGAGGTTGGCCGGATGAATCCCGTTCTCCGGCTCTTCCATGCACACCATTCCGCGGACGCTGGTGTCCTCCAGCAGCACACAGAGCGCGAGAAAACGAAGAGTCCCCTCGGAGAGGCTGCGGGCCGGGAGGAACATCCCATCGGCCTCCCGGACCTTGACGGTCAGGAGCTGGCGCACTTCGTCCTGATCGACGGCGAGGTCGCGGATCTGTACGCCGGTCAGGTCGGACAGTCTGCCGGCAACACGGGCGTACACCTGCTCCGGGTCGAGTTCGGCGGATTCGGCCGCTGTATGCGCGATTCGGTACAAGGCCGCCGGAAGATGCGAGCCGTCCGCCTCCATGATCTGGGGATCAACGAATCGGTCTGCACTGCGGAGGGCTGAAGGCTCCAAGGCGAGTCGGCGCCAGGACTCCATCTCCCGCCTCGCCGCCAGGATGGTGGGATCGTCGCTGGACGTGATGGTGGAGACGACGGTTGCCGGAGCCCGGGACGCGGCTGCGGGCTTCGGTTGGCCTCGGCTGCCGCCGTCCTGGTGGATCTTGACGATCGGTTCACCGTTGGCCGCGTCGGTGTCGGTGGAGATGTACGGAGCGCCGCTGCGGTGGCCGAGGATCACCTCGTTGCGGAACCGCGCCGCACTGTGCGGGAAGCGGATGTGCTCCTTGGCTGTGCCCTTGGTGATGTGGCGCAGGTCCTCGCGAAGAAGGGTCAGACGGCCGAACCGGTCCAGCCCGGACGGCTCCTGGTAGCCGATCTCCAGCTCGTACCGCAGGAAGGTGGTCGTAGGCCTCGCGACCCTGCCGAAATCATCCTCGATCGTGGCAGGGACGATCATTTCCACTGCGAAGCTCATCCTGTGCCGACCCGGGAGGTAGCCCTTCCAGAAGAGGTCACGTGGGTCGCCGTGCCTCTCGCCGTGTACCCCGCGGACCTCCTGAGCGGCTTCCATCATCGACTTGTCCGCAAGCAGGGAGAGGAACTGGATCGCGTCGAAGACGTTCGACTTCCCGGTCCCGTTCTCACCTGCGATGCAGGTGAAGGGGCCGAAGTCGACCCCGAGGCCAAGGAGGTTCTTGAATCCGTGGACCTCTAGGCGGGTGAGCATCAGGACCCTTCCGGCCGACGGGGCGGTTCCACTTCACCGTGACTGGCTCAGTGCCGGGCCAGCCTATCCAGTTCTCGGACAGCGTCCCGCGGATGGTGGCGCGACTGCGTGCGGGCGGGTGCCATCTCGATGGCACCCGCCCGCCCTGTTGCTCCTCGGACCGGCTACTCCGCCGGCTTCAGCGTCAGCGAGACGCTGTTGATGCAGTACCGCTGGTCCGTCGGCGTGCCGTAGCCCTCGCCCTCGAAGACGTGCCCGAGGTGCCCGCCGCAGCGGGCGCAGCGGACCTCGACCCGGCGCATGCCGAGCGTGGTGTCCTCGATGTACTGGACGCGGTCCCCGGCGAGCGGCGCGTAGTAGGACGGCCAGCCGCAGTGGCTGTCGAACTTGGTCTCCGAGCTGAACAGCTCGGCGCCGCAGGCCCGGCAGCCGTAGACGCCGACCGTCTTGGTGTCGGTGTACTCGCCGGTGAACGGGCGCTCGGTGCCCGCCTCGCGGAGGACGTGGTACTCCTCCGGGGAGAGCTCGGCGCGCCACTCGGCGTCGGTCTTCTCGATCTCGTAGCTCATCACGGCTCCAGGTCGTGGGACTCAGACGTTGGTGGCGACGTTCGCGAGGTGCTCCAGGCCCCTACCCAATTCTGCCAGGACGGCCTCACCGAGGTTGGTGACGTCGCCCGCACCCATGGTGAGCAGCAGGTCGCCCGGGCGGGCCAGGCCGGCCAGCAGGGCGGGGGCCGCGGCGAAGTCGTGCTCGGCGGTGACCTCGGCACCGGCCTTGCGGGCGGCCTCGATGATCAGCTCGCTGGTGACGCCGGGGATCGGGTCCTCGCGGGCCGGGTAGATGTCGAGCACGACGGAGGCGTCGGCCAGGGCGAGCGCGGCGCCCATCTCCTCGGCGAGCTGCTGGGTGCGGCTGAACAGGTGCGGCTGGAAGACCACCAGGACGCGCCCGTCGGCGGCCTCCCGGATCGCCTCCAGGTCGGCGGTCATCTCGGTCGGGTGGTGCGCGTAGGAGTCGATCACCTGGACCCCGCCGGCCTCGCCCTTGAGCTGCAGGCGGCGGCGCACGCCGGTGTAGGCGGCGATGGCCTTGGCCAGGTCGGTGGCGGGGACGCCGAGCGCGACGCCCGCGGCCAGCGCGGCCACCGCGTTGTGCGCGTAGTGCCGGCCGGGCACCGAGACGGTGAAGGTGAGCTCGGCGCCGTCGAGCAGGACGGTGACCTCGCTGGTCATGCCGTGCGCGACCACGGAGAGGACGCGCAGGTCGGCGTCCTCGGCGGCGCCGACGGTGACCACCCGCAGGTCCTCGCGGCCGGCGACCCGGGCGGTCAGCTCGCGGGCGCCCCCGTGGTCGGCGGAGACGACCAGGGTGCCGCCGGGGGCGATCCGGCCGACGAAGGTCTCGAAGGACTCGTGGATCTCGTCGATCGAGGCGTAGTTGGCGTGGTGGTCGAGCTCCACGTTGAGCACGATCGCCACCTCGGGCGCGTACTTGTGGAAGCTGCGGTCGCTCTCGTCGGCCTCGGCGACGAAGATCTCGCCGGTGCCGTGGTGGGCGTTGGAGCCGGGGGCGTCGAGGTCGCCGCCGATCGCGTAGGACGGGTCGAGGCCCAGCTCGCCGAGGGCGACGGCGAGCATGCTGGTGGTGGTGGTCTTGCCGTGGGTGCCGGCCACGGCGAGCGCCCGCCGCCCGCCCATCAGTGCGGCCAGCGCGTCGGAGCGGTGCACCACCGGGATGCCGCGCTCGCGGGCGGTGGCCAGCTCCGGGTTGTCGGCGCGGATCGCGCTGGAGACCACGATGCTGCTGGCGCCGTCCGGCACGTGCTCGGCGGCGTGGCCGATGTGCACGCTGGCGCCGAGGGCGCGCAGCGCGAGGACCGTCTCGGACTCCTTGGAGTCGCTGCCGGAGACACTGGCACCGCGCACCGCGAGGATCTTCGCCAGGCCGGACATCCCGGCGCCGCCGATGCCGATGAAGTGCGGGGCGTGCAGGTCGTGCGCGGCGTCGTTCAAGGCGGGGCTCCGTACGGGCGATGGGCCCCTCCTGCCCGGCGGTGGGCGAGGAGGGAGGGACAGGGGGCAGGGCGGGCGGCAAAGCCGAATCGCCCTCGCGGACCGGACCGCAAGGACGATTCTGCACCACCGGGAGCCCTCGGCACCGTTTGCCCGAGGGCGGGCGGGGAGGGCGTCAGGAGTCGCTGGCGAACAGCCGCAGCACCGGGACGCCCACCTTGTGCCGGGCCTGGGAGGCCCAGTCGCGGTGGAAGAACTCCTCCACGAAGTGCGGCGAGGTGAGCACCACCACCTCGTCGGCCTGGTGCTCCCCGACCACGGCCCGCAGCCGGTCCAGGGGCTTCTCCTCGACCAGTTCGCCGACCGCTTCGGCACCGGCCTGCCGCAGGTGGCGCAGGCTGTGCTCCAGCGACTCGGTGGCCACCGTCGGCCCGCTCTCGGACTCGTCGTGCTCGTGCACCACCTTGTCGAGGTGGCCGAGGGCGACGTCGTCCAGCGCCCGCAGCAGCTCGTCCTGCTTGCCGCGCGGCTGCATGAGGACGACGAAGGACACCTTCTCGTCGCTGTGGAGCGTGGTGACCAGCTCCACATCGGCGTCGGAGAGTGCCTTTTCGATCATCAGTACCGTCTTGAACACGTGAGTCCCTTCCAGTCGCCGGCCCCCGGGCTCCGGCATCGGATCCCATACTGCCCCGGCGGAAGCTTTCCGCACCTCGCTCACCCGGCACACGGGCCACGCGGAGGGAACGTCCCAAGTGGGAGCGGGATCACTGTCCGGGGGTCACGGGGTCGGCGGACGCAGGTAACGGGTGAAGAGGAATCCTTTCTGCTCGATCAATGAGACCAGTCTCATCCGCTGCACGTCAGGCATTTCCGCATCGTGGATGATCCGCGGCGCGTCGCCGGCCGTGATCATCGGGGCCAGGGACAGGCACAGCTCGTCGAGCAGGCCGGCGGCGGCCAACTGTCCCAGCAGCCGCGGTCCGCCCTCGCTCAGCATCCTCGTCCAGCCCCGGTCGGCCAGCGCCGCGACCGCCGCCGACAGGTCCACCGACCCCCGGCCCACCGCGATCACGTCGGCCACCCGGGCCACCGCCGCCCGGCTCTCGGCGGGGGCGTCCTCGGTGGTGATCACGACCGTCCGCACCAGCGGCTCGGTGAACAGCGGCGCCGCCAGGTCGAGCCCCAGCGAGCGGCTGACCACCGCGATGGCAGGCGCCGGCGCCTGCCCGGCCGCCCGCCGCGCCGCCGCGAACTCGGCGCGGGCCCGGCCCGGCCGGTACCCCTCGGCGCGGACCGTCTCGGCGCCCACCAGCACCACGTCCGACAGCGCCCGCAGCACACCGAAGATCCGCTTGTCGGCCGAACCGGAGAGCCCCTCCGAGAGCCCGTCCAGCCGGGCCCCGCCGTCCAGGCCGGCCACCATGTTGGCGCGCAGCCACGGCCGGCCGTGATTCACCTGGTCGGGGTACGCGTAGACGGCGGCGAGCGACTCCAGCGAGGCCGGGTCGGCGAACGGCCCGGCCAGCGGGCTGATCAACTGTTGCATGCCGCCAGTCTTCCACCGGCGCGCGCCGGCGGCCGGGGCCCGCCCCGTGCGCGGCCGGGCGTACCCTGTACTACCGTGCCAACAGCCTCACACCCCGAAGCCGTGATCGCCCCCGAGCCGATAGCCGCCACCGGCGGGGCCCCCGGACCGTCCGCGCTCACCGACCGGCGTCCCGTCGTCCCCGCCGAGCGGCTGGTCGCCGAGATGGTCCCGCCGCCGCGCTTCTCCGACGTGAGCTTCGGGACGTACATCCCGGACCCGACGCAGCCCAGCCAGTACGAGGCCGTCCAGGTCCTGGAGCAGTTCGCCGGCGCGCTCAACAGCGGCGGCGGGTCCGCCCCGAAGCGCAGCTGGTTCCGCCGCAGCGCCCCCGCGCCCACCGGCCCGGCCGGCGTCTACCTGGACGGCGGCTACGGCGTCGGCAAGACCCACCTGCTCGCCTCGCTCTGGCACGCCGCGCCCGGCCCCAAGGCCTTCGGGACCTTCGTCGAACTGACCAACCTGGTCGGCGCGCTCGGCTTCCAGCAGGCCGTGACCACGCTCTCCGGGCACCGCCTGCTCTGCATCGACGAGTTCGAGCTCGACGACCCGGGCGACACCGTCCTGGTCTCCACCCTGCTCGGCCGCCTGGTCGACAACGGCGTGCGGCTCTGCGCCACCTCGAACACCCTGCCCGAGAAGCTCGGCGAGGGCCGCTTCGCCGCCGCCGACTTCCTCCGCGAGATCCAGGGCCTGTCCGCGCACTTCCGCCCGATGCGGATCGACGGCCAGGACTACCGCCACCGGGGCCTGCCGGCCGCCCCGCCGCCGTACACCGACGCGCAGGTGGACGCCGCCGCGCACCGCACCCCCGGTGCCTCGCTGGACGACTTCGACGCCCTGCTCGGCCACCTCTCGGCCGTCCACCCCAGCCGCTACGGCGCGCTGCTGGACGACGTCACGGCGGTCTGCCTGCGCGGCGTCCGGCAGGTCGACGACCAGTCCACCGCGCTGCGCCTGGTCGTCCTCGCGGACCGGATGTACGACCGCGAGCTGCCGGTCACCGCGTCCGGGGTCCCCTTCGACCAGGTGTTCCCGGAGGAGATGCTGCGCGGCGGCTACCGCAAGAAGTACCTGCGGGCCGTCTCCCGCCTGGTCGCGCTCGCCCGCGACAGCGCCGCGTAGCGGACGGCGCCGTGTAGCGGACGGCGCCGCACGGCGGCCGGGGCCGGGCGGCTCACCGGGGCGGGTCATCTTTGTCGGTGGCGGGTCGTACGGTGGACACGTGCGCCCCATCACGAACATCGAGCGGTCAGAGACGCCCTTCGA
The DNA here is from genome assembly GCF_036013975.1 of Kitasatospora sp. NBC_00458. NCBI lineage: Bacteria > Bacillati > Actinomycetota > Actinomycetes > Kitasatosporales > Streptomycetaceae > Kitasatospora > Kitasatospora sp. NBC_00458. The sequence continues at coordinate 6,360,020 of NZ_CP107904.1, forward strand.
GGTCGTCAGTCCCTACCAGCCCAACGGCGACCAGCCGGCGGCCATCGCCGAGCTGGAACGCCGGGTCCGGGGCGGCGAGAAGGACGTCGTCCTGCTCGGTGCCACCGGTACCGGCAAGTCGGCCACCACGGCCTGGATGATCGAGAAGCTCCAGCGCCCCACCCTGGTGATGGCGCCGAACAAGACCCTGGCCGCCCAGCTCGCCAACGAGTTCCGCGAGCTGCTGCCGAACAACGCGGTCGAGTACTTCGTCTCGTACTACGACTACTACCAGCCCGAGGCGTACGTCCCGCAGACGGACACCTACATCGAGAAGGACTCCTCGATCAACGAGGAGGTCGAGCGGCTGCGCCACTCCGCCACCAACTCGCTGCTCACCCGCCGGGACGTGGTCGTGGTCGCCTCCGTCTCCTGCATCTACGGCCTCGGCACCCCGCAGGAGTACGTGGACCGGATGGTGCGGCTCAAGGTCGGCGAGGAGATCGACCGCGACATCCTGCTCCGCCGCTTCGTCGACATCCAGTACACCCGCAACGACCTCGCCTTCACCCGCGGCACCTTCCGGGTCCGCGGCGACACCATCGAGATCTTCCCGGTCTACGAGGAACTCGCCGTCCGGATCGAGATGTTCGGCGACGAGATCGAGGCGCTGTACACCCTGCACCCGCTGACCGGCGAGATCATCAGCCAGGACGACTCCGTCCACGTCTTCCCGGCCTCGCACTACGTCGCAGGCCCGGAGCGGATGGAGCGCGCCGTCGGCGACATCGAGAAGGAGCTGGAGCAGACCCTCGCGCGGATGGAGAAGCAGGGCAAGCTGCTGGAGGCCCAGCGGCTGCGCATGCGCACCACCTACGACCTGGAGATGCTCCGCCAGATCGGCACCTGCTCCGGCGTCGAGAACTACTCGATGCACTTCGACGGCCGCGAGCCCGGCTCCCCGCCGAACACCCTGCTCGACTACTTCCCGGAGGACTTCCTCCTGGTCATCGACGAGTCGCACGTCACCGTCCCGCAGATCGGCGCGATGTACGAGGGCGACGCCTCGCGCAAGCGCACCCTGGTCGAGCACGGGTTCCGGCTGCCCTCCGCGATGGACAACCGCCCGCTGAAGTGGGAGGAGTTCCAGCAGCGGATCGGCCAGACCGTCTACCTCTCCGCCACCCCCGGCCAGTACGAGCTGTCCCGGGGCGACGGCCAGGTCGAGCAGATCATCCGCCCGACCGGCCTGATCGACCCCGAGGTGATCGTCAAGCCCACCGAGGGCCAGATCGACGACCTGGTGCACGAGGTCCGCAAGCGGGTGGAGCGGGACGAGCGCGTCCTGGTCACCACCCTGACCAAGAAGATGTCCGAGGACCTCACCGACTACATGCTCGGCCTCGACATCCGGGTCCGGTACCTGCACAGCGACATCGACACGCTGCGCCGGGTCGAGCTGCTGCGCGAGCTGCGGGCCGGCGAGTACGACGTGCTGGTCGGCATCAACCTGCTCCGCGAGGGCCTGGACCTCCCGGAGGTCTCCCTGGTGGCGATCCTGGACGCCGACAAGGAGGGCTTCCTGCGCTCCGGCACCTCGCTGATCCAGACCATCGGCCGTGCCGCCCGCAACGTCTCCGGGCAGGTCCACATGTACGCGGACCGGATCACCCCGGCGATGGAGAAGGCCATCGGGGAGACCAACCGCCGCCGGGTGGTCCAGCAGGCGTACAACAAGGAGCACGGGATCGACCCGCAGCCGCTGCGGAAGAAGATCGGCGACATCCTGGACACCCTCGCCCGCGAGGAGGTGGACACCGACCAGCTGCTCTCCACCGGCTACCGCGGTGCCGGGGCCAAGGGCGGCAAGGCGCCGGTCCCGGCCCTGGGCAAGGACCGCAAGCCGGCCAAGTCGATGCCGGCCGCCGAGCTGGCCGAACTGATCCAGTCGATGACCGAGCGGATGCACGCGGCGGCGACGGACCTCCAGTTCGAGGTCGCGGCCCGGCTGCGGGACGAGGTCAAGGAGCTGAAGAAGGAGCTGCGGCAGATGCGCGAGGCCGGCATCGCCTGAGCGGCCTCCCGCGGCCTCCCGCGGCGTGCCGCCGGGCCCCGCCGGGCGTGGCCGGTTCCGTTCCCGGTCAAGCCCGGCGGTGTCTCAGCCCTGCCACAAAGGGGTACACGGCGATCGAAGCGTTCTGCCGCAGGGCCTAGGCTGGCCTGCGGTGCCGCCGCTGGACGGGGCGGCCGCAACAGGGGGCCTCAGCCGGGGGACGGCAACGGGGTGTTCCACCGTGGAGCCTGCGCGGGGATCGACCGCGCGGCTGGGCAGAGAGGACACATCGCCGTGTCGGTGACACTTGCCAAGGGTCAGCGGGTCAGCCTCCAGAAGGGGTCGGGCGAGACGCTCACCGTGGTCCGGATGGGCCTCGGCTGGGAGGCGGCGCCCCGCCGCGGCCTGTTCGGCAGCCGGACCAGGCAGATCGACCTGGACGCCTCGGCCCTGCTGTACGCCGAGCGGACCCCGTCCGACGTGGTGTTCTTCCAGCACCTGGAGAGCGCCGACGGCTCGGTCAGGCACACTGGGGACAACCTGGTCGGCGGAGCCGGCGCGGGGGAGGACGACGAGGCGATCCTGGTCGACCTGGCGCACGTGCCGCCGCAGATCACCCAGGTGGTGTTCACGGTGAGCTCGTACACCGGGCAGACCTTCGCGGAGGTCCGGAACGCGCACTGCCGGCTGGTCGACGAGTCGACCGGGCTGGAGCTGGCCCGGTACGAGCTGACCGGCGGCGGTCCGCACACCGGGCAGATCATGGCGAAGGTGTTCCGCGAGGAGTCCGGCGGCTGGGGGATGCAGGCGATCGGGGCCCCGGCCCGCGGCCGGACCTTCCAGGACCTGCTGCCCGCCATCGAGCCGTTCCTGTAGCGGCCGGAGCCGGATCGGGCGCGGGCGCCGGTACGGGCCCCGGAGCCCGGGCGGCTTTACCTTCTTTACCTTTCCTTGGGATTGCTGTTACCCTCGTTGGCAGCGGAGGGGAGTATTCCCCCGCAGTCGTCCCCGTCATCACGGGTGCCCCCAGCGGCACCCCGGGGCGCTGGTCCGCGGGCGCGCCGTAGCGCGTCCGACGGGCGGAAGAGACCTCCGGCAGTGACGATGACTGTCTCGCCTACCTGCCGGAGGAGCAGTAGTGGACGTTTCCGTAAGCCTGTGGGTCGGCACGATCGTGGTGCTTTTGGCACTGATCGTGGCCGATTTCTTCATCGGCGGCCGAAAGCCGCACGAGGTGTCGATCAAGGAAGCCGGTATCTGGACCACGGTCTGGATCGTGCTGGCGGCACTCTTCGGCGGGTTCCTCTGGTGGCACTCCGGCGCGCAGCCGGCCGGTGAGTTCTTCGCCGGGTACATCACCGAGAAGTCGCTCAGTGTCGACAACCTGTTCGTGTTCATCCTGATCATGAGCAAGTTCGCGGTGCCGAGGATCTACCAGCAGCGCGTGCTGATGTTCGGTGTGATCATCGCCCTGGTGCTCCGGGCGATCTTCATCGCCGGCGGCGCGGCCCTGGTCACGCAGTTCTCCTGGGTCTTCTTCATCTTCGGCGCCTTCCTGATCTGGACGGCGTGGAAGCTGATCAAGGAGGCGCGCTCCGACGAGGAGGACGAGGAGTTCGAGGAGAACCGCCTGCTCAAGACGATCGAGCGGCGCTTCCCGTCGACCGACAAGTACCACGGCACCAAGCTCTTCATCCGGGAGAACGGCCGCCGGCTGATGACCCCGATGCTGATCGTCATGCTGGCGATCGGCACCACCGACGTCCTGTTCGCGCTGGACTCGATCCCGGCGATCTTCGGCCTGACCCAGGACCCGTACATCGTCTTCACCGCCAACGCCTTCGCGCTGATGGGTCTGCGCCAGCTGTACTTCCTGATCGGCGGCCTGCTGAAGAAGCTGGTCCACCTCTCGTACGGCCTGTCGGTGATCCTCGGCTTCATCGGCGTGAAGCTGGTGCTGCACGCGGCGCACGAGCAGGGCGCCCACGTCCCGGAGATCGGCATCCCGTTCTCGCTGGGCTTCATCGTGGTGGTGCTCGCCGTCACCACCGTGACCAGCCTGATGGCCTCGAAGAAGGCCGAGCGGGCCGAGGCGGCGGAGAAGATCGACGCCTGACCCCGTCCCCGAGCGCAGCGGGCCCGCGACCGAGCAGTGGTCGCGGGCCCGCTGTCGTCCCGGAAGGCCCTGGGCGGGCCGCCGGCGGGCCTACCAGCCGCGCTCCTGCCAGACGGGCAGGTTCGGGCGCTCGGCGCCCAGGGTGGTGTCGTTCCCGTGGCCGGGGTAGACCCAGGCCTCGTCCGGCAGCGCGTCGAAGAGCTTCTCGTTGACGTCCCGGAAGAGGGTCCGGAAGGCCTCCGGGTCGCCCCAGGTGTTCCCCACGCCGCCCGGGAAGAGGCAGTCGCCCGTGAACACGTGCGGGTGCCCCTGCGGGTCGTCGTAGACCAGCACGATCGCACCGGGGGTGTGGCCGACCAGGTGCCGGACGGTCAGCTCGCAGCGGCCCACCCGCAGGGTGTCGCCGTCGTCGAGCGGCAGGTCGGTCGGCACCTCGACGGCCTCGGCGTCGATCCGCCCGGCGGCGGTGCGGGCGCCGGTGGCGGCCACCACCTCGGCCAGCGCGCCCCAGTGGTCGTGGTGCCGGTGGGTGGTGACCACGGTGGCGAGGTTCTCGCCGACGGTCTCCAGCAGGACCGGTGCGTCGGCCGCCGCGTCGATCAGCAGCTGCTCGTCGGTGTCGCGGCAGCGCAGCAGGTAGGCGTTGTTGTCGTACGGTCCGACCGCCACCTTGGTGATGATCAGATGGGCCAGCTCGCGCACGTCCGGCGGTCCGCCGACCTTGACCGCTCCGTGGTACGTCATCCGTCCGCTCCTCGTGGTGTGGGTTGCCCTGACAGCATCTCGCCTCCGGGGCGGTCAGCCCAGCGGGGGGAGGACCGGCAGGGCGGCGGGACCGTCGGCGAGCGGGGCGCCGCCGCGGTGGACCAGGAGCCCGTCGCCCGCGGAGCGGCCGGAGAGCCAGGCGGTGAGCGCCCGGACCGGGCCCTCGGCGGTCAGCGCGGGCGCGTCGCCGGCGGAGCCGATCAGGGCCTCGTCCGCGGTGTCCCCGGCCACCAGCCGGACCGCCGGGAGGTCCGCGGCGCCCGCGAGCCGGCCCGCCAGCCGCCGGAACTCCGCCACCGCGAAGGACTCCGGCCAGTCCGCGGGCGTGTGGCCGGCGGCCAGGTCGACGTGGTGGTACTCGACCTCCATCAGCCGCTTCCACGGGATGTCGTACGCCGGGAAGTCGTAGCCGGACCGGTGCCGGACCGAGGCCGTCCAGGCGGTGCCGGGCAGCTTCGCGGCCGCGGCGGCGAAGCTCCGGTGGGTGTCCTCCAGGTCGTCGAGCTGGACCTCCGGCGGGCGGCCCGCGCCGTCCTCGATGCCCTGGTCGCGGGCCTCCTCGCTGGCGTACTGCGGGATGTCGGTGCCGGTGCGGGCGCCGTCGAGCAGGTTGACCAGCGAGTCGGCGTTCCGGGCGAGGTGGGCCAGCACGTGGCCCCTGGTCCAGCCGGGCAGGGCGGACGGCTCCGCCAGGGCCGCGGGGTCCAGCGCCCTCACGGTCCGCAGCAGGGCGTCGGTGCTCGCGGCCACCCCGCGCAGCCGCTCGCCCGCGAGGTCGGCGGCCCGGTCGGCGGCCGCGTCGGCGCTCCCGCCGGCGCTCTGGAGGGTGGTCTCGGACTCGCTCATCGGATGCGCTCCCCGTCGGAGTGGTCGGCGGCGTTGCCCGGACGGGGCCTCGCTCGTTGACGAGGGTGACGCTATCTCCCCGTGTCGTGGCTGAGCAGGGGTTTTCCCGAACCGCCACCGTCAGCGCCCGGCGAGCGCTTCACTCGTTCGGGTGGACCCGGCTGGACGAGCTCGATAATCGAACGCGTGAGCTAGTAGGCTGACTGGCGCATCCTGGAAGAAGCAACGCATCACATTCCAGCCCTCTCGCCCGGAGAAAGGCGCCAGAAGCAGTGGCCGACCGCCTCATCGTCCGCGGTGCTCGCGAGCACAACCTCAAGAACGTCTCGCTCGACCTGCCCCGCGACTCCCTCATCGTCTTCACGGGCCTCTCCGGGTCCGGTAAGTCCTCGCTGGCCTTCGACACGATCTTCGCCGAAGGGCAGCGCCGCTACGTCGAGTCGCTGTCCTCCTACGCCCGCCAGTTCCTCGGGCAGATGGACAAGCCCGACGTCGACTTCATCGAAGGCCTCTCCCCGGCCGTCTCGATCGACCAGAAGTCCACCAACCGCAACCCCCGCTCGACCGTCGGCACAATCACCGAGGTCTACGACTACCTCCGCCTGCTGTTCGCCCGGATCGGCAAGCCGCACTGCCCGCACTGCGGCCGCCCGATCGCCAAGCAGTCCCCGCAGGCCGTCGTGGACAAGGTGCTGGCGCTCGCCGAGGGCACCCGCTTCCAGGTGCTCAGCCCGGTGGTGCGCGAGCGCAAGGGCGAGTTCGTCGACCTCTTCGCCGACCTCCAGTCCAAGGGCTACGCCCGGGCCCGGGTGGACGGCGAGACGGTCCAGCTCGCCGAGCCGCCCAAGCTCAAGAAGCAGGAGAAGCACACGGTCGAGGTGGTCATCGACCGCCTCACCGTCAAGGAGAGCGCCAAGCGCCGCCTGACCGACTCGGTGGAGACCGCCCTGCGGCTCTCCGGCGGCATGGTCGTGCTCGACTTCGTCGACCTCCCGGAGGACGACCCCGAGCGCGAGCGGATGTACTCCGAGCACCTGTACTGCCCCTACGACGACGTGTCGTTCGAGGAGCTGGAGCCGCGCTCGTTCTCCTTCAACTCGCCGTTCGGCGCCTGCCCGGACTGCTCCGGCCTCGGCAACCGGATGGAGGTCGACCCGGAGCTGGTCGTCCCCGACGACGAGAAGTCGCTGGACGAGGGCGCCATCCACCCGTGGTCCGGCGGCCACACCAAGGAGTACTTCCAGCGCCTGATCGACGCGCTCGCCGGCGAGCTCGGCTTCCGCACCGACATCCCCTGGGCCGGGCTCCCGGCCCGGGCGAAGAAGGCGCTGCTGTACGGCCACAAGCACCAGGTCGAGGTCCGCTACCGCAACCGGTACGGGCGCGACCGCTCGTACACCACGGGCTTCGAGGGCGCGGTGCCGTTCATCCAGCGCCGGCACACCGAGGCCGAGAGCGACTCCAGCCGCGAGCGCTTCGAGGGCTACATGCGCGAGGTGCCCTGCCCGACCTGCCAGGGCACCCGGCTCAAGCCGGTGGTGCTGGCCGTCACCGTCGAGGGCCGCTCGATCGCCGAGGTCTCCTCGATGTCGATCAGCGACTGCTCCGACTTCCTCGGCGCGATGAAGCTCAACGCCCGGGACAAGCAGATCGCCGAGCGCGTCCTCAAGGAGGTCAACGAGCGGCTCCGCTTCCTGGTCGACGTCGGCCTGGACTACCTCTCGCTCAACCGGGCGGCCGGCACCCTCTCCGGCGGCGAGGCCCAGCGCATCCGGCTCGCCACCCAGATCGGCTCCGGCCTGGTCGGCGTGCTCTACGTGCTGGACGAGCCGTCCATCGGCCTGCACCAGCGCGACAACCACCGGCTGATCGAGACCCTCGTCCGGCTCCGCGACATCGGCAACACCCTGATCGTCGTCGAGCACGACGAGGACACCATCAAGATGGCCGACTGGGTGGTCGACATCGGCCCCGGCGCCGGCGAGCACGGCGGCAAGGTGGTCCACTCCGGCTCGCTGAAGCAGCTGCTCGCCAACAAGGAGTCGCTCACCGGCCAGTACCTCTCCGGCAAGCGCTCCATCCCGATCCCGGCCACCCGCCGCGAGCGGGACAAGAAGCGCCAGCTGACCGTCCACGGCGCCCGCGAGCACAACCTCAAGGACGTCACGGTCGGCTTCCCGCTCGGCACCTTCACCGCGATCACCGGCGTCTCCGGCTCCGGCAAGTCGACCCTGGTCAACGACATCCTCTACACCCACCTCGCCCGGGAGCTGAACGGCGCCCGCACGGTGCCCGGCCGGCACACCCGGATCACCGGCACCGACCAGGTGGACAAGGTGGTGCACGTCGACCAGTCGCCGATCGGCCGGACCCCGCGCTCCAACCCGGCCACCTACACCGGCGTCTTCGACCACGTCCGGCGGCTCTTCGCGGAGACCCAGGAGGCCAAGGTCCGCGGCTACCTGCCCGGCCGGTTCTCCTTCAACGTCAAGGGCGGCCGCTGCGAGAACTGCTCCGGCGACGGCACCATCAAGATCGAGATGAACTTCCTGCCGGACGTCTACGTGCCGTGCGAGGTCTGCCACGGCGCCCGGTACAACCGGGAGACGCTGGAGGTGCACTACAAGGGCCGGTCCATCGCCGAGGTGCTGGACATGCCCATCGAGGAGGCCCTCGGCTTCTTCGAGGCCGTCCCGGCGATCGCCCGGCACCTGCGGACGCTCAACGACGTCGGCCTCGGCTACGTCCGGCTCGGCCAGTCCGCGCCGACCCTCTCCGGCGGCGAGGCCCAGCGCGTCAAGCTCGCCTCCGAGCTGCAGAAGCGCTCCACCGGCCGGACGGTCTACGTGCTCGACGAGCCGACCACCGGTCTCCACTTCGAGGACATCAGCAAGCTGATCACGGTGCTCTCCGGGCTGGTGGACAAGGGCAACACGGTGATCGTGATCGAGCACAACCTCGACGTGATCAAGACCGCCGACTGGATCGTCGACATGGGCCCTGAGGGCGGCTCCGGCGGCGGCACGGTCGTCGCCGAGGGCACCCCGGAGCAGATCGCGGCCGTCTCCGAGAGCCACACCGGCAAGTTCCTCCGGGACATCCTGCCGGGCGAGTTCGAGGAGGCCCCGGCCGCCCCGGTCAAGGCCAAGGCACCGCGCAAGCGCGCCGCCGCCCGGAAGTAGACCGGAAACCGCCCCGGCCGCCCCCCGACGCACGGGGGGCGGCCGGATAAACGCGGCATAGACTTCCGCCCGGCCCGCCAGCAGCCGGGCCGTCGCGGCCGCGCACACCCCCGCAGCCGCGGTGCCACCCGCCAGACCAGGAGCACCCTCATGCCCGAGGCCCCCGACAGCCTGCCGGCCGACAGCCCCGCCACCTCCCGCCGCACCCTGCTCTGCGGCGCCGCGGCCGTCCTCGCCGCCGGGGGCACGCTGGCCGTCTCCGGCTGCTCCTCGTCCTCCTCCGACTCCTCCGCCGCCAAGACCCCGGTGGACGTCGGCCCGGCCTCCGCCGTGCCGGTCGGCGGCGGCACCGTCTACCGCGAGAAGAAGATCGTCGTCACCCAGCCCGCCGAGGGCCAGTACAAGGCGTTCAGCGCCAAGTGCACCCACGCCGGCTGCATCGTCGACCAGGTCAAGAACCAGAAGATCCAGTGCCCCTGCCACGGCAGCCTGTTCGGCATCACCGACGGCGCCGTGCTGGACGGCCCGGCCCCCACCCCGCTGCCCGAGTACACCGTGGCGGTCGAGGGCGGCAACCTCAAGGTGACCCCGCGCTGAAGCAGTTGATCTCCTCTCCGAAGCCCCGGCCCGACTCGGTACGGTGGACCCATGGCTGACCCGTCCACCTACCGCCCGGCGCCGGGCGCCATCCCCGTCTCGCCGGGCGTCTACAAGTTCCGCGACGCCCACGGGCGGGTCATCTACGTCGGCAAGGCCAAGAGCCTGCGCCCGCGGCTCTCCTCGTACTTCCAGGACCTCGCCGGACTGCACCCGCGCACGGCGACCATGGTCACCACCGCCGCCTCGGTGGAGTGGACCGTGGTCGCCACCGAGGTCGAGGCGCTCCAGCTGGAGTACTCCTGGATCAAGGAGTTCGACCCCCGCTTCAACGTCAAGTACCGCGACGACAAGAGCTACCCCGAACTGGCGGTCACCCTCGACGAGGAGTACCCGCGGGTCCAGGTCATGCGCGGCGCCCACAAGAAGGGCGTGCGCTACTTCGGCCCCTACGGCCACGCCTGGGCGATCCGCGAGACCGTCGACCTGCTGCTGCGGGTCTTCCCCGTCCGCACCTGCTCCAACGGCGTCTTCAAGCGCGCCCGCCAGGTCGGCCGCCCCTGCCTGCTCGGCTACATCGGCAAGTGCGCCGCCCCCTGCGTCGGGAAGGTCACGCCCGAGGAACACCGCGCCCTGGCCGAGGACTTCTGCGACTTCATGGCCGGCCGCACCGGCAACTACCTGCGCCGCCTGGAGGGCGAGATGCAGGAGGCCGCGGCCGACATGGAGTACGAGAAGGCTGCCCGCCTGCGGGACGACATCGGCGCGCTCAAGCGGGCCATGGAGAAGAACGCCATCGTCCTCGCCGACGCCACCGACGCCGACCTGCTGGCCGTCGCCGAGGACGAACTGGAGGCCGCCGTCCAGATCTTCCACGTCCGCGGCGGCCGGGTCCGGGGCCAGCGCGGCTGGGTCACCGACAAGGTCGAGGACGTCGACACCGCCGGCCTGGTCGAGCACGCCCTCCAGCAGCTCTACGGCGGCGCCCGCGAGGACGAGAGCGGCGGGTCCGTCCCCCGCGAGGTCCTGGTCCCCGCCCTGCCCGACCCGGCCGGGCCGGCCCGCGACTGGCTGAGCGGCCTGCGCGGCAGCCAGGTCGACCTGCGGGTGCCGCAGCGCGGCGACAAGAAGGACCTGATGGCCACCGTGCAGCGGAACGCCCAGCAGGCGCTCGCCCTGCACAAGACCAAGCGCGCCTCCGACCTCACCACCCGCAGCCGCGCCCTCCAGGAGATCGCCGACGCGCTGGAACTGGACTCCGTCCCGCTGCGCATCGAGTGCTTCGACATCTCCCACCTCCAGGGCGAGGACGTGGTCGCCTCGATGGTCGTCTTCGAGGACGGCCTGGCCCGCAAGAGCGAGTACCGCCGCTTCCAGATCAAGGGGTTCGAGGGCCAGGACGACGTCCGCTCGATGCACGAGGTGATCAGCCGCCGGTTCCGCCGCTACCTCCAGGAGCGCGAGCGGACCGGTGAGTGGGCCGTCCCCGAGGAGGGGCCCGAGGACGAGCCCGGCACCGCCGAGGTGCCGGGCGGCCCGGTCGACCCGGAGACGGGCCGCCCGCGCCGCTTCGCCTACCCCCCGCAGCTGATCGTCGTCGACGGCGGACAGCCCCAGGTCGCCGCCGCCCAGCGGGCCCTGGACGAACTCGGCATCGACGACGTCGCCCTCTGCGGCCTCGCCAAGCGCCTGGAGGAGGTCTGGCTGCCCGGCGAGGACGACCCGGTCGTGCTCCCGCGCAGCAGCGAGGGCCTCTACCTGCTCCAGCGGGTCCGCGACGAGGCCCACCGCTTCGCCATCGCCTACCAGCGCGGCAAGCGTTCCAAGCGACTCACCGCCGGAGAACTGGACTCCGTCCCCGGGCTCGGCGAGACTCGCCGTCAGGCGCTGCTCAAGCACTTCGGCTCGCTGAAGAGGCTCCGGGCGGCCACCGTCGACGAACTCTGCGCGGTCCCCGGCATCGGCCGGCGGACGGCGGAGACAGTTGCGGCGGCGTTGTCGTCCCGTACACCTGCCGCACCGGCCGTGAACACCGCCACTGGCGAGATCATCGAGGACGGTGCCGACGAGCCGGCGCCCGCGGCGCCCGAGACCGCACCCATCCGGGAGACGCCATGACGGCCGACGCCGCCCGTCAGCCGGCGCGCCCCGCGCTCACTCGCCCGAGTGAGCCGGGGAAGCTTGCCAGCGCGACGCGCGTTCTCCATTGCAGAACCACCGAGAGCGGGGAACCGAAGTGACCGTGTCCGATTACGGGGGCACCGCCCGGCCGGAGGCCGGCGGGGAGAACACCCCTGAGCTGGTGATCATCTCCGGCATGTCCGGAGCCGGCCGCTCCACCGCCGCCAAGTGCCTGGAGGACCTGGGCTGGTTCGTGGTGGACAACCTGCCGCCGGCCCTCATCCCGACCATGGTCGACCTCGGCGCCCGGTCCCAGGGCAACGTCGCCCGGATCGGCGCCGTCGTGGACGTCCGCGGCCGGCAGTTCTTCGACGACCTGCTGACCTCCCTGGACGAGCTGGAGAAGCGCGGCGTCCGGCTCCGCGTGGTCTTCCTCGACTCCTCCGACGACGCCCTCGTCCGCCGCTTCGAGAGCGTGCGCCGCCCGCACCCGCTCCAGGCCGAGGGCCGGATCGTCGACGGCATCGCCCAGGAGCGCGACCTGCTGCGCGAGCTGCGCGGCGAGGCCGACCTGGTGATCGACACCTCCAACCTCAACGTCCACCAGCTGCGCGCCAAGCTCGACGCCCAGTTCGCCGACCACGACGAACCCGAGCTGCGGGCCACCGTGATGTCCTTCGGCTTCAAGTACGGCCTGCCCGTCGACGCCGACCTCGTGGTGGACTGCCGCTTCCTGCCCAACCCGCACTGGGTGCCCGAGCTGCGGGCCCGTACCGGCACCGACTCCGACGTCGCCGACTACGTCTTCCAGCAGCCCGGCGCCAACGAGTTCCTCAACGGCTACGCGGAGCTGCTGCGCATCGTCACCGAGGGCTACCGCCGCGAGGGGAAGCGCTACATGACGCTTGCCGTAGGCTGCACCGGTGGCAAGCACCGCAGCGTCGCGATGTCCGAGCGGCTGACGAAACGTCTCATCTCGGACGGCGTCGAAACGGTGCTCGTCCACCGTGACATGGGACGGGAGTAGCCGCCGCATCCCTGCCGGGCCGCCGGCGGAGGTCGGCGGCCGGCAAGAGGAACGCGAGGTAGGTGTGACGGGATACGTGCCCGGGCGGCAGTTTCAGAACAAGACCGCCGACCGGAGCGGGGTGGCGGCCCGGTCCTACGCGACCGGCCGGCCCCGCACCGGGGCGGCCCGCACCAGCCCGGCCCGTCCCCACCAGACGCCCCGGACCAACCAGGCGCCCAGGATCACCGCGCTCGGCGGCGGACAGGGCCTGTCCGCCTCACTGTCCGCGCTGCGCCGGCTCACCACCGACCTGACCGCCGTGGTCACCGTCGCCGACGACGGCGGCTCCAGCGGCCGGCTCCGCGAGGAGCTGGGGGTGCTGCCCCCGGGCGACCTCCGCAAGGCGCTGGCCGCGCTCTGCGGCGACGACGACTGGGGCCGCACCTGGTCCGAGGTGATCCAGCAGCGCTTCACCGGCAGCGGCGAGCTGGGCGGCCACGCCGTCGGCAACCTGCTGATCGTCGCGCTCTGGGAGAAGCTCGGGGACCCGGTCGCCGCCCTCGACTGGGTCGGCCGGCTGCTCAACGTCCAGGGCCGGGTGCTGCCGATGTCGGCCGTCCCGCTGGACATCGAGGCGGTCGTCCGCGGCCACGACCCGGAGTACCCGGCCGAGCTGGCCGCCGTCCGCGGCCAGGCCAGCGTCGCGGTGACCCCGGGCACCGTGCAGTCGGTCCGGCTGCTGCCGGACGAGCCGCCGGCCGTCCCCGAGGCGGTCACCGCCGTCCGCGAGGCGGACTGGGTGGTGCTCGGCCCCGGCTCCTGGTTCACCAGCGTGCTGCCGCACCTGCTGGTGCCCGAGCTGGCCAAGGCGCTGGTCGAGACCCGCGCACGCCGCCTGCTCACCCTGAACCTGGCCCCGCAGCCCGGCGAGACCGAGGGCTTCACCCCGCAGCGTCACCTGGAGGTCATCGCCGACCACGCCCCCGCCCTCGCGGTGGATGCGATCCTGGTGGACGAGCGCGCCGTCACCGGCGGCGCCTTCGGCCAGGCGGACCTGGCCGGCCTGGAGAAGGCCGCCGAGCGGATGGGCGCCGCCCTGGTGCTCGGCCGGGTCGCCCGTACCGACGGCACGCCGCGACACGACCCGGAGCTTCTGGCGGCAGCGTACGACCGGATTTTCCGGACACATGGAAGGATCGGGCCATGGCGATGACTCCAGCGGTGAAGGACGAAATCAGCCGGCTCCCGGTCACCCGGGCCTGCTGCCGCAAGGCGGAGGTGTCGGCGATCCTGCGATTCGCGGGCGGGCTGCACATCGTGAGCGGTCGCATCGTGATCGAGGCGGAGCTGGACACCGGCGCTGCCGCCCGGCGTCTGCGCAAGGACCTGCTGGAGATCTTCGGACACTCCTCGGACCTGGTCGTGATGGCCCCCGGCGGCCTGCGGCGCGGCAGCCGGTACGTGGTCCGGGTGGTCAAGGACGGCGAACTGCTGGCACGGCAGACCGGGCTCGTGGACGGCCGCGGCCGCCCGATCCGGGGCCTGCCCCCGGCCGTGGTCTCCGGCGCCACCTGCGACGCCGAGGCGGCCTGGCGCGGGGCCTTCCTCGCGCACGGCTCGCTCACCGAGCCCGGCCGCTCCTCCTCGCTGGAGATCACCTGCCCCGGCTCCGAGGCGGCCCTCGCCCTGGTCGGCGCCGCCCGCCGGCTCGGCATCCCCGCCAAGGCCCGCGAGGTGCGCGGCGTGGACCGGGTGGTGATCCGCGACGGCGACGCCATCGGCGCGCTGCTCACCCGCCTCGGCGCCCACGAGTCGGTGCTCGCCTGGGAGGAGCGCCGGATGCGGCGCGAGGTGCGGGCCACCGCCAACCGGCTCGCCAACTTCGACGACGCCAACCTGCGCCGCTCGGCCCGGGCCGCGGTCGCGGCCGGCGCCCGGGTGCAGCGCGCGCTGGAGATCCTCGGCGAGGAGGTGCCCGAGCACCTGGCCGCCGCGGGCCAGCTGCGGATGCAGCACAAGCAGGCCTCGCTGGAGGAGTTGGGCGCCCTCGCCGACCCGCCGCTGACCAAGGACGCGGTGGCCGGCCGGATCCGCCGGCTGCTGGCGATGGCCGACAAGCGCGCCTCCGAACTGGGCCTGCCGAGCACCGAGGCCAACCTGACGGACGAGATGGCACTCAACTGACTCTTGACGATCGCGTTCGGTGATGATCTCCCCGCCGGTGCCCGTACCTCGGGCACCGGCGGTGCCGTGTCCGGGGACTGGGACGGGGGCTCCCGCCGGAGGGTCCGCGGCCCCGGGACCAACTGCCCGGGAGGGCAAGGACGGAAGGCCCGAAGGTGCCCGGATCACGCGCCACGCCAGGGGTTGCGGAGCGAGCTGATGTGCTCTACCCGGCCTAGGAGGGGTAGGGTCATAGGCGGTCGGGGACATCCCAAATTCCACCCCGTCGGCATAGCGTCCGGCGTACCTAACGAGGAGATCGGTTCGTGACGATCCGGGTAGGCATCAACGGATTCGGCCGCATCGGCCGCAATTTCTTCCGTGCGGTTCAGGCCCAGGGCGCGGACATCGAGATCGTCGGTGTCAACGACCTGACCGACACCAAGACCCTGGCGCACCTGCTCAAGTACGACTCGATCCTGGGCACCTTCCAGGGCGAGGTCTCGCACACCGCTGACAGCATCACCGTCGACGGCAGGACCTTCAAGGTCATCGCCGAGCGCGACCCGGCCAACCTCCCCTGGGGCGAGCTGGGCGTGGACATCGTCATCGAGTCGACCGGCATCTTCACCAAGGCCGAGGCGGCCAAGAAGCACGTCGCCGCCGGTGCCAAGAAGGTCATCATCTCGGCGCCCGCCACCGACGAGGACATCACCATCGTCATCGGTGTCAACGACGACAAGTACGACCCGGCGAACCACACGATCATCTCCAACGCCTCCTGCACCACCAACTGCGTGGCGCCGCTGGCGAAGGTGCTGAACGAGAACTTCGGCATCGTCAAGGGTCTGATGACCACGGTGCACGCGTACACCAACGACCAGGTCACCCTGGACTTCCCGCACAAGGACCTGCGTCGCGCCCGCGCCGCGGCCCTCAACATCATCCCGACCTCGACGGGTGCCGCCAAGGCGACCGCCCTGGTCCTGCCCGAGCTCAAGGGCAAGCTGGACGGCACCTCGCTGCGCGTCCCGGTCCCGACCGGTTCGATCACCGACCTGGTCGTCACCCTGGAGCGCGACGTCACCGTCGCCGAGGTCAACGAGGCCTTCAAGAAGGCCTCGGAGACCACCCTCAAGGGCATCCTGCAGTACACCGAGGACCCGATCGTCTCCTCCGACATCGTGAACTCGCCGTTCTCCACGATCTTCGACTCGCTGATGACGATGGCCCAGGGCAACCAGGTCAAGATCTTCGGCTGGTACGACAACGAGTGGGGCTACTCGAACCGCCTCGTCAACCTGACCACCCTCGTCGGTGGCCGGCTCTGACGCAGCGGGAGCTGATGTGAAGTAGGGGGGAGGGCCCGGAAGGCATGTGCGAAGCCGACCGGGCCCTCCGTCTGCGCACCCTCAACTCCCTTTTGACGGCCCGCCGTTGTGCCGTCGCCTGCTCCATCTTCTCGCCAGGAGACCGAAGACCGTGAAGACCATCGAAGACCTGGACGTCGCCGGCCGGCGCGTGTTCGTCCGCGCGGACCTGAACGTCCCGCTGTCCGGCGGCGCGATCACCGACGACGGCCGGATCCGCGCCGTCGCCCCGACCATCGCCAAGCTCGTCGAGCGCGGCGCGAAGGTCGTCGTCGCCTCCCACCTCGGCCGCCCGAAGGGCGAGCCGGACCCGCAGTTCTCCCTCGCGCCGGTGGCCGACCGCCTCGGCGAGATCCTCGGCAAGCCGGTCGCGTTCGCGACCGACACCGTGGGCGAGAGCGCGAAGGCCACCGTCGCCGCCCTGGCCGACGGCGAGGTCACGCTGCTTGAGAACCTGCGCTTCAACGCCGGTGAGACCAGCAAGGACGACGCCGAGCGCGGCGCCTTCGCGGACGAGCTGGCGGAGCTGGCCGACCTCTACGTCGGCGACGGCTTCGGTGCGGTGCACCGCAAGCACGCCTCGGTGTTCGACCTGCCGGCCCGCCTGCCGCACGCGGTCGGCGACCTGATCGCCACCGAGGTGGGCGTGCTCAAGCGCCTCACCGAGGAGGTCGAGCGCCCGTACGTGGTGGTGCTCGGCGGCTCCAAGGTCTCCGACAAGGTCGGCGTGATCGACAACCTGCTCGGCAAGGCCGACCGCATCCTGATCGGCGGCGGCATGGCGTACACCTTCCTCAAGGCCAAGGGCCACGAGGTCGGCATCTCGCTGCTGCAGGAGGACCAGATCCCGACGGTCCTGGACTACCTGAAGCGCGGCGAGGAGAGCGGCGTCGAGTTCGTGCTGCCGGTGGACGTCGCGATCTCCGCGAAGTTCCCGGACACCAAGACGCACGCGCCGGTCGAGGACTTCGAGGTCGTGGACGCCGACGGCATCCCGGCCGACAAGGAGGGCCTGGACATCGGCCCGAAGACCCGCGAGCTCTTCGCGGCGAAGCTGGCCGACGCGAAGACGGTGTTCTGGAACGGCCCGCTGGGCGTCTTCGAGCACCCGGCCTTCGCCGAGGGCACCAAGGCCGTCGCCCAGGCACTGGTCGACGGTGACGCGTTCTCCGTGGTCGGTGGCGGCGACTCCGCCGCGGCCGTCCGCATCCTGGGCTTCGACGAGACGAAGTTCGGGCACATCTCGACCGGCGGTGGCGCGAGCCTTGAGTACCTGGAGGGCAAGACCCTTCCCGGTCTCGCCGCCCTGGAAGGCTGAGAAAGCAATGACTGAGCGTCTCCCGCTGATGGCGGGCAACTGGAAGATGAACCTCAACCACCTTGAGGCCATCCAGCACACCCAGAAGCTGGCCTTCGCGCTGGCCGACAAGGACTACGAGTCGGTCGAGGTGGCCGTCCTCGTGCCGTTCACCGACCTCCGCTCGGTGCAGACCCTGGTCGACGGCGACAAGCTGAAGATCAAGTACGGCTCGCAGGACATCTCGCAGCACGACTCCGGTGCGTACACCGGCGAGGTCTCCGGCCCGATGCTGGCCAAGCTCAAGTGCACCTACGCGGTGATCGGCCACTCGGAGCGCCGCCAGTACCACGGCGAGAACGAGGAGATCGTCAACGCCAAGGTGAAGGCCGCCTACCGCAGCGGGGTCACCCCGATCCTCTGCATCGGCGAGCCGCTGGAGGTCCGCAAGGCCGGCACCCACGTCGAGCACACCCTGGCCCAGCTCGACGGCGCCCTGAAGGACGTCCCGGCCGGCCAGGCCGAGTCCATCGTGGTCGCCTACGAGCCGGTCTGGGCGATCGGCACCGGCGAGGTGGCGACCCCCGAGGACGCCCAGGAGGTCTGCGCCGCCATCCGCGTGCGGATCGCCGAGCTGTACGACGCCGAGCTGGCCGGGAAGGTCCGGGTGCTGTACGGCGGCTCGGTCAAGTCCTCCAGCGCGGCCGGCCTGATGGCCAAGCCGGACGTCGACGGCGGCCTGATCGGCGGTGCCTCCCTGGACGCCGACGAGTTCGTCAAGATCGTGCGGTACCGTGACCAGGCAGTAGGCTAACGCCGCCGCAGCAACGTAGGCTTTGGGGCCGGACCGCCGTGCGCGGTCCGGCCCCTTCGCCGAAGATACGAGAGAGTTGGTCCCGTCGTGGTTATCGGGTTCTCGATTGCCCTGATCGTCTTCAGCCTGCTGATGATCCTCCTGGTGCTGCTGCACAAGGGGAAGGGCGGCGGCCTGTCGGACATGTTCGGCGGCGGCGCGATGTCGACCGGTGGCGGCTCGGCAGTGGCCGAGCGCAACCTGGACCGCATCACGATCGTGGTCGGACTCGGCTGGTTCGCGTGCATCATGGTGCTGGGCCTGGTCATGAAGTACAAGAGCTGACGTACCTCTGACGCCCCGTCGCCCCGCGGCCTATGCTGGAACGGTCCGGGGCGGAGCCGGTGGTGGCGCATCCTTAACTCCTGCTTACACTAGGACGACTTTCGCCACCGACGCGCATCGCGGCGGGTCGGCGCACCAGCACGCAGGGAGTCAGACCGTGGCAAGTGGCAACGCCATCCGTGGCAGCAGGGTCGGAGCCGGCCCGATGGGTGAGGCGGAGCGCGGCGAATCCGCCCCCCGCAACCGGATCTCCTTCTGGTGTGCCAACAAGCACGAGACCCGCCCGAGCTTCGCGGCCGAAGCGGTCATCCCGGAGACCTGGGACTGTCCGCGGTGCGGCTTCCCGGCCGGCCAGGACGAGCACAACCCGCCCGCGCCGTCCCGCAACGAGCCGTACAAGACCCACCTCGCCTACGTCCGCGAGCGCCGCACCGACGCCGACGGCGAGGCGATCCTCGCGGAGGCGCTGGCCAAGCTCCGCGGCGAGATCTGAGCGCCGGGCTGCTGCGGGCCACGGGACGACACGAAGGGCGTCACCGTTCGGGAGAACGGTGACGCCCTTCGCGCGTGCTCAGGCCGAGGCCGGCGGGTACAGCTGGGGCGGCAGCTGGGCCGCCGCGGAGCGGTCCAGCAGCCACAGCGTGCGACCGCGCCCGTACGCGCCGGAGGCGGGCGCCTGGAGCTCGCCGGGGCCCGACAGGGCCAGCGCGACCGCGCCCGCCTTGTCCTCGCCCGCCGCCAGCAGCCAGACCTCGCGCGCCGCCCGGATCGCCGGGAGGGTGAGCGAGATCCGGGTCGGCGGGGGCTTCGGCGCGCCGCGCACGCCGACCACCGTCAGTCCGGTCTCCCGGACGCCCGGGTGCTCGGGGAAGAGCGAGGCGACGTGGGTGTCCGGGCCGACGCCGAGCAGCAGCACGTCGAAGGCGGGGACGCCGAGCCGGTCGCCCGGTCCGGCCGCCTTCGCCAGCTCCTCCGCGTACCGTGCGGCGGCCGTCTCGACGTCCGAGCCGTCCACGCCGTCCGAGGCGGGCATCTCGTGCACCCGCGCCGGGTCGAGCGGGACGGCGTCCAGCAGTTCGGCCCGGGCCTGGACGGCGTTGCGCTCCGGGTCGGCGGCGGTCACGAACCGCTCGTCGCCCCACCAGAGGTCGAGCCGCGCCCAGTCGACCGCGTCCCGCGCCGGGGAGGCGGCGATGGCGGCCAGCAGGGCGTTGCCGTTCCGTCCGCCGGTGAGCACCACCGAGGCGGTGCCGCGGGCGGCCTGGGCGTCCACGATCCGGGTGATCAGCCGGGCCGCGGCGGCCTGGGCCATCAGCTCCTTGTCCCGGTGGACGACCAGCTGCGGGGTGGCGGCCGTCATGCCCCCGCCTTCTTGGCGGACCGCTTGCCGGAGGCCTTCTTCGCGGTGACGGGCGCGGGCGCCTTCTTCGCGGGGGCGGGCTTCTCGGCGGGCGCCTTCTTCGCCGGGGCGGGCTTCTCTGCGGGCGCCTGCTTCGCGGGGGCGGGCGCCTCGGCGGGCGCCTGCTTGGCGGGTGCGGGCGTCTCGGCGGCCACCGCGGCCTCGGCCGCAGCCGCCACGGCCGCCACGGCGACCTCGGCGGCGGCCGCCTCGACCACCGGAGCCGGCTCGTCGGACGGTTCGCGCAGCCGGTCCACCGGCGTGCGCACGGCCGCCGCGTAGATGTCGTCCGGGTCGAGGCGGCGCAGCTCCTCGGCGATCAGCTCCGAGGTCTCGCGCCGCTTGAGCGCCACCTGGCGGTCCGGCGAGCCGGGCATGCTGAGCGTGCCCATCAGGCCGTCCGGGCGGTCCAGGGTGATGTCCCCGTCCGTGGTGCGCAGGTGCACCGCGGTGATGCCCGGGCCGTTGGTGACGACCCGCTCGACCGGCACGTGCAGCCGGGTGTGCAGCCAGAGGCCGAGCAGCTCGACGCTGGGGTTGTACGACTCGCCCTCGACCACCGCGGAGGTGATCGTGGACGGCCGCTGGTCCAGGGCGGCGGCCAGCATCGAGCGCCAGCCGGTGATCCGGGTCCAGGCCAGGTCGGTGTCGCCGGGGGTGTAGCTCTGCGCCCGCTGGGCGAGCTGGCCCACCGGGGACTCGGCCGTGACCGCGTCGGTGATCCGGCGCTGGGCGATCGAACCCAGCGGGTCCTGCGCCGGGTGCAGCGGCGCATTCTCGGGCCACCAGACCACGACCGGGGCGTCCGGCAGCAGCAGCGGCAGGACGACCGACTGCGCGTGCGAGACCAGCTCGCCGTGCATGCGCAGGATGACCGTTTCGCCGGAGCCGGCGGCGGAGCCGACCAGGATCTCGGCGTCCAGGCGGGTCTCGGCGCGGGCCCGGGGCGAACGCCCGGCGCGCTTGATGACCGCCAGGGTGCGCGAGGGGTGCTCGCGGGAGGCGTCGTTGGCGGCCTTGAGGGCGTCGTAGGCGCTGCCCTCGTCGGTCACGATCACCAGGGTGAGCACCATGCCGGCGGCGGTGGACCCGCTGGCCCGGCGCGCCTCCATCAGGGCGGCGTTGATCTTGCTGGACGTGGTGTCCGTGAGGTCGATCTTCATGGCCGGCGCCAGCTCCTGCCGTCTCGTGCGAGCATCTCGTCACCCTCGACCGGGCCCCAGGTGCCGGCCGGGTACTGGGCGGGCTTCCCGTGGGAGTCCCAGTACTTCTCGATCGGGTCGAGGATCTGCCAGGAGAGCTCGACCTCCTGGTGGCGCGGGAACAGGTTGGCGTCGCCGAGCAGCACGTCGAGGATGAGCCGCTCGTACGCCTCCGGGGACGACTCGGTGAAGGACTCGCCGTAGGCGAAGTCCATCGTGACGTCGCGGACCTCGAAGGAGGTGCCCGGCACCTTGGAGCCGAACCGCACGGTGACGCCTTCGTCCGGCTGGACCCGGATGACCAGGGCGTTCTGCCCCAGCTCCTCGGTCGCGTAGGAGTCGAACGGCAGGTACGGGGCGCGCTGGAAGACCACCGCGATCTCGGTGACCCGGCGGCCGAGCCGCTTGCCGGTGCGCAGGTAGAACGGCACGCCCGCCCAGCGGCGGTTGTTGATCTCCAGCTTGATGGCCGCGTAGGTGTCGGTCCGCGAGTCCGGGTTGATGCCGTCCTCGTCGAGGTAGCCGACGACCTCCTCGCCGCCCTGCCAGCCGGACGCGTACTGGCCGCGCACGGTGTGCCTGCCGAGGTCGGCCGGGAGCTTGACGGCGCTGAGCACCTTGAGCTTCTCGGCCACCAGCGCCTTCGGGTGGAAGGACGCCGGCTCCTCGATGGCGGTGAGCGCCATCAGCTGGAGCAGGTGGTTCTGGATGACGTCCCGGGCGGAGCCGATGCCGTCGTAGTAGCCGGCCCGGCCGCCGATGCCGATGTCCTCGGCCATGGTGATCTGCACGTGGTCGACGTACGACCGGTTCCAGATCGGCTCGAACATCTGGTTGGCGAAGCGGAGCGCCAGGATGTTCTGGACGGTCTCCTTGCCCAGGTAGTGGTCGATCCGGAAGACCTCGTCCCGGGGGAAGACCTCGTGGACGATCCGGTTCAGCTCCTGGGCGGACTCCAGGTCGTGGCCGAAGGGCTTCTCGATGACGGCCCGGCGCCAGGAGCCCTGGGGCGGGTCGGCCAGTCCGTGCTTCTTCAGCTGCTGGACGACGGTCGGGAAGAACTTCGGCGGGACGGACAGGTAGAAGGCGAAGTTGCCGCCGGTGCCCTGCGCCTTGTCCAGCTCCTCGATGGTGGCGCGGAGCTTGTCGAAGGCGTCGTCGTCGTCGAAGTCGCCCTGGACGAAGCGCATGCCCTTGGCGAGCTGCTGCCAGACCTCCTCGCGGAAGGGGGTGCGGGCGTGGTCCTTGACCGCGTCGTGCACCTCCTTGGCGAAGTCCTCGTCCTCCCACTCGCGGCGGGCGAAGCCGACGAGCGAGAAGCCCGGCGGCAGCAGGCCGCGGTTGGCCAGGTCGTAGATGGCCGGCATCAGCTTCTTGCGGGACAGGTCGCCGGTGACCCCGAAGATGACCAGGCCGGACGGCCCCGCGATGCGCGGGAGCCGCCGGTCGGTGGGGTCACGAAGCGGGTTGACGGGGGCCGGCGTGGGGTCGCCTGCGTCCGAGTCCGACGTCAACTCAGGGAAGTCAGTGCTCACTTGATGGGCTCCGCTTTCGTGCGCTGGCTGTGTGAGCAGGGGTCACTTCTCGCCGGCGAAGGAAGCCAGCGAAGCGGTGACGGTGTCGAGCAGCTCGTTCCAGGACTGCTCGAACTTCTCCACGCCCTCGTCCTCCAGGACCTGCACGACGTCGTCGTAGTCCACGCCGGCGGCGGCGATGGCGTCCATGACGGCCTTCGCGTCGGCGTAGTTGGGGACGATGGTGCCGCCGGTGACCACGCCGTGGTCGCCGGTCGCCTCAAGGGTGGCCTCGGGCATGGTGTTCACGGTGCCCGGGGCGACCAGCTCGGTGACGTACAGGGTGTCCGGCAGGGCCGGGTCCTTGACGCCGGTGGAGGCCCAGAGCGGACGCTGCGGCTTGGCGCCGGCCGCCTCCAGGGCGCTCCAGCGGTCGCTGCCGGCGGTCTTGGCGTCCACGCTGCCGAAGACCTCCTCGTACGCCTGGTAGGCGAGACGGGCGTTGGCGAGCGCGGCCTTCGAGCGGAGGTCGCGGGCGTCGCCGCCGATCTTGTCCAGGCGCTTGTCGATCTCGGTGTCGACGCGCGACACGAAGAAGGAGGCGACCGACTCGATCTGCGAGAGGTCCAGGCCCTTGGCCTTGGCGGCCTCCAGACCGGTCAGGTAGGCGTCGATGACGGCCTTGTAGCGCTCCAGCGAGAAGATCAGCGTGACGTTGACGCTGATGCCCTTGCCGATGACCTCGCTGATCGCGGGCAGGCCGGCCCGGGTGGCGGGGATCTTGATGAACACGTTCGGGCGGTCGACCAGCCACCACAGCTGCTTGGCCTCGGCGACCGTCGCGGCGGTCTCGTGGGCCAGGCGCGGGTCGACCTCGATGGAGACCCGGCCGTCGCGGCCGTTGGAGGCGTCGTAGACCGGGCGCAGCACGTCGGCGGCGTCCCGCACGTCCGAGGTGGTGATCATGCGGACGGCCTCGTCCGTGGTGACCTTGCGGACGGCGAGGTCGCGCAGCTGGCCGTCGTAGGAGGAGTCGCCGCCGCCGATCGCCTTCTGGAAGATGGTCGGGTTGGTGGTGACGCCGACCACGTGCTTGTGCTGCACCAGCTCGGCGAGGTTGCCGCTGTTCAGCCGCTTGCGGCTGAGGTCGTCCAGCCAGATCGCCACGCCTTCGTCGCTGAGGCGCTTCAGTGCGTCAGTCATGGTGCTTCAGTCCTTCGTCTGTATGTCCGTGGGGTCCTCGGGGGGCCGGCCGGGCGCCCGGTGTGCGGTCGGTGCGCCCGGCCGGCGGGTGCCGCTAGCGGTTGACGGCTTCCAGCGAGCGCAGCGCGTTGTGGGCCTCGGCGACGACGCGCTCGGCGGTCAGGCCGAACTCCTCGAAGAGCACCTGGTAGTCGGCGGAGGCGCCGAAGTGCTCCAGCGAGACGATCCGGCCGTGGTCGCCGACCAGCTCGCGCCAGCCCTGGGCGATGCCGGCCTCGACCGAGACGCGGGCCTTGACCGACGGCGGCAGCACGCTGTCGCGGTAGGCCTGGTCCTGCTCCTGGAACCACTCGAAGGACGGCAGCGAGACCACGCGGGTGGCGATGCCCTCGGCCTCCAGGACCTCGCGGGCCTTGACGGCCAGCTGGACCTCGGAGCCGGTGCCGAGCAGGATCACCTGCGGGTCGCCGGAGGACGCCTCGGCGAGGACGTAGCCGCCCTTCGCGGTGCCCTCGGCGGAGCCGAACACCGTGCGGTCGAAGGTGGGGACGTTCTGGCGGGTGAGCGCCAGGCCGACCGGGCCGGGGTGGGTGGTCTGCCGCTCCAGGACGGTGCGCCAGGCGACGGCGGTCTCGTTGGCGTCGGCCGGGCGGACCATGGCCAGGCCCGGGATGGCGCGCAGCGAGGCCAGGTGCTCGACCGGCTGGTGGGTCGGGCCGTCCTCGCCGAGGCCGATGGAGTCGTGCGTCCACACGTAGGTGACCGGCAGCTTCATCAGCGCGGCCAGGCGGACCGCCGGGCGCATGTAGTCGGCGAACACCAGGAAGGTGCCGCCGAAGACCCGGGTCCGGCCGTGCAGCGCGATGCCGTTCATGGTCGAGCCCATGGCGTGCTCGCGGATGCCGAAGTGGATGGTCCGGCCGTACGGGCTCGCCGACTTCAGCGGGTTGCCCTCGGGGAGGAAGGAGCTGTCCTCGTCGATGGTGGTGAGGTTGGACTCCGCGAGGTCGGCCGAGCCGCCCCACAGCTCCGGGATCACCGCGCCGAAGGCCTTCAGGCTCTCGCCGCTGGCCTTGCGGGTGGCGACGGCCTTGCCGGCCTCGAAGACGGGCGTCGCCTTCTTCCAGCCCTCGGGCAGCTCGCCGGCCTGGATGCGGTCGAACTCGGCGGCGCGCTGCGGGTGCGCGGCGCGCCAGGCGTCGAGGGACCGCTCCCACTCGGTGCGGGCGGCCTTGCCGCGCTTGATCACCAGGCGGGCGTGCTCGATGACCTTGTCGCTCACCTCGAAGGTCTTCTCCGGGTCGAAGCCCAGGACCTTCTTGGTGGCGGCGATCTCGGCGCCGCCGAGCGCGGAGCCGTGCGCCTTGGCGGTGTTCTGGGCGTCCGGGGCCGGCCAGGCGATGATCGTGCGCATAGCGATCATCGACGGGCGGGAGGTCTCGGCCTTGGCGGCGGCGAGGGCGTCGGCGAGCGCCGCCACGTCGATGTCGCCGTTGGACTTCGGGGCGACCCGCTGGACGTGCCAGCCGTACGCCTCGTAGCGCTTGAGGACGTCCTCGGAGAACGCCGTCTCGGTGTCGCCCTCGATCGAGATGTGGTTGTCGTCGTAGAGCGCGACCAGGTTGCCCAGCTTCTGGTGGCCGGCCAGCGAGGAGGCCTCCGCGGAGATGCCCTCCTCCAGGTCGCCGTCGGAGACGATGGCCCAGACGGTGTGGTCGAACGGCGACTCGCCGGCCGGGGCGTCCGGGTCGAAGAGGCCGCGCTCGAAGCGGGCCGCCATCGCCATGCCCACGGCGTTGCCGATGCCCTGGCCGAGCGGGCCGGTGGTGGTCTCGACACCCGCGGTGTGGCCGTGCTCGGGGTGGCCCGGGGTGCGGCTGCCGGCGACCCGGAAGGCCTTGAGGTCGTCCAGCTCCAGGCCGTAGCCGGAGAAGTAGAGCTGGGTGTACAGGGTCAGGCTGGTGTGCCCCGGGGAGAGGACGAACCGGTCGCGGCCGACCCACGCCGGGTCGGTGGGGTCGTGGCGCAGGAAGCGCTGGAAGATCAGGTAGGCCGCGGGGGCCAGCGACATGGCCGTCCCGGGGTGCCCGTTGCCGACCTTCTGGACCGCGTCCATGGCCAGAACGCGGGCGGTGTCGACCGTCCGCTCGTCGAGGTCGGACCACTCGAATGAATTCGGCGTCGTGCTCACCCTGTCTCAGGGCTCCTTCCATTGTGAAGAGTGACCCCGTGAGGGACCGGGTCGGCCACGTCGCTGGGGCCGGACGCTGGGTGGTGCCGGTCACGGAGGGTAGATCCCGCTTCTGTGGGCGAGCCTACCGCCCGGGCCGGGGCTCACCCTCCGTGGTGGGACAACTCAGGCATGTTGGTCGTCATTCCCCGGCGGACGGCCGGATCCTTTGTCCACCCTCGCCCGGATTGGGGAGGTTCGCCTCTCCGGGGCGCGGGAGGGGGACGGCCCCGCCCGGGAGGGGTCCGCGGAGGGGTCCGCGGGCATCGGTCCAGGCCGGAGCGGCGGGGTTCACCCGGCGGTGTGCGTTCCGCCCCGCCGGGGCACCCCGGGGCCGGTGGGGAGATATGGAGCGTCTAAGGTGGCGTGGTACGCGCAGAGCGGACGATTCGGGAACAACGTTCCGGTGGCCGCCTGTGAGGATTCATCTTCAGTTGGGGTGTTAGTGACCGCCGTCGAATCCCGTCCCGCCGGGGTCACCGGGGCGACGCCTGCGCAACGGCCGTTCGGGGCCCGTGTCGGCGCCTTCGTCGCACTGACCAAACCACGGATCATCGAGCTGCTGCTGATCACCACCGTGCCGGTGATGTTCCTGGCGCAGCGCGGTGTCCCGGACCTCCTCCTGGTACTGAAGGTGGTCATCGGCGGTTACCTCTCGGCGGGCGGTGCCAACGCCCTCAACATGTACATCGACCGCGACATCGACGCCGTGATGTCCCGGACCGAGCGCCGCCCGATCGTCACCGGCATGGTGTCGCCGCGCGAGGCGCTGGTCTTCGGCATTACCCTCGCGGTCGGTTCGACGCTCTGGCTGGGCGCGCTGGTCAACTGGCTCTCGTCCGCCCTCGCGCTGGGCGCGCTGCTGTTCTACGTGTTCGTCTACACGCTCGGACTGAAGCGCCGCACCGCGCAGAACATCGTCTGGGGCGGCATCGCGGGCTGCATGCCGGTCTTCGTCGGCTGGGCGGCCGTCACGAACACGGTCTCGTGGTCGGCGCTGGTGCTCTTCCTGGTGATCTTCTTCTGGACGCCGCCGCACTACTGGCCGCTGTCGATGAAGGTCCGCGAGGACTACGAGCGGGCCGGCGTGCCGATGCTGCCGGTGATCAAGGGCAACCTGGCCGTCGCCAAGCAGATCGTCGCCTACTCCTGGGTGATGGTGGCCGTCTCGCTGGCGCTCTGGCCGCTGGCCGACACCAGCCTGCTCTACCCCGTCGCGGCGGTGGTGCTGGGTGCCGCGTGGCTCAAGGAGGCGCACGCGCTGTACTCCCGGGCCAAGGCCGGGCTGGTGGGCGCCAAGCTCAAGGAGATGCGGCTGTTCCACTGGTCGATCACCTACCTGACGCTGCTGTTCGTGGTGATCGCGGTGGACCCGTTCGTGAAGTGAGGCCGGGCTGAGTCCCGTGCCGCCGTGAAGGGCCCCGGTCTTCGGACCGGGGCCCTTCGGCGTTGTCTGGGTGTGCGTTGTCCGGGTGTGCTGCCGGGGGTGCGTTGCCGGGGGTGCGTTGTCCGGGTGCGCTGCTCAGCGGGCGGGGAGCTCGGACGGGCCGACGTGGCCGTCCAGCCAGTCCTTGAGGGGCTGCGAGGCGCGCAGGAAGGCCGTGATCCGGTCGTAGGCGTCCGGGGTGCCCAGCCAGGCCTCCGGGGCCCACTCCTGCCAGGCGACCAGGCCCTTGTGGCGGAGCAGGGCGATCCGGGGGTGGTCCTTGGGGTACCCGCGCGGGGCGGACTTCAGTGAGTCCCGGCCGACCACCTGCGGGCCGGCCTTCCGGACCCGGGCCACCACCCGCTCCAGCTCGGCGCCGGTGACGTCCTCGGCGACGGCCGCCCGGTACCGCTCCAGCTGGTCGGGGGCGAGCTGGTAGAGCCCGTTGCCGCAGGCCAGGCCGTCGGCCGAGAGCTGGACGTAGCCGCCGGCCGCCAGGTGGGCGCCGATGTGCGTCTTGTACGGGGACTTGTCGGCGCTGAACCGGACGTCGCGGTTGGGGCGGAAGATCTTCCCCGGCCCGAACTCGGGTTCCAGCTCGGCGAGCAGCCGTTCCATCGGCTCCCGTACGGCGTGCTCGTACCGGGCCTTGTGGGACTGCCAGAAGGTCTTGGAGTTGTCCGCCTCCAGGTGCTCGTAGAAGTCGAGCGCCTCGGCGGGCCAGCCATCGAAGGTCACCCCACCAGTATGTGGCCCGCCGCTCGGCCCGGGGCGGCCCGAGCGCGGACGTGGGCGGCCCGGGTGCGCGGGGTGCGGTGTGCGGGCGCGGTGCGGGGCGGAGCGCCGCGGGCGTGTGGCCCGGGGCACAGCCCGCTCCCGTCGCCAGTCCCGCTACCGATCGGTAGCATGCGGGGCATGAGCAGCGCAGAGACCGCCACCACCGCCGCGCCGGACGCCCGCGCCGAGCGCCGCGCCAAGCGCATCGCCAAGCACCTCACCAGCTTCGCCCGGCAGCACGGCGGCAGCGCCGACGGCGTCGTCGAGTACGTCGGCGGGGTCGCCACCCGGATCGTGGTGGTCGGCGCGGACGGCACCTGGGGCGACCAGGTCGCGCCGAGCTACGCGGTCGGCCGCCGGGCCGCCGAGCTGGCCGGGGTCACCCTGCACGACTCGTTCGAGGGCGAGCTGGCCCTGAAGGTGAGGACCGGCCCGTACGAGTGGAAGCGGATGGCCGGCATCCAGATCGGCGGCTGACCGCCCCGGTCGCACCCGCGCACACCGAAGGGCCCCGGTCTCGCGGAGACCGGGGCCCTTCGGTGCGGAGTCTTGAACGGGCCGGCCCCGGGCGCTCCAGTCAGCTGCTGGTGTTCTCGCGATGCCAAGCGTAGAAGCCGGCGCGGTCCGGGGAGAAGCCGGCTACGAGCCGCCCCTGCAGAGCTTCGGCCGCGCTCAGCAGATCGACGGTGTCGGTGGTCCGGGGGCGGACCTGGATGAATCCACTGTCGTCCACGACGATGCGACCGTGCTCGAACAGCTCGTCACAGCCGAGCAGGCAGGCGGGCATGATGTTCGCCATCAACTTGCGTTCCAGCGAGGTGGCATCGGCGCGCCGCTTGATGTGCGCGGCGCGGATGTACCGCGTGGGCAAGGTACGCCCGCAGAGGGCACACGTCGCGGTGGTGGCACCGTTGAGCAGCTTCCGCCTCAGCTTTCCCTGCTCGCGGCGGACCAGTACCTGTACGACCTCGCTGTCCGGCCCCGAGTGGTCCACGAGGCCCGTGCTGCCATCCGAGGAAGGGCTGTTCGGAGTCGTGGCGGCGAACCGGATGACGCCGTCGATCCCGTCGGCCACGAGAGCGGCGCCCTGCTTGTTCGCGGACAGGCGCAGTGCCTCCATGGCCTGGTCCCCGAGGGCTTGGCCCTGAACGTCCGTCTCCTCGTTGAGGACGTCCAGGCCTATGCGCTCGGGGTAGTCGTCGTCCGGCCAGACAGGGTTCTCGTCCCTGAAGTACGGGCGGGTGACGCGGGTGACGACGACCCTCTTGAGGCTGGCGTGGCTCCACTGCCCGGCCTCGACCCGGCAGTTCGGTCCCTTGTACGCGAGGACGAGGAAGTCGCCCTCGACCAGGCTCTCCACGGCGGCGCGGGCGCCCGCACGGTCCAGCGTGGGGGTGCGCCACCCCCAGAGCCCCTGGGCCAGCCCGATCTCGAGGTTTCGTCGGGAAGGGGCGGGAACGTACACGTAGGCAGTGCTGGGCACTGGGCCTCCATCACTCGGCCTCCCCGGTGGGGGAGGGTGCAGTGGAATTCCGACGACATCCTGGCCCGGGCTTCCGCCACAGGGGCGGCGGGCGAGGAGGGTTGGAGTGCGCCTCGCTGTCGAGGCAGGCAGAGCATATACATACGAGCACCGCAACCGGATGGAATTTCCCGAACACCTGTCCGTGGCTCGCGTGTGGCCACATCTGCCGAAGGGCCCCGGTCTCCGCGAGACCGGGGCCCTTCGGCGTGCGCGGGGCGGGTTCAGACCGCGGCGGCCTGGGGGGTCTGGGGAGCCTGGGGGGCGTCCTCGGTGGTGGCCGACGCGGGGAGGGTGCCCGCCGGGGCGGCCCCGTCCCCGCGGACGCGCAGGGCAAGCGGGATGCGCAGGGCCGCGATCCAGGTGAGCGTCGCGCCCAGCATGTGGATGCCGACCAGCAGCTCCGGGACGTCGGTGAAGTACTGGACGAAGCCCAGCACGCCCTGGAGGAGCAGGACGACCAGCAGCTCGCGCGCCCGGGCCCGGGCGGCCGGCGGGGCCTTCACGGCGGCGAAGACGAAGAGCACCGCGACCGCCAGGCCGAGCGAGACGAACGCCAGGTCGGCGTGGACCTGGGCGAGGCGGTCGTAGTCGATCGGGATCCGCGGGACGAACTTGTTGTCCTTGGGCGTCCCCGGGTGGTGGCCGGCGCCGGTGACCAGCGTCCCGGCGGCGACCAGCAGGCCGATCACGCCGACCAGGACGTAGGCGAGCCGCTTGATCGGCTCGGCGACCAGGAGGCGGGCCGGGCCGTCGCCCTCCTTGGACCGCTCCCACATCAGCAGGGCGACCCAGACCAGGGCCATCGCGGCGATCAGGTGCAGCGCCACCGTGTACGGGTTGAGTCCGGTCAGCACGGTGATGCCGCCGAGCACGGCGTTGCTCATCACCAGCCAGAACTGGGCCCAGCCGAGCTTGCTGAGCCCGTGCCGCCACGGCCGGTGGCACCGGGCGGCCAGGATCGCCCAGCCGACGGCGGCGCTCAGCACGTACGTGAGCATCCGGTTGGCGAACTCGATGATGCCGTGCAGGCCCATTTCGGGCGTGGGCGTCAGGCTCTCGTCGGTGCAGCGCGGCCAGGTGGTGCAGCCGAGGCCGGAGGCGGTGAGCCGGACGGCGCCGCCGGTCACGACGATCACCACGCTCATCACCAGCGCGGCGAACGCGGCACGCCGGACCGTCTCGGCGGAGGGCTTCCAGCGCTCGGCGAGCAGGGAGAAGGGGGTGGTCTTCAGCACGGCGTCCATGGTATGCGCCCTTACGGGCGATCTTGGGGCGGGGCCGGGCCTCACGGGGTGTGGCGTCGCGCGCGGTCGGCGGTCGGTCGGCGGGCGGGTGCGCGCGGCTCCGTCCGGGCCGTGCGGCGGATCGGGGTCCGGGAGTTCGGGAAGGAAGCCGCAGAACGAACCATTGGGGCAATTCGGTCATTGGTCTTGACCAATCACCCGCTTGGCCGAAAGAGTGCGGTTTGGTCCATACCTTTTTCGGGACCTCTCCCACCCCCGCACGTAAGCGGAGATCCTGCACATGCGCATACCCGTACCCGCCGCCGCTCTCGCACTCGGCGGATCCCTCGTCCTGGCCGGTCTCGTCGCCCCGGCCGTCGCCCACGCCGAGCCCGGCCAGCAGTGCCAGACGCAGCCGTTCGGCGTCGCCAACCTCTACGGCGAGTTCGTCGAGGGCGACGACACCCACACGCCGGACGCCGAGGGTGCGGTGGCGGTCGGTGGCAACGCCGACTTCACCGGCGGTTTCTCGGTCGGCCAGGAGCTGACCGCCGACCAGGTCAAGGCGCTCCCCGGCGGCAACGCGCTGGTCGTGGCCGGCCGCGTCACCGGGCACAACACCCAGGTGATGAAGGGCAACGGCGTCTACGGCTCCAAGGCCGACGGCGCCGTCATCGACGCGCACCAGGGCAAGATCAGCCAGGGCGCCTCGCCGATCGACTTCAAGGCCGAGTTCACCAAGCTGCGCGCCACCTCGGTCCAGCTGGCCGCCGTGCCGCAGACCGCCGGCGCCACGGTGGAGGCCAAGGGCAAGGAGCTCCACCTCACCAGCGGTGACGCCGCCTACAACAGCTTCACCGTCAGCGCGGCCACCCTCCAGGGCGCCACCGACATCTTCCTGAAGGTGCCGGCCGGCTCGGTCACCGTGGTCAACGTGACCGGCGAGTCGTACGACATGTCCGCCGCGAAGACCACCGGCTTCCAGCTCTGGGACGAGGGCAAGAAGGCCTACGTCCTGGACGACAAGACGCAGAGCGCGCACGGCGGCGCCGTCCGCGCCAAGCTGCTCTGGAACTTCCCGACCGCCACCAAGGTGATCAAGAACGGTCCGGCCGCCTGGGCCGGCACCGTGCTCGCGCCGAACGCCGCGTTCTCGCTCAACACCCCCGGCGTCGGGGGAGCGAAGCCCACGGGCGGCGGCCCGGTCAACGGTTCGGTGATCGTCGCCTCGCTGACCGGGACGGCCGGTGCGGAGACGCACCACTTCCCGTTCACCGGCTGCCTGCCGGTGGTGACGCCGCCCACCACGCCGCCGACCACCCCGCCGACCACGCCGCCGGTGGTGCCGACCGGTACGCCGTCCGCCACCACCACGCCGAGCACCCCCGGTTCCACCGGCACTCCCAGTGCCTCGGGCACGCCGTCGGCCACCCCGGGCACGCCGGGTGCCTCGGTGACCCCGGGCGCCTCGGTGAGCCCGTCCGCGTCGGGCAGTGCCGTGCCGAGCGCGAGCGGGTCGGCGAGCCCGTCGGCCTCCGCCTCGGGGACGGCCGCCGTGCCGGCCGCCTCCGCGAGCCCGTCGGTCGAGGCCAGCACCGGGGGCGGCCTCGCCCACACCGGCTCCGGCCCGGTCGTCCCGCTGGCGATCGGCGGCGCGGTGGTCATCGCCGCGGGTGGCGCGCTGGTGCTGGTCGCGCGTCGTCGCAAGGCGGCCAACCAGGCCTGATCCGTCGCGGGTTGACAGCCCCATGGCCCCCGGTGATCGAACCCGATCACCGGGGGTCGCTGTTTTTCGGCCAGTGTGACGGAGTTCATTCGACTTCGTCGAAGCGGCGTCGTCCGAGGTCGCGGGTGTGATGGGCTCCCTGTGCACATCCGAGGCCGGACGGACAGGGGAAATCCGGTCGTGCGGTGGGGTGTGGAGGGGCGCGGGCGTGCCGGTAGAGTCCCCCGGACAGTCGTAGCGGGCCACCGCTGATCCACTCAACACGCCTGCTGCACAAGACCGTTCGGAGGGGACAACGAAATGGCGCGACAGCGGCGGCAGATCGGCATCAGCAGTGCGGCACTGGCGGGGGCGGCGGCGGCAGCCGTCCTGCTGCCGCTGGCCCTGGCCACGGGTGCGTCGGCGCACGTCCCGGCCTGGCAGGTCACCTGCGACAAGATCGTGATCGATCTGACCAACTACAGCGACACGGAGGGCGTGAAGAACGCCGTCAGCCTCACCGTCGACGGTGAGAAGGTGCTGGACCAGAAGGAGTTCGGCAAGGAGTTCCACCAGACGTTCCCGGTGAAGGCGCACACCGCGCCGATCAGCGCCACCTTCGTGGTGACCACCACCGAGGACCCGAAGAACAACGACTGGAACAAGACGGAGACGAAGACGATCGAGGTCTGCGCGACCCCGACGCCGACTCCCACTCCCACGCCGACTCCCACCCCGACCCCGACTCCGACTCCCACCCCCACACCGACGGTGACGCCGACGCCGACCCCGACGCGCACCGTCACCCCGACCCCCACGCCGACCCCCACCCGGACGGCGACGCCCACCCCGACCCCCACGCGGACGCCGACCCCGACGCCGACCCCGAGCCGCACGGCGGCCCCGGTCCCGGCGGCCACCTCGACACCGACCGCCCAGGTACTCGCCTCGACCGGCAGCAGTGACGCCACCCCGGTCATCGCGGCCGCCGGCGGCGGAGTCGTGGTCCTCGGCGGCGCCCTCGTCTTCCTCGCCCGCCGACGCCGCGGCGGCGACGAGAGCTGACCGGCCCGGACGATGCACGACCGGCGACGGCCCCTCGACTCGGACGAGTCGAGGGGCCGTCGCCGGTTCCGGCCGCGGGCTCCGGTTGCGGGCTCGGCGCGGCAGGGGCGCCGCGCAGGAAGTCGGCCGGGCCGACTTCCTGTGCACGGGGCTCGGCTGCGGGCCGGGGGCCGCCGCCGTTGTGGGGAGGGGCTACTCCCAGCGGAAGAAGCGGGTGGCGGCGGCCAGGGCGAGGACGGACCAGGCGGCCAGGATGCCGAGGTCGGCCCAGGGGACGCCGGCGCCGGTCTGGAGGACGGAGCGGAGGCCGTCGGAGAGGGCGGCGATGGGGAGGAGTTCCAGGACGGACTGGACGGCGGCCGGGAACTTCGACAGCGGCACGATCACCCCGCCGGCCAGCAGCAGCAGGATGAAGACCAGGTTGGCCGCCGCCAGCGTCGCCTCCGCCTTCAGGGTGCCGGCCATCAGCAGGCCGAGGCCGGAGAAGGCGGCGGTGCCGAGGACGAGCAGGGCGGCCACGGTGAGCGGGTCGCCCTGCGGCGACCAGCCGAGTGCGAGGGCGATCGCCGACAGCAGTGCCACCTGGAGCGCCTCGGTGACCAGGACGCAGCCGGTCTTGGCGGTGAGCAGCGCCCAGCGCGGCAGCGGGCTGGCGCCGAGCCGCTTCAGGACCCCGTACCGGCGTTCGAAGCCGGTGGCGATGGCCTGGCCGGTGAAGGCGGTGGACATGACGGCCAGGGCGAGCAGGCCGGGCGCGAGGAAGTCGACGCGCTTGCCGGGGCCCTCGACGGCGACGATGTCGACGGCGGAGAAGAGGACGAGCAGCACCGTCGGGATGACGACGGTCAGCAGCAGCTGCTCGCCGTTGCGCAGCAGCATCTTCGTCTCGAACGCCGTCTGGGCGAGCAGCATCCGGCCGACGGGGGCCGCGCCGGGCTGGGGGGAGTGGTCGGTGGTCGTCACGCGCGGAGGTCCCGTCCGGTCAGGTCGAGGAAGACGTCTTCGAGGCTGCGGCGCTGTACGGCGAGCCGCTCGGGCAGGATCCCGGAGGCCGCGCACCATCCGGTGACGGTGGCCAGCAGCTGCGGATCGACGGGTGCCTCGATCCGGTAGCGGCCGGGGGTGGTCTCGGCGGCGGTGGCGCCCTCGGGCAGTTCCTTGAGGAGCGCGGCGAGGTCGAGGCCGGGCGGGCCGTCGAAGCGCAGGCTGGACTCGGCGCCGCCCCGGCACAGCTCCTCCGGGGTGCCCTCGGTGACCACCTTGCCGCGGTCGACGACGGCGACCCGGTCGGCGAGCTGTTCGGCCTCGTCCATGTGGTGGGTGGTGACGACGACGGTGACGCCGTCCCGGCGCAGGTCGCGGACGAGGTCCCAGGTGGCGCGGCGGGCCTGCGGGTCGAGGCCGGCGGTGGGCTCGTCGAGGAAGACGAGCTCGGGGCGGCCGACCACGGCCATGGCGAGGGCGAGCCGCTGCTGCTGTCCGCCGGAGAGCCGGCGGTAGGTGGTGCGGCCGCAGGAGCCGAGGCCGAGCCGTTCGACCAGGGTGTCGACGTCGAGCGGGTGGGCGTGCAGCTTGGCGGTGTGCCGGAGCATCTCGACGGCGCGCGCGCCCGCGTACACGCCGCCCGACTGCAACATCACGCCGATCCGCGGGCGCAGTGCCGCGCCCTGGGTGACCGGGTCGAGGCCGAGGACGCGGACGGTGCCGGCGTCGGGGCGGCGGTAGCCCTCGCAGGTCTCGATGGTGGTGGTCTTGCCGGCGCCGTTGGGGCCGAGGACGGCGGTGACGGCGCCGCGCGCGAGCGTGAGGTCGAGACCGTCGACCGCGGTCTTCTCGCCGTAGCGCTTGACCAGCCCGGTGATCTGGACCGCGGGTTCGGAATGCATACCGGCGAGTCTAAGAGGAGCGAACACGGCGGCCGGACGGGAGGCCCGGCGGAGGGCCGGGCCGGGGCCGGCGCGCGGAGCGGAGGGGCCGGTGGAGGGCGTGTAAGGGGCATGGCGGAGGATTGGATT
The DNA here is from genome assembly GCF_036013975.1 of Kitasatospora sp. NBC_00458. Lineage (NCBI taxonomy): Bacteria > Bacillati > Actinomycetota > Actinomycetes > Kitasatosporales > Streptomycetaceae > Kitasatospora > Kitasatospora sp. NBC_00458. The sequence goes on from NZ_CP107904.1 coordinate 6,395,940, forward strand.
CCGGATCGCCGGACCTCCCGGTCGGGGCCCGCATCGGCCGCAGCGACCGGCGAAACGGAACCTCCGGTGATCGTTTCCGCAGGTCAGGTAAGGCTTACCTGCGTGACAGATGCCACGGGTGAGGCCTGGATCACGGCTTGTCCTGCCGGAAGGAATTACGCAACACTGGTGTTGTGAAAAACATGCGCGAGCACCCCGCACAGCAGGAGGCCGAGTCGGCCCCCGGCTGCGCCGTGCCCGCGACGGCGGCCGAGGTGCTGCTGGACGGCCACCGCGCCACCCGGGACCGGGTCGCCCGGTCGATCCTCGACCACGGCCCCTCCTCCGCCGCCGACCTGGCGAACCGGCTCGGTCTGACCACCGCCGCCGTCCGCCGTCACCTGGACGGCCTCACCGCCGCCGGCCTCGTCGACGCCCGCGAGCAGCGGGTGTACGGCAGCCGCGGCCGCGGCCGTCCCGCCAAGGTCTTCGCCCTCACCGACGCCGGTCGGGACGCCTTCTACCAGGCGTACGACCAGCTCGCCGCCGACGCCCTGCGCTGGATCTCCGACGCGGTGGGCGGCGGCACGGCGGGCGAGGAGGCGGTCGCCGCCTTCGCCCGCGCCCGGTTCGGGCGGCAGGCCGAGAAGTACCTGGAGGCCCTCGGTTCGGCCGAGGCGGGGGAGCGCACCGAGGCCCTCGCCCAGGCGCTGAGCGCCGACGGGTACGCTGCCACGGTGCGGCGGGTGCCGTCCGCCGCGGCGAAGGCCCCGGCGGGAGCCCAGCTCTGCCAGCACCACTGCCCGGTCGCGCACATCGCCGAGCAGTTCCCGCAGCTCTGCGAGGCGGAGACCGAGGTCTTCTCCCAACTGCTGGGCACCCATGTGCAACGGCTGGCCACCATCGCCCACGGCGACGGGGTCTGCACCACCTATGTGCCGGCACCCGGTGCCGCATCGTCGTCCGCCCTGCGCGCCGCCGCGGGCCGGGGCACCGATGCCGCGCCGACTGCCGGTACGTCCACCGATGATTCAGCGTCCGCGCGTTAGGAAGCTCGCATGACTGACACCGTTTCGCACCCGGAGCTCGAAGGCCTGGGCACCTACGAGTACGGCTGGGCCGACCCGGACACCGCGGGTGCCGAGGCCAAGCGCGGGCTCAGCGAGGAGGTCGTCCGCGACATCTCCGCGAAGAAGAACGAGTCCGAGTGGATGCTGAACCTGCGGCTCAAGGGCCTCAAGCTGTTCGGCAAGAAGCCCATGCCGACCTGGGGCTCCGACCTGACCGGCATCGACTTCGACAACATCAAGTACTTCGTCCGCTCCACCGAGAAGCAGGCCGAGTCCTGGGAGGACCTGCCCGCCGACATCAAGGCGACGTACGACAGGCTCGGCATCCCGGAGGCGGAGAAGCAGCGCCTGGTCGCCGGTGTCGCCGCCCAGTACGAGTCCGAGGTCGTCTACCACCAGATCCGCGAGGACCTGGAGGAGCAGGGCGTCATCTTCCTGGACACCGACACCGCGCTGCGCGAGCACCCGGAGATCTTCAAGGAGTACTTCGGCACCGTCATCCCGGCCGGCGACAACAAGTTCGCCGCGCTGAACACGGCCGTCTGGTCGGGCGGGTCCTTCATCTACGTGCCGAAGGGTGTCCACGTCGACATCCCGCTCCAGGCCTACTTCCGGATCAACACCGAGAACATGGGCCAGTTCGAGCGGACGCTGATCATCGTCGACGAGGACGCCTACGTCCACTACGTCGAGGGCTGCACCGCCCCGATCTACTCCTCCGACTCGCTGCACTCCGCGGTCGTGGAGATCATCGTCAAGAAGGGCGGCCGCTGCCGCTACACGACCATCCAGAACTGGTCGAACAACGTCTACAACCTGGTCACCAAGCGCGCCGTGGCGTACGAGGGCGCGACCATGGAGTGGGTCGACGGCAACATCGGCTCCAAGGTCACCATGAAGTACCCGGCCGTCTACCTGATGGGCGAGCACGCCAAGGGCGAGACCCTGTCGATCGCCTTCGCGGGCGAGGGCCAGCACCAGGACGCCGGCGCCAAGATGGTCCACATGGCGCCCAACACCTCCTCCAACATCGTCTCCAAGTCGGTGGCGCGGGGCGGCGGCCGCACCTCCTACCGCGGCCTGATCGAGATCGGCGAGGGCTCCAAGGGCGCCAAGTCCAACGTGCTCTGCGACGCGCTGCTGGTCGACACCATCTCCCGGTCGGACACCTACCCCTACGTCGACGTCCGCGAGGACGACGTCTCCATGGGCCACGAGGCGACCGTCTCCAAGGTCAGCGAGGACCAGCTCTTCTACCTGATGAGCCGCGGCATGACCGAGTTCGAGGCCATGGCGATGATCGTCCGCGGCTTCGTCGAGCCGATCGCGCGCGAGCTGCCGATGGAGTACGCGCTGGAGCTGAACCGGCTGATCGAGCTGCAGATGGAGGGCTCCGTCGGCTGACCGCCGGCCGCCCCGCCGTCCATCGGAACTTCGAGGAAGAGAGCACAACGAACAGCCATGGCTGACGTCAACACCCCCACCGGCTCCACCACCGCCGGTTCGATCGAGGTCGGCACGGCCGGCGCCGGCGCCCAGCTCGCCGGCCCCGGCACCGGCCGCACCACCGTCAAGCAGCCGATCGACGCGCGCGTCGCGGTCAAGCCGTCCTTCGACGTCGCGGACTTCCCGGTGCCGACCGGCCGCGAGGAGGACTGGCGGTTCACCCCGCTGCACCGCCTCGGCGGGCTCCACGACGGCACCGCCGCCGAGGGCGACAAGGGCGAGGACAAGGTCGAACTGAGCCTGCCGGACGGCGTCACCGCCGAGACCGTCGGCCGCGACGACGCCCGCCTCGGCAAGGCCGGCAAGCCGGTCGACCGGGTCGCCGCGCAGGCGTTCAGCGCCTTCGAGCAGGCGCTCGTGGTCACCGTCCCCGAGGAGACGGTGCTCACCGAGCCGGTCAGGATCGACGTGCACGGCGAGGGCGGCACCCGCTTCGCCCACGTGGTGGTCGACGTCAAGCCGTTCGCCGAGGCCGTCGTGGTGATCAACCACACCGGCACCGGCACCCGCGCCGCCAACGTCGAGCTGCTGGTCGGCGACGGCGCCAAGCTCACCTTCGTGTCCGTCCAGGACTGGGAGCGCGACGCGGTCCACGTCGCCCAGCAGACCGCCCTGGTCGGCCGCGACGCCTCGCTGAAGTCCGTCGTCGTCACCTTCGGCGGCGACGTGGTCCGCATCCACCCGCGGGTCTCCTACGCCGCGCCCGGCGGCGAGGCCGAGCTGTTCGGCCTCTACTTCGCCGACGCCGGCCAGCACCTGGAGCACCGTCTGGTCATCGACCACGACACCCCGCACTGCCGCTCCAACGTGGTCTACAAGGGCGCGCTGCAGGGCCAGGACGCGCACGCCGTCTGGGTCGGCGACGTGCTGATCCGCGCCGCCGCCGAGGGCACCGACACCTACGAGCTCAACCGCAACCTGGTGCTCACCGACGGCGCCCGGGTCGACTCCATCCCCAACCTGGAGATCGAGACCGGCGAGATCGTCGGCGCCGGCCACGCCTCCGCGACCGGCCGCTTCGACGACGAGCAGCTGTTCTACCTGCAGGCCCGCGGCATCCCGGCCGACGAGGCCCGCCGCCTGGTGGTGCGCGGCTTCTTCGCCGAACTGGTCCAGCAGATCGGCGTCGCCGAGATCCAGGAACACCTCATGGAGAAGATCGAGGCCGAGCTGGAAGCGGCGGTCTGACCCGATGAGCTTCCTTCGCGCCTGCGCGCTGAGCGAGCTGGCTGAGGACGAGCCCAAGCGCGTCGACCTCAACGGCGTCCCGGTCGCCGTCGTCCGCACCGACGAGGGGGTGTTCGCGATCAACGACGTCTGCTCGCACGCGAACGTCTCGCTCTCCGAGGGCGAGGTCGAGGACTGCATGATCGAATGCTGGCTGCACGGTTCCAGCTTCGACCTGCGCACCGGGAAGCCCTCCGGGCTGCCCGCCACCAAGCCGGTCGCTGTCTACCCCGTAAAGATCGAAGGGGACGATGTGCTCGTCTCCGTCAACCAGGAGTCCTGAGTACCCATGGCAACGCTTGAAATCCGCGACCTGCACGTCTCCGTCGAGGCCGAGAACGGTCCCCGCGAGATCCTCAAGGGCGTCGACCTGACCGTGAAGCAGGGCGAGACCCACGCCATCATGGGTCCGAACGGCTCCGGCAAGTCCACCCTCGCCTACTCCCTCGCGGGCCACCCGAAGTACACCGTCACCGGCGGCAGCGTGCTGCTGGACGGCGAGGACGTCCTGGAGATGTCCGTCGACGAGCGCGCCCGGGCCGGCGTCTTCCTGGCCATGCAGTACCCGGTCGAGGTCCCCGGCGTCTCGGTCTCCAACTTCCTGCGCACCGCCGCCACCGCCGTCCGCGGCGAGGCCCCCAAGCTGCGCCTGTGGGTCAAGGAGGTCAAGGAGGCGATGGCCGCCCTCCAGATGGACCCGGCCTTCGCCGAGCGCAACGTCAACGAGGGCTTCTCCGGCGGCGAGAAGAAGCGCCACGAGATCCTCCAGCTGGAGCTCCTCAAGCCGAAGATCGCGATCCTCGACGAGACCGACTCCGGCCTCGACGTCGACGCGCTGCGGGTCGTCTCCGAGGGCATCAACCGGGTCCGCTCGACCGGTGAGGTCGGCACCCTGCTGGTCACGCACTACACCCGCATCCTGCGGTACATCAAGCCCGACTACGTCCACGTCTTCGCGGCCGGCCGCATCGTCGAGTCCGGCGGTGCCGAGCTGGCCGACAAGCTGGAGGCGGAGGGCTACGAGTCCTACGTGAAGGGCGGCGCTTCCGAGTGACCCATACGCACGAGTCGGCGGTCCTGACGGGCCTGCTCGACACCGACGCGATCCGCAAGGACTTCCCCGTCCTGCAGCGCCTGCTGCACGACGGCAAGCCGCTGGTCTACCTCGACAACGCCGCCACCTCGCAGAAGCCCCGCCAGGTGCTCGACGCGCTGAACACCTACTACGAGCGGCACAACGCCAACGTCCACCGCGGCGTGCACGTGCTCGCCGAGGAGGCCACGGCGCTGTACGAGGGCGCCCGTGACAAGGTCGCGGCGTTCATCAACGCGCCGAGCCGCAACGAGGTCATCTTCACCAAGAACGCCTCCGAGTCGCTCAACCTGGTCGCCAACATGCTGGCCTGGGCGGAGGAGCCCTACCGGGTCGACGCCGACTCCGAGATCGTCATCACGGAGATGGAGCACCACTCCAACATCGTCCCGTGGCAGCTGCTCGCGCAGCGCAGCGGCGCGAAGCTGAAGTGGTTCGGGCTGACCGACGAGGGCCGGCTCGACCTGTCGAACATCGACGAGCTGATCACCGAGCGGACCAAGGTCGTCTCGGTGACCCTGGTCTCCAACCTGCTCGGCACCGTCAACCCGGTCGAGACCATCGTCCGCAAGGCGCAGTCGGTCGGCGCGCTCGTCGTCATCGACGCCTCGCAGGCCGCGCCGCACATGGTGCTGGACGTGCAGGCGCTGGAGGCCGACTTCGTCGCCTTCACCGGCCACAAGATGCTCGGCCCGACCGGCATCGGCGTGCTCTGGGGCCGCCAGGAGCTGCTGGAGGACCTCCCGCCGTTCCTCGGCGGCGGCGAGATGATCGAGACCGTCACCATGGGCTCGTCCACCTACGCCCCGGCGCCGCACAAGTTCGAGGCCGGCACCCCGCCGATCGCCCAGGCGGTCGGGCTCGGCGCGGCCATCGACTACCTGTCGGACATCGGCATGGAGAAGATCGCCGCCCACGAGCACGCCATCACCGAGTACGCGGTGCAGCGCCTGCTGGAGGTCCCGGACCTGCGGATCATCGGCCCGCGCACGGCCGTCGACCGCGGCGCCGCGATCTCGTTCACGCTCGGCGACATCCACCCGCACGACGTGGGCCAGGTCCTCGACGAGCAGGGCATCGCCGTGCGCGTCGGCCACCACTGCGCGCGGCCGGTCTGCCTGCGGTACGGAATTCCGGCGACCACGCGGGCGTCGTTCTACCTGTACTCGACGCCGGGCGAGGTCGACGCCCTGATCGACGGCCTCCACCACGTCCGGAACTTCTTCGGCTGACGGGACGGGGCACGCGATCATGAAGCTCGACTCGATGTACCAGGACATCATCCTGGACCACTACCGCAACCCCCACGGCAAGGGGCTGCGCGACGGTGACGCCGAGGTGCACCACGTCAACCCCACCTGCGGGGACGAGATCACCCTGCGGGTGCGGCTCGACGGCGCCACGGTCGCCGACGTCTCGTACGAGTCGCAGGGCTGCTCGATCAGCCAGGCCAGCGCCTCGGTGCTGAACGACCTGGTGGTCGGCAAGACCGTCGGCGAGGCGCAGGCGGTCCAGGAGGCCTTCCTGGAGCTGATGCAGAGCAAGGGCCAGGGCGAGGGCGACGAGGAGGTGCTGGAGGACGCGGTCGCGTTCGCCGGCGTCTCCAAGTACCCGGCCCGGGTCAAGTGCGCCCTGCTCAGCTGGATGGCCTGGAAGGACGCCACCGCCAAGGCCCTGGCCGAGCACCCCGCCGTCACCACCGACTGAACCGCAGAGGAGGACAGACCATGAGTGACACCGACACCACCGAGACCACCGGCGCCGACACCGGCGCCGCGGCCGCCCCCGCTGCGGAGGAGGGCCCGACGGTCATCGTCGGCACCACCGCCGGCACCGTCTCCGTCGAGGACCTGACCGAGGCCCTGATGGACGTCGTCGACCCCGAGCTGGGCATCGACGTCGTCAACCTGGGCCTGATCTACGGCATCCACATCGACGAGTCCGACGTGGCCACCATCGACATGACGCTCACCTCGGCGGCCTGCCCGCTGACCGACGTCATCGAGGACCAGGCCAAGACCGCCACCGACGGCCTCGTCCAGGACCTGCGCATCAACTGGGTCTGGATGCCGCCGTGGGGCCCCGACAAGATCACCCCCGACGGCCGCGACCAGCTCCGCGCCCTCGGCTTCAACGTCTGACGGACGCCACCCGTCAACCCGCTGCCGCGCGAATCTCCCCTTCGGGGGAATTGTTCGCGCGGCAGTGGTATATCTGCCAGCGTGCGGCGAGGCTGGAGCCGCGACCTCGGAGGGAGCGATGTCATGTCGGTAGTTGCGTTCGCGCAGTTGCTTCTGCCTGACTCGCCGTACGCCATGTGGGTCCGGGGAGAACTCGGTGAGTACCTCCGGCTCCCGGACGACGGCACGCGGGTGGAAGTGGTCGGAGGGGAGATCGTCGTGTCACCGGCGCCGGTTGTTACGCATGCGGTGTTCCTCGCACACATCGAGCGAGGGTTCGGCCGCGCCGGTGACGCGGACGCCGACTTCCCCTGGCGGGCACTGCAAGCGGTCGGCCTGGACCTGGTGGAGACCGGGGACGGGTACGTTCCGGATCTCGTCGTGGTGGACGCGGCAGTGGAGGAGCGGGCACTGGCAGGCGACATCGGCTCCCTCTACGCGCACGACATCGCCATGGCGGTCGAGGTGACGTCCTCGTCGAACGCCCGCCACGACCGTCGCCCCATGTTCGGTCGGCAGGTCAGGTCCACCAAGTGGAACGGCTACGCGCGCACCGGTGTGCCGTACTACCTGCTGGTGGACCGAGACCCCCGGCAGCCTGGTGTGACCTTGTTCGGCGAGCCGAACAAGGCCGAGGCGACGTACGAGGTACTCGGTGAGTGGAAGTTCGGGGAGTCCGTCCGACTGCCGGAGCCCTTCGGCGTCGAGATCGGGACCGATGCCTGGAAGCCCTGGAGCGCGTAGCCGGGCGGAACGCCGCTGCCCGGGACGGAGTATCCGTCCCGGGCAGCGGCGTTCCGGCGTCCGTGCCGGTCAGGCGTGCCTGGGCTTGCGGGCCACGGCGACGGCCAGGGCGGCGCAGAGGGCGGCGGCGAGGAGGACGAAGCCGCTGGTGGCGGGGAGCAGGCCGTAGGCCTGGATGAGGGCGCCCACGCCCACGATGGGGAGGGACGAGCCGAGGTAGACGATGACCCAGAGCGAGGACAGCTCCGAGCCCCGGCGTTCGGGGTTCATCGCGGCGACGGCGCTGGTGAAGAGCGAGCGGAAGGCGATGCCCTGGCAGGCGCCGCCGAGGACGCTGCCGATGAACAGCAGCGCGGGGGTGCCGGTGTACTGGGCGGTGACGACCAGGCCGAGGCCGGTGGCCAGGCCGGTCATGCCGAGGGCGATCACCAGGCGGTCGGCGGTGGGCGGGACGAGCAGCTGGGCGACGGCCGAGGAGCCGAGCAGCAGGGCCGCGACGACGGCGCCGGTCAGCCGGGAGTCGGTGTGCAGCAGCTTGGCCGAGAAGGCCGGGGCCAGGCTGAGGTAGACGCCGAAGACCGCGTAGGAGATGAAGCCGGCGGAGGAGGCCAGCAGGAACTCGCGGCGGCCGGTGACCGGCAGCGCCAGGCGCTGCGGGCGCAGGTGGGCCGGGGTGGTGATGCGCGGCGGGGAGGCGGGCGGGCGGTTGCGGCCGGGCATCCGGGGGTGGACCAGGGCGAGCGGCACGCAGAGCGCCAGCAGGGCGATCGCGTGCAGCAGGAACGGGGTCAGCAGCGGGTCGGAGCCGCCGGCCAGCATGGCGCCGACCACCGGGCCGATCGCGACGCCGCCCGCCGAACAGGCCAGGGTGAGCTTGGCGGCCAGGGTCGGGTGGTCGGGCAGCAGGTCGCCGAGGGCGGCTCCGGCGGCGCCCGTGGACAGGCCGACCGCGATGCCCTGGACGGCGCGTCCGGCGGCGAGCTGCCAGAAGCTGCCGGAGGTCGCGAAGACGACGTCGCCCGCGGCGGCCAGCCCCACGGCGGGCAGGATCAGTGCCCGCCGTCCGAGGTGGTCCGACCAGTGGCCGACCACGGCGAGCACCGGGACCAGCGCGAACACGTAGACCGTGAACAGGACGGTGGTGTCCAGTGCGGTCAGCGAGAGGCGCTGCTGGAGCAGCGGGTAGATCGGGGTGGCCAGGTTGGCGCCGATCAGCATGAAGAGGAGGGCGGCGGCGACGAGGCCGACGCGGACGCCGCGCAGCGCGTTCCAGCGGCTGATCGCGGCGAGCCGGAGCTGTGTGCGTGGTGCGAGCTCCAGGGGGAGCAGGGCCTCCGACAGTCGGCGTCCGTCGAGCTGCGCGGTGCGCAGGCCGGAGCCGGCGGGGGAGAGGTCCGCCATGGCAGGGGTCTCCTGTGGCCGGGCGCCACCGGGGTCGGCGGGGTATGCCGGCGCGCCCGTCCTTGGGCGCTGTGGTGGTGGCCTCGGTGCGGGGGCTCCCTGGTGGAGCGGGTGAGCTGAAGTGGTCCCTCCCGCCGGGTGGCGGGTGAGGAGCGTGGGCTTCGTTGCCCGTCGGCCCGCGCGGGGTGTGCGCGGTACCGATTCGAAGGATAAGGGGTGGGCGCGCGCTCGCGGCGCGCGCCCCTTGGGGCCGGGCATCGGGCGTGCGCGGCCTATACGCTGGGGTGATGGGCCGGTACGCGGAGCTGATCTCCGCGCCGCCGGCGGGCTGACCTCGGCGTAGGGAGAACGCGCAACGATGGCCGCACGACGTCGCAAGAACGCCGGAACCCCGGCGGCGGTCACGCCGGGCGAGGGCGCTGTGCTGCCCGCCGACCTGGAGCTGCAGGACCTGTACGGGGCGTTCGCCGCGCACGGGCTGGACGACGAGGACCTGGACGACGCGGCCGTCCTGGTGCCGCCGGTGGCGCTGCCGTCCGAGGCCGAGCTGGCCGCCCAGGCGAAGGCCGTGCCGATGTTCGGCTGGGCCCTGGCGCTGGCCCGCTGGACCGCCCCGCACCGTCCGGTGGACGAGTTCGGCGACCTCACCGGCCCGGACCGGGCGCCGGCCGCCCGGCTGCTCGGCCTCGCCCCGGAGGAGGGGGACGCGCCGGAGGAGGCCGTGGTCGAGGCGATGCGCGCCTGGTCGCTCGCCTGCGACCTGGACCTGGTCGAGATCGGCACCACCGCGGCCGGCGAGCACGTGGCCGTCCCCGGGCCGGATCTGGAGCCGGCCGAGGAGGGGGATCCGGAGACCGTCCTGGAGCTGTGGCTGACCGCCGCCGGGATCGTCCGCGAGCTGGCCGTGGAGGCCGACTCGCTGCCCGGCGAGGAGGCGCCCGGGGGCGCCGCCGGGGCCGCGGCGGGCGAGCAGGCCGCCGACGGCACGGCCGAGGGGGAGGACGAGGAGGAGGACGAGGACGGGCTCAGCGAGGTCGAGGACGCCCGCGACGAGGCCGCCGAGCTGCTCGACGAGGCGCTCCAGGTCCTCTACGAGACCACCGCCTTCGCCGAGCCGGGCAGCGAGACCGTGCCGCTCGGCGTGCTGGCCGCCCTGCTGGTGGTGCCGGAGGGCGAGGAGCCGAGCGAGGAGCTGCTCGGCGACATCACCGACGTGATGGTCGCCCTGGACCCGATGCTCGCCGACCTCGCCGAGCTGGGCCTGCTCGACTACCGGCCGATCGACCCGGAGCTCTTCGACGAGGAGGAGGCCGAGGGCGCCGTGGAGCCGACGGCCGCGGGCGGGGCGGAGGAGCCGCTGGACGAGGCGGAGTCCGCCCGGTTCGGGCTGGTCCGGCTCACCCCGCTGGGCCAGTACGGGATCCGGCAGTGGCTGCTGGAGGACGGCTACGACGCGCCGCTGGTCGGCGACCTGGCCCGGGGCGACGCCGCCGGGCTGCTGCGCGGGATCAGCGAGGCCGCCAACGTGCTGCCCGACGACGAGCTGCGGGTCTGGGTGACCGGCCGGGAGCCGGTGGAGGCGGCGCGCGAGCTGCTCGCCGCGGCGCGCGGCCACGACGCGTACGCCCCGATGCGCCGGATGCTGTGCCACTCGGCGCTGAGCATGCTCGGCGCGCCCGCCGAGCCGGCCGTCCGGGAGGTGCTGGACGACCCGGAGCTGGGCGGCGGGGCACGGGCCTGGCTGGTGTCGCTCGGGGTGGCCGACGTGCCCGCGCCCGAGCGGTCCATGGCGCTCTGGACGGTGGTCGACGCCTTCGCGGCCCAGCTGCTCGACTCGGGCGGCGACCCGGAGCAGTTGCGCGAGCTGATCGAGGACCTGCCGGTGACCGGCAATCCGGCGAGCTACTTCGGCGAGCTGTGGCGGGTGGACCACCCCTACACGGCGGACGTGCTGGAGGCGGTCGGCGAGCTGCACCTGGACCGCACGGTCGCCAAGGAGGCCCGCAAGGCGGCGTTCAAGGCGCGGTCGAAGGGCTGAGCGGGCCGGGCCCCCGTCCCCGCGGGTCCGCCCCCGGGGCGGAGGCCGTACCGGGGGCGGGGCGGCGGGGACGGGCCGGGGCCGACGGCCCGACCGGACGGCGGGGCCGGACCGGGTGGCGGGCGCGGAGGCCGGCCGGGTTCACGGCAGGTCCAGCGAGCCGTCCGCGGTGAACGGGAAGAACGGGTTGTGGGCCAGCTCCCAGAGGTGGCCGTCCGGGTCCTCGAAGTAGCCGGAGTAGCCGCCCCAGCTGGTCGGCGCCGGCGGCTTGACCACCGTCGCGCCGGCCGCGACCGCCGTCTCCAGGGCGGCGTCCACCTGCGCGGGCGACTCCAGGTTCACCGCGAGGGTGACGCCCCGGAACGAGGGCTCGCCGCCGGCCGGGACGCCCGCGTCGGCGGCCAGCTCGTCGTGCGGGAAGAGGCCGAGCACCGAGTCGGCGGTGCGGAACCAGACGATCTCCGGGCTGGAGACGGAGGAGCGGCGCCACCCCAGCGCCTCGTAGAAGCGGGCGCTCTCGTCGAGGTCGGCCACCCCGAGGGTGACGATGCTGATCCGGGCCGGGAACTCCGTGGTTGCTGTCATACCGGCCAGCGTACGAAGGGGGACCGACAGCCGCCCGCCCGGACACGGCGGCCGGGTGGAGGGTTCCGATCGCAGGGCGGATCCGCCCGGTGGGGCAAAGGGCCTGATGACCCGGCAGGTCGGGCCACGTATCGTTGCCCGCAGTCGACGGGCATGGCGAGGACCAGGGGGTGCGGCGCGGGATGACGCGGGCGAGCGGCGGCGGGCGGGACGGCCGGCAGGTGGACGGTGCGGGGACGGTGGACCGGTTCGACCGCCCGTACGGGTGCCACGGCGACGACCTGGAGGAATGCCTGACCGCGCAGGAGGAGTCCGCCCGCCGCGCCCTCGCCTCGGCCTCCTTCCCGGTGTACGGCGTCGCGCCCGTGCTCGGGCTGGGCGGTGCCGCGCTGGTCGCGTTCGAGGCGGGCGGTGCCGATCACGCGGGGTCCGACGCGGGGCTCGGTGCGGAGTACGGCACGGGCTTCGGCCCGGGCCTCGGCGGCCTCGCGACCGTCGCCGGGCCCGGCTGGGTGGAGGTCGGCTCCGGCGACTGGAGCTCCGCCGACGGACCGTACGTCGTCGTGCGCACCCACCGGCCCGGCACCGAGCGACTCGGCCCGCTGCCGGAGCTCGACGACGTCGTCGAGGACGAGCGGGACCGCGTCTACGAGCAGCTCGGCGTGGACGAGGGCGACGCGCCCGGCAGGGTCCGGGCGCTGCGCGAGTGGATCACCGTGGACGGCGAGCCGCGCGCGGTCGAGGTGCACGAGGACCGGCGCGGACTCTGGGCCGGTGCGGCGCTGCCCGGCTGCTGTCCGGTCAGCGGCGCCGGACCGGTCTGGGCCGGCCGGCTCAGGGTGGACGGACTGACCGTCACCGTCTGCGGCCGCGGGGTGTCGCCCGGCGGCGTCGAGCTGACCCGGATCGGGGACCACGAGCGGTACCTGCGCGGCCGGACCGCGATGCTGCGCGACCTGGCCGCCCGGCGCGGCCGGCACGTGCCGCTGGAGGAGCGCGAACTCACCCTGGTCACCGGGCTGGAGGCGCACCGGGCGGTGATCGCGCACGGCATCAGCGAGGCCGCCGCGGTCGAGGCGCGGGTCCGCGCCGGCCGGGTGCCGCGGCCGGCCCGCGGGGCGCGCGCGGAGGCGGGCGCGCTGCGCTGGGAGGCGGCGGTGCGGCAGCAGATGCGGCTCGCCTCGGAGACCCGGGAGGAGGCGCTGGAGGCGGTCGCGGCGATGGTCGAACAGCTCAACCGGCTCTCCCAGCTGACCCACTGGGTGGTCGGGACGCCGGAGGGCGACGCGGCGGTCGAGGAGGCCATCCGCTACACCGTGTTCGCCAGCGAGGTGGCGAGCCTGCCGGCGCAGCGGGCCTGGGAGCAGGTCAGGCGCGGCCGGGCGGGACGGGGTTCGGCGGGGCGCGGGGAGGGTGAGGAGCACCGTCTCTGCGAGCAGCTGTGGGTGGCGGCCTGGGAGCAGTGGCGGGCGGCCCGGACAGCCCGCTGAGCCCCCGTTCGCCCGCCCGACCTGCGGATCACGGGCAAAGGGCGGATCATGAGTTCGAATACGGTCGGCAAATGACCACCCTGACGAGGTATGGGCTTCACCGTGCGTTCACCGGACGGGCGGAGTCTGCTGGGCGTCGACGACCTGCCTCGACACCTCGCATGCCACGTACCGGGCGCAGTCCCGGTCGGCGGCCCACCCCTCAGGAGTGACTGCCATGTCGCTGTCCCGCCGGGACTTCGTCAACCGTTCCACCGTCGTCGGGGCCGGTGTCCTGATCGCCGGCAGCGCCGAGGCGCTGGCCAGCGCGCCGGGTGCGATCGCCGCTCCGGCCGGCGGCGAGGCGCCGGCCGCCGCGGCTGCCGAGGCCGAGCGGCTGGCCGTCGGCTACGGCCCGCTGGTCCAGGACCCCGAGGGCCTGCTCGCGCTGCCCAAGGGCTTCAAGTACAAGGTCGTGAACCGCACCGGCGTCACCAAGCTGCGCACCGGCGAGTTCACCCCGAGCAACCACGACGGCACCGCGGCGTTCGAGGACGAGCACGGCGGCAACCTGCTGGTCGTCAACCACGAGCTGTCCGGCGCCCGTGCCAACTGGCCGAACCCGGTCCCGCTGACCGAGGGCCACGTCTACGACCCGGGCGCGGCCGGCGGCTGCACCATCGTGCACGCCAAGGCCAACGGCAAGGTCGAGCAGTGGGTCGGCATCGCCGGCACCGCCACCAACTGCGCCGGTGGCGTCAGCCCGTGGGGCACCTGGCTGTCCGGCGAGGAGACCGAGGACAAGGCCGGCAAGAACGGCTTCACCAAGGACCACGGCTACATCTTCGAGGTCGACCCGTTCGACGACGACTACAACCGCGACCCGCAGCCGGTGAAGGCCTTCGGCCGGTTCGCCCACGAGGCCGTCGTCGTCGACCCGAAGCGCGCCCACGTCTACCTGACCGAGGACGCCTCGAACCCCAACGGCCTGCTGTTCCGCTGGACCCCGCCGGCCGGCTTCAAGCACGGCCGCTACCAGCTGCGCAAGCTGGCCGCCGACGCCGGTGTGCTGGAGGCCTTCAAGGTCTTCGACGCCCAGGGCAAGTTCATCGACGACCTCTCCCGCGCCACCGCGGTCGGCACCACCTACGGCGTGGACTGGGTCAAGGTCCAGGACCGCGACGCCCGCACCGTCTCGATCCGCAAGCAGTTCAAGGACGGTGAGGTCACCCGCGCCCGCAAGCTGGAGGGCATGTGGTGGGGTGACGGCGGCTTCTACTTCGTCTCCAGCTTCGCCCGCTCCGAGAGCCCGGTGCAGCACGACGGCCAGGTCTGGTTCTACAACCCGGTCCGCCGCACCATCACCCTGAAGGTGCTGCTGGGCGTCAACACCGACGTCTTCGGCGACCACGACAACTTCGACGGCCCGGACAACATCACCGTCTCGCCGTACGGCGGCATCGTGATCGCCGAGGACGGCGAGGGCGTGTCCCACCTGTTCGGCGCCACCGAGGACGGCCTGACCTACCCGATCGCCCGCAACGACCTGAACATCGGCACCGCCGAGAAGCCCGAGTTCAGCGAGTTCACCGGCGTGACCTTCTCGGACGACGGCAAGACCCTCTTCGCCAACATCCAGGTCCCGGGCATCCAGCTGGCCATCACCGGCCCGTGGCACCGGCTGAACGAGCACAAGCGCGGCCAGGGCTACGGCGCCTGAACCGACCGCAGGTGAGTGACGGGGGCCCGCTTCGGCGGGCCCCTTTCGCGTGGCGCGGTGGCGGCGGGGCGTGGCGCGGCGTGGCGCTGGGCCGGGCGGCGTGGCGCGGTGGCGGGGCGGCCGGGGGACGGCGGGAGGGCCGGAGGGCGGCGGTGGCGCGGGGGCTACGGCTCGGCCGGGAGCCGCAGCTGGAGCATGGCCAGCAGCCGCTGCTGCGGCTGCGACAGGTCGATGCCGGTCAGCTGCTCGGCCCGGCGGACCCGGTACCGCAGCGTGTTGGGGTGGATGTGCAGGGCGTCCGCCGCGACCCTGACCTCGCCCAGCGCGTCCAGCCAGGCCAGCACCGACTCGGCGAGCCGCGTACCGTGCCGGAGGTCGTACGCGGTGAGCGCGGTCAGCCGCGGGTCGCGCAGCCCGCCCCGCTCCTGGAGCAGTGCCAGCACCTCGCTGACCAGCACCTCCGCCTGCACGTCGATCAGCGCGGCCACCTCCAGGTCCACCCCGCCGCGCCCCATCGCGTCCAGGATCCGGTCCGCCTGCGCCCGCGAGTCGGGCACCCGGGGGAGGCCGTCCACGGTCGACCCGATCGCCGCCCGCAGCGGGACGCCCAGGTGGTCCCGGGCCGCCTCGACCACCTCCTGCGCCCAGCCGCGCACCGTCGCCATCGGCAGGTTCGCCGGCAGCTCGGGCAGCAGCACGTACACCCGGGACTCGATCGGCGCGAGCAGCGCCGTGGGGTGCCGGGCCGCCGTGTGCACCGAGATCAGGCCGGTCACCTCCGCCCGGGTCAGCTCCTCGGTGGAGCCCGCGCTGTACGCCAGCACGGTGGCCGGTCGGCGCAGGTCCAGCCCCAGGTGGGTGGCGAGCGACTGCGCGCCGGTCGAGCCCTCCAGCAGACCGGTGAGCAGCGTGCGGGTCAGCCGGACGTCCGCCGACAGCTCCCGCCGGCGGCGCACCAGCTGCGCCGCCGCCACCCGGGCCGCGCCGACCAGCGCCTGCTCGGCCAGCGGGGCGAGCGCCTGGGCGCCCTCCTGCACCCAGATGGTGCCGAGGGGCTGCGCACCGGCGCGGATGCCGATCGCCAGCCGGCGGCGCAGCCCCAGCTCCGGGTGCGGGTCGACCGCGATCGCCGTGTCCGAGGTGCGCAGGTGCTGGAAGACGCCCCACTCGCGGAGCTTGGACAGGTACGGCTCGGGGCCCTGCCAGCCGAGGATGGAGAGCCTGCGCAGGTCGTCCACCTCGTCCGAGTCGGAGGACCGCGAGTAGGCGAGCACCCGGCTGGAGGTGTCCTCGATGGAGACGATGCCGTTGGTGAGGACGGCGACCGTCTGGGCGAGCGAGAAGAGGTCGCCGGCGTTGTGCTCGGCGGTGCCGGGGGAGTCCGGGGTGTCCGGTCCGGCGATGATCGCGCGGGCCAGCGAATCGAGGTGCTCCCAGCGGGTCTCCCGGCGGACCGAGAGCAGGGCCACGCCCGCCTCGGTGGCCGCCTCGCGCAGGGCGTCGGCCTGCCCGGGGGCGTCGAGCTTGACGGCCACGGCGGCGGCCCCGGCCCGGCCCGCGGCGCGCAGTGCGGGGAGGGCGGCCCGGCCGCGGGCGCCGATGGCGAGCACCAGTTCGCCGGCGGCGGCGGTCGGCGGGTCCTCCGGATCGAGGATCGCGACGTCGCGGACGGCGACGTCCAGCCCGTGCGGGGCGGCCTGGAGCTCGACCAGCGGCTCGCCGAGCGACATCAGCAGCTGGCGGAGCGGGAGGCCCGGGGAGCTCATCGGTCCTCCTCCTTCGGGCACCTCGGTGGTGCGGTGGTCGGCGGTGGTGCCGGGTGCGGTGCAGTACGCGGCGGTGGGTGGTGCGGGGCGGGTGCCGGTGCCCGGTGGTGCGGTGAGCGGCGAGCCGCGCCGGGGGCCGCCGATCGGTGCGATCGGCCGGTTCTTCATCCGGTCGGACAACGCCGTGCGAATGATTTTAGCCGCCAGGCCAATCAAGCGGGCCCCGGTGCGGGAATAGCGTTCGTCCTGTGGCCGTCGTGCGACCCGCGTCGGCATCCCCGCAAGACATGAAGGAGAGCGTGCGCTCATGGACGCTGTGACCCAGGTCCCCGCGCCGGTGAACGAGCCGGTCCACAGCTACGCCCCGGGCAGCCCGGAACGGGCCCGTCTGGAGGCCAAGCTGAAGGAGCTGGGCGGCCAGGAGCCGGTCCAGCTGACCATGACGATCAACGGTGAGCGCCGCATGGGCGCCGGCGCCGAGATCCACGTCGTCCAGCCGCACAACCACGCGGCGAGGCTCGGCACCCTGCGCAACGCCACCCAGGCGGACGCGCAGGACGCCATCGATGCTGCCCTGGCCGCCGCCCCGGCCTGGCAGGCGCTCTCCTTCGACTCGCGCGCCGCGATCTTCCTGCGCGCCGCCGACCTGCTGGCCGGCCCCTGGCGCGAGACCCTGGCCGCCGCCACCATGCTCGGCCAGTCGAAGACCGCGCAGCAGGCCGAGATCGACACCCCCTGCGAGCTGGTCGACTTCCTGCGCTTCAACGTGCACTTCGCCCGCCAGATCATGGCCGAGCAGCCGATCTCCTCGGACGGCGTGTGGAACCGCAGCGACCACCGCGCGCTGGAGGGCTTCGTCTACGCGATCACCCCGTTCAACTTCACCGCCATCGCCGGCAACCTGCCGACCGCTCCGGCGCTGATGGGCAACGTGGTGCTCTGGAAGCCGTCGCCGACCCAGCAGTTCTCCGCGCACCTGCTGATGCAGCTGCTGGAGGCGGCCGGCCTGCCCAAGGGCGTCATCAACATGGTGACCGGCGACGGCTTGGCCGTCTCCGAGGTCGCGCTGAAGCACCCGGCGCTCGCCGGCATCCACTTCACCGGCTCCACCGCCACCTTCCAGCACCTGTGGCGCGAGGTCGGCAACAACATCTCCGGCTACCGCACCTACCCGCGGATCGTCGGCGAGACCGGCGGCAAGGACTTCCTGGTCGCCCACCCGTCCGCCGACAAGGCCGTCCTGAAGACCGCGATGACCCGCGGCGCCTTCGAGTTCCAGGGCCAGAAGTGTTCGGCGCTCTCCCGCGCCTACGTCCCGGCGTCCATCTGGGCCGAGCTGAAGGACGAGTTCCGCGACGAGGTCGACGGCCTGACCATGGGCGACGTCACCGACCTGTCGAACTTCATGTCCGCCGTCATCGACGACCGCGCCTTCGCCAAGAACAAGGCCGCGATCGACCGCGCCCAGGCCGACCCGCAGGTCGAGGTCCTGGCCGGCGGCACGTACGACGACAGCGTGGGCTACTTCGTCCGGCCGACCGTGCTGGTCTGCCAGGACCCGGCCTCGGAGTACTTCCGCGACGAGTACTTCGGCCCGGTCCTCGCCGTGTACGTCTACGAGGACGACCGGTACGACGAGATGCTGACCCAGATGGAGTCGGTGTCGGACTACGCCCTGACCGGCGCGATCATCTCCCAGGACCGCGAGGCCGTCCAGCACGCGATGCTCAAGCTGCGCAACGCGGCCGGCAACTTCTACATCAACGACAAGCCGACCGGCGCGGTCGTCGGCCAGCAGCCGTTCGGCGGCGCCCGTGCCTCGGGCACCAACGACAAGGCCGGCGCCAAGCAGAACCTGTCGCGCTGGACCTCGACCCGCTCGGTCAAGGAGACCTTCGTCCCGCCGACGGACTACCGCTACCCGCACATGGGCTGAACGCCCCCCTCGGACCCCTCGGTCCCGTGACGCCCGGTCCCGCAACCGGGCGTCCCCCGGGCGGCGGACCCCGCCCACCCGTCGCCCGCCGCCACCCTTCTCGGGTCGCGCTGCGCGCGGCACCCCTCTTCGTCCGCCGCCCGCTTTTCTGCCACCCTTAGAAGCACCAGTTCCAGGAGTCACGATGCTCCGTTCCGCCCTCCTCGCGGCCTCCCGCTCCCCCCAGGTCCGCACGGTCGTCGAGAAGTTCCCGCCGACCCACGCGATAGTCGAGCGCTTCGTCGCCGGCGAGGCCCTCGACGACGCCGTCACCGCCTGCGACGACCTGGTCGCCACCGGCCGCAAGGTCACCCTGGACCACCTCGGCGAGGACACCCAGGACGCGGCCCAGGCCGCCGGCACCGCCGAGGCCTACGAGCACCTGCTCGCGGCGCTCAAGGAGACCGGCCTCGCCGCCGGCGCCGAGGTGTCGGTCAAGCTCTCGGCCGTCGGCCAGTTCCTCCCGGTGGACGGCGAGAAGATCGCCCTGGAGAACGCCCGCCGCATCTGCGAGGCCGCCGCCGACGCCGGCACCACGGTGACCCTCGACATGGAGGACCACACCACCACCGACTCCACCCTCTCCATCGCGCGCGAGCTGCGGGCCGACTTCCCGTGGCTGGGCGTCGTCCTCCAGGCCTACCTGCGCCGCACCGAGGCCGACTGCCGCGAGTTCTCCGGCGCCGGTTCCCGGGTGCGCCTGTGCAAGGGCGCCTACAAGGAGCCCGAGTCGGTCGCCTTCCAGGGCAAGCACGAGGTCGACCTCGCGTACGTCCGCGCGCTCAAGGTCCTGATGGCGGGCGAGGGCTACCCGATGATCGCCTCGCACGACCCCAACATGATCAAGATCGCCGGCCAGCTGGCCCAGTGGAACGGCCGCAAGCGGGACTCCTTCGAGTACCAGATGCTGTACGGCATCCGCCCCGAGGAGCAGCTGCGCCTCGCCGGCGAGGGCAACACCATGCGCGTGTACCTCCCGTACGGCGAGGAGTGGTACGGCTACTTCATGCGCCGCCTCGCGGAGCGCCCGGCCAACCTGACGTTCTTCCTGCGCGCCATGGCGACCCGCGGCTGACGTCCGCCGCCGTCCGCCACCGAGGACACGGCCCGCACCCCCGATTGCGCGGAGGGGTGCGGGCCGTTCTCGTTCCCCGGGGCGCTCTCGCGCTGCGGCGTGCTCTCGCGCTGCGGACCTGCGGGCGGGGACCGGAGGGAGGGGCGGGCTCAGAGGAAGGGCTTGGTGTCCAGCTCGAAGCCGAAGGGCTCGGGGAGCGCGAGCGGCTCGCCGAAGGCGGCCAGGTGGACCTCGGTGTACTCGTCGCGGTGGGGTGCGCCGAAGAGGCTGGCCTGCGACCGCTCGCGGTCGATCAGGAGGTAGAGCGGGATTCCCGCACGGGCGTAGCAGTGGCGCTTGGCGATCCGGTCCTGGTCGGGCTTGGCGGACGTCACCTCGGCGACCATCGCCACGCCGTCCGGCTCCATCCAGGACGGGGCGCCGCGGAAGAGGCGGAGCTCCTCGGGGGCGAAGGTCGCGTCGGGGATGACGTGGTTCCTCGGGCAGAGACCGCCACTGACCAGACGGAGGCCCTTGCCGCCGGAGACGCTCATGTCGGTGGCGGACCTGCGGGCCACCTGCTTGATCAAGTGGCTGATGTGGTCCTCGTGATCGCCGTCCGGCGGTGGTGCCACGAAGATCTCTCCCTCGATGAGCTCGGCCCGGAAGCCTTCGGGGGAGTGCAGGCTCAGGAAGCCCTCCAGCAGGATGTCCTCCTGCGACGGGGAACCTGTGATCGGTCGCTCATGCGCCACAGCACTCATGATGCCCCTCCCTCAGATGCGCGTCACGGTAGTCGTGGGTTCGGGGAGTTATGCCGTGCGCGATGGTTTTTCACCCGATGGTGTGATGGGGGCTGCGGCGTAGGATCCTGCTGCTGGTGAACTGGGCCCTGAGCAGGAGGAGTTGGCATGGTGGTGAAGCGGTTCGCGGAGCTGTCGACGCCGTTGGTGGCGGACGCGTGCGTGCGGCTCGGGGTGGAGTTGCGGGCGGCTCCGGCGGGGGTGGCCGGGGTGGTCCCGGGGAGCCGGGTCGCCGGACGGGTGCTGCCGGTGCGGCACTACGGGAGCGTCGACGTCTTCCTGGAGGCGTACGGCTCCGCGCGGCCGGGCGACGTGCTCGTGATCGACAACGGCGGGCGGGTCGACGAGGCGTGCGTCGGCGACCTCGCGGTGCTGGAGGCGCGGGCCGCCGGGGTGGCCGGGCTGGTGGTGTGGGGGCTGCACCGGGACACCACGGAGCTGCTGGAGATCGGGCTGCCGGTGTTCAGCTACGGCA
Organism: Kitasatospora sp. NBC_00458; assembly: GCF_036013975.1. Lineage (NCBI taxonomy): Bacteria > Bacillati > Actinomycetota > Actinomycetes > Kitasatosporales > Streptomycetaceae > Kitasatospora > Kitasatospora sp. NBC_00458. The sequence goes on from NZ_CP107904.1 coordinate 6,417,025, forward strand.
GCCTGCCGCTCGGCCCGGTGCGGCTGGACGACCGGGAGCCGGAGGCACTGGCGACGGCCCGGTTCGGCCCGCACCTGGTGGACGCCGGGGACGTGGTGTTCGCGGACGCGGACGGCGTCCTGTTCGTCCCCGCCGCCCGCCTGGACGAGGTGCTGGAGAGCGCCGCCGGGATCGCCCGCACCGAGCGCGTCCAGGCGGAGCGGATCCGCTCGGGCGACACGCTGCGCCGGCAGACCTCGTTCGACCGGTACCTGGAGCGGCGGGCCGCGGATCCGGCGTACAGCTTCCGGCAGCACCTGCGCCAGGTGGGCGGGGCGATCGAGGAGTAGCCGCCGCGCGGGCGTAAAACCCTTGGGGAGTAGGGGAGTTGGAAGGGCCCGGCCGCCCCCGTTCACGGGAGCGGCCGGGCCCTCGGGCGGCGCCGGAGGCGGCGGGTGCCGTCAGACCATCGAGGTCAGACCATCGAGGTCAGACCATCGAGGTCAGACCATCGAGGTCAGAGCATCGAGGCGGCGGGCTTGACCATCGCGCGGGCGGTCTTGGCGTCGACGTACTCGCCGATCGCGGTCATCACCCACTCGCCCGAGAACTGACGGACCAGCTTGCACATCACCACGCCGGTGCGCGGCTCGGACTGGGTGAGGTCGAAGCGGACCAGCTCCTGGTTGGACGAGGCGTCGACCAGGCGGCAGTAGGCGTTCTTGACGTCGGTGAACTTCTGGCCGGAGAAGGAGTTCACCACGAACACCAGGCCGCAGACCTCCGGCGGCAGGCCGTTGAGGTGGACGGTGATCGACTCGTCGTCGCCGCCGCCCTCGCCGGTCAGGTTGTCGCCGGAGTGGGCGATGGAGCCGTTGAAGATGCCCAGCTTCATGAACCAGGCGGTGTCCAGCTTCTCGCGCTTCGCGTCGAAGGCGATGCAGGAGGCGTCGAGGTCGATGTTGCGGCCGCGGCCGGCGGGCTCCCAGCCGAGGCCCATCCGGATCGAGGAGAGGAAGGGCTTGCCGTTCTTCTCCAGCGAGACCGAGCCGCCCTTGGTGAGGCTCACCCGGCCCTTGTCCAGGGTGACCTTGGTGAAGGACGGCGCGGCCGGGGGCACGGGCGGGGCGGCCTGCGGCATCGGCGGGGCGGAGGCCATCGCGACCCGGGGGTCGACGGCCGCGGGCGGGGCCGGCGGTGCGGCGGCGGCCGGTGCCGGGGCGGGCGGCGCGGCGGCCGGTGCCGGGGTGGCGGCCGGGGTGGGCTGGTCGTCGACGCTGACGCCGAAGTCGGTGGCGATGCCCGCCAGGCCGTCGGCGTACCCCTGGCCGACCGCGCGGACCTTCCAGGCGCCGTTGCGCTGGTAGACCTCGACCACGACCAGCGCGGTCTCCCGGCTGAGCGGCGGCGGGGTGAAGGTGACCAGCACCTCGCCGCTGGCGCTGTCCCGGACGGTCGCGGTCGGCTCGATGCCCGCGAAGGTGGCGCCGGCCTCGTCGGGGCTGGCGGTCACCACGATCTTGGTGATGCCGGCCGGGACGGCCGCGGTGTCGATGGCGATGGCGTCAGGAGTGCCCGCGGAGGCCGGACGGTGGGTCACGCCGGGCCCGTTCGGGGCGTTGTAGAAGACGAAGTCGGCGTCCGAGCGGACCTTTCCGGCATCGGTCAGCAGCAGGCCCGAGACGTCCAGCGCCTTGGGTGCGGTGACCTCGACGGTCACCCGCGCGGCGGTCAGCGGGGCGTTGCCGCCTTGGGTCAGGACCGTGGACACGAACTCCTCCTGGGATGCGGTGGTGCGGGGCCGGCCCCGGCGCGGGGCGGCTGTGCCGACTGGCGACCACAGTAACGAACGGGGCGGCCGAGATGAGCCCGAACGGGCGCTGACCTGTCGGGTTGCCGGGTGCTCGGCCGGGGTTCGGGCGTGCGGCGGGCGGCCCGGGCACCGGACGGGCGGCGGGGCGGCGTTCGGTCGGTGCCGTGGGGCCGGTCGGGCGGGTGCGGGGCGGCGGGCCGTCCGGCCGGGTCAGCGGGGCCCGGTGGTGGCGTGGGCCCTGCTGTGCGGCGGTGCGGCCGGGGCGGCGGCCTCGGCGGGGGCGTCCGCCGGGGGTGCGAAGGCGCCGAGGGCGGCGACCGCGCGGGGCCGGTGGATGCCGAAGGCGGCGGCGCTCCAGGTCTCGGCCGCGGCGGCCGGGCGCGGGGCGGCGGTCGGCGCTCCGGGACCGGTGGGACCGGTGGGCGGGGCCGTCGGGGCCGTCGAGGCGATCGGGGTGGAGGCGGCGGTGGCGGGGCGGCTGCCGAGGACGCCGAAGACGTACCGTCCGGGGCGGACGTCGGTCCCGGGCGGCGTGGTGAAGCGGTAGACCAGCGCGCCGCGCTCCTGGTGGGCGGTGGCCACCGCGCCTGTCAGGTCGGTCCAGGCGGTGCCGGAGCCGGGCGCCAGCGCGCCGGGGGCGAGCCGGAACTCGGTCTGCAGCGCGGTGAGCGGCTCGGTGACGGTCAGGGCGAGCAGGTGGCGGGTGCCGTCGCGGCCGAGGGACTGGACCAGGGCGGCGCCGCTGATCGTCCGGTCGGTGTCGGTGTCGGTGTCGGTGCCCGCGCCCGGGGCGGTGTCGGTTGCGGCGCCGTCGTCGGTCGCGGCGCCGTCCTCCCGGTCGGACGGCTCGCCGGTCGCCGGTCTGCCGCCGGCCCCCTCCGCGCCGGTGTCCTTGGCGGATCCGACGGCCTCACCGGTCAGGCCTCCCGGGCCCGGCGGCGCGATGGGCGGGCGGGGTGCGGAGCCGCCCGGCGACGGGACCATCGGCCGGGGGACGGAGGGGGAGGCGGCGGAGGGTGACGGCTCGGAGGGTGACGGGCCGTCGGGCCGGTGACCGGTGAGCGGCTGCCCGTCGGGCAGCTGGTCCGCGAGCTGCTGCTCCGCGAGCTGCCCGGCGGCCGGGCCGTCGGCGCCGTCCTGCTGTCCGTCGGCGGGCTGCGGGCCGGGTCTCGTGCTCGCGGTCAGGGCCTCCGGGCCTCCGCCGAGCGTCCGGTCGGAGGATTCGCCGGTCGTGCCGTGCGCGGTGGCCGGGCCCTCGGCGAGCGGTCGGCCCGACCCGGCGTCACCGGGGTGCGGTGCGGCCGGGGCGGACCCGGCGGGAGCGGGGGACTGCGCGCCCGCAGACGACCCGGCCGCGCGGCTCGGGTCGGCGGGACCGGACGGGCCGGACTGCGGCAGCGCGGCCGGGGGGTGGCCCGCGGGGGCGGTGGCACCGCCGGACGCCAGGCCGGACGAGGACCCGGCGGCGTCGGAGGAGGTGTCGGGCGCGGCCGGACTGGGCGGCCCGCTGGACCCGACCCTGGCGACCCCGGCCCGCCGGCCCACGCCCTGCTGCTCGTTGAGCAGGAAGGTGGTGGCGATGCTGATGCCGACCACGGTGGACATCGCCATCGCGGCACCGGAGAACCGCAGTGTGGGCAGCCGGAGGCGGCCGCCGAACGGCTTCGGCCGACCGTGTCGGCCACGGCGCCCGCCGCGCCGGTCGTGCGGGTACGCCGCGTCCTGCTCGGCGCCCTCGGACAGAGCCACCGGACCCCCTCCCTCCCCTGAAGTCGCCGTTGCGGTCGTCGCATTCTCCCACGTACCGACGGCGCAGCCGGTGCCGCCGGACCAGGTGGACGGCCGCTGGGCAGGCCTGATCCGGCCGGGTCTGGTCCGGGCTGCGCGTGCGGGGTCCGCCGGGACTCGCGCGCGGGCGCGCGCCGACAGGGGGACGAGCGTACCAGCGGGCGCCCCGGGGGTGGCCAGCCCTCGGACGGAACCGATCCGATCCGTGGACAGCCCATTGCTTAGCGGAAGTTGACGGTCAGTCTGACAGGATCGGTAAGGATCTGCCCGGTCGGGCAGGGATTATTGCAACCTCCTTGCAACCCTTGCCGCCCGGTGACCAGTGGCGCAGTCTGAGGGCATCCCACGCCGTCCCGGAGAGATCGTCATGCCGCCCGACCCGCTGTCAGCACCCTCCAGTGCCCCTCTCGCCGCTACCCCCACGGGCGGCGAAGAGGCAGGCTCCACCGCCGCTCCGGCGGCGGTGGAGGAGGTGCTGACCCTGCGGATCTCGTTGGGCGAGGAGGTGGTCGGGGAGGTCCGTACGCGGTTCCGGTTCGACGCCGACCGCCCGTACGAGGTGCTGCTGACGTTCCACCTGGGCCGGCCGGACGAGGCCGACTGGGTGTTCTCGCGTGAACTGCTGCGCGACGGCCTGCGCTCGTTGAGCGGTCAGGGCGACGTCAAGCTGTGGCCGGCGTACTGTCCGTGCCACGGCTCGACGTTGCACCTGGCGCTGGAATCGCCGCACGGGAGCGCCCTGCTGGAGGTGTCCAAGCCCAAGGTCCGGGCCTGGCTGGACCGGACCTACGCGCTCGTGTCGGAGGAGGCGGAGCGCGCCTACGGGCCGACCGACGCCCAGCTGTCCGAGTTGCTGACGGGCGGCTGAGGCCGCGCGGGCCGCGGGCCCGGGGGCTGGGCCTGGGGTTGCGGCCGGGGCCCTTCGGGGCGGAGGGCTGCGGGCGGATCGTTCGTGGGCCGACCGCTCGTGGGCTGATCGCCTGTCGACAGGTCGTGCGCCGGCAGGCCGTGTGTCAGCGGACCGTGCGTCGGTAGGCCGTGTGCCGGCAGGTCATGCGTGGGTAGGCCGTGCGTCGGCAGGGCATGCGTCGGCAGGCCGTGCGGGACGGGCCGGTCGTGCGGGGGCGGGACGGCGGCGGACTGTGTGTCGGCGGGTGGCGTGCTGCCGGGCCGCGCGCCGGTGGGGTGGACGGCTTCGCGCGGTGCGCCCGGGAGCCGCGGGTCCGGGTGCGGTGCACTGGCGGGCGGTGCGCTGGCGGGCGGTGCACTGGCGGGTGGTGTGCTGCCGGGCTGTGGGCCGGGGAGCTGTGCGTCGGAGGGCTGTGCGCTTGTGAGCTGCCTGCGGACGGGCTGGGCGCCCGGTGGCCGCGACGGCCGGGGCCGGGGCGCGGCCGCGTCGCCGGGCGCGCGGGGGTCCGGTAACGGCGGGGTGCCGGGGAGGCGGACCGTACCGGCCGCCAGGCCCGCGCGGAGCCGCCGCACGGCCGGCGCCGACGAGGTCGGCAGCAGGTCGTACGGGTCCTCCGGGCCGGCCACGCTGACCAGCACCGACTCGGCGAACCGGTACGGCCGGTGGGCCAGCAGCCCGCCCAGGTAGCGGCGGAGCCGGGACAGCTCGGCGCGGACCGTCACCGTCCGGGCCGGGTCGCCGAACAGCGCGTCGGCCAGCTGCGCCGCGCTGTGGCCGTTCCGCTCGGTGGCCAGCAGGAGGAGCAGTTCGGCGTGGCGCGGGCTGAGGGCGTGGGACCAGCTGCCGGCCGCGCCGTGCACCGAGAGCTCGGCGCGGTCGGGCCGGCGCAGGTCCAGCCGGAGCCGGGCGCCCTCGGCCTGCTCGGCGAGCAGCTCCTGGTCCGGGGCTCCCGCCGGACCGCCGGCCGTCGTCGGGGCGTCGTCCTGGGGCCGGACCGGGCGGACCAGCCAGCCGTCGGCCAGGGGTTCGATGACGCACTCGCCCAGGCTCGGCAGCCAGTGCACGGTCGCCGAGCCCCAGCCGCCGGCCGGCAGCCGCAGCCGGGGCGGCGGGGGGAAGCCCGCCGCGGCGGCGGTCCAGCCGGCCGCGTCCACGACCAGTGCCGGACCGTTCACCCGGGCGAGCAGCGGCGCGGCCAGGGTGCGGAGGTGGTGCAGCGACTCCAGGCGGCGGGCGCGGAGCTCGGTCTCGGCGAGCTTGGCGGCGGTGGCGGTCAGTTGCAGCAGGTACGGGCGGATGGTGTGGGCCGGGCCGCTGAGGTTGATCGCGCCGATCAGCCGCCCGGTGCCCGGGTCGTGGACGGGCGCCGCGACGCAGGTCCACGAGTGGTGGCTGCGCAGGTAGTGCTCGGCGGAGTGGACGTGCATCGGGCGCTGCGCGCGCAGCGCGGCGGCGATGCCGTTGGTGCCGACGCTCTCCTCGACCCAGCGGGCGCCGGTGAGGAAGCCGATCCGGTCGGCGCTGCGGCGCAGACCGCGTTCGCCCTCCTGCCAGAGGATGTGGCCGTCGGCGTCGGCGATGGCCAGGATCAGCGGGGCCTGGCCGACCGGTTCGAGCAGGGTGTCGCGGAGGACGGGGAGTACCGGGTCGAGGCCGGAGGTGCGGCGGCGGTGTTCGATCTCGGCCGGGCCGAGGTGGACGGCGGCGGCGCCGGCGTCCGGGTCGAGGCCGAGGCGGCGCAGGCGTGCCCAGGAGTCGCCGATCTCGGGGCGGGGCTGGAGGAGGGTCTGTTCGTCGTCGGGGGCGGTGGCGTCCCGGGCGGCGCTGCGGGCGGCGGCCTCGGCGAGGGCGCGCTCGTGGACCTTGGCCAGTTCCGCCGCGGTCTGCGGAGTTCGACGTTCGGGTCGTCGGGTCTGCCGTCCGGTCTGCCGCACTCCGTTTGCTCCTCGCCGCCGTTCGAGGGCGCGCCGGGGTCGACGCGCTGACGAAAGAGTACGGGCGCTACCGGTTCCTGGGGATGGGGTCTGCCAAGTCGGAATACCACAGGGTATGAGAGTGGACATGCCAATCGGTTATGGCCATCCGGCGTCGGGTCCCGTGGGGCCGTAGGGGCGGGTGGTGCTCGATGGGTGGTATGCGGTGGGTGGTTCGGAGCAGGAAGTCGGACGGGTCGACTTCCTGCTTTGGCGTGCCGGGGCGGCGGCCGGCCCCGGGAGGCTGCTGGGCTGGTTCGAGGTCGGCGTGAGGCCTGTGGGGAGGCGGGGTGGGGGCAGGGGCGGGGGTAGAGGTGGGGGAATTTTTATGTAGACCGGTTGGCATATTTTGCCGACTTTGCGGTGGGGGGCGGGTGCTTATGTAGACCGGTCGGTAGATTTTTTATCAGTGGACCGGTCTGCATATTTTCCCCGGGCAGGCGGCCGACAGGGGTGGGGATGGGGCGGGGAGGCGCCTCCGGGTGGGGAGGTGCGGGGGTGGGCTGCAACGGCGGCGGGCCGTCCGGTGGGGGCGGTCGTGCGAGGTGCGCGTCGGGCGCACGGGGGCGTGCCGGGGGCGCGTGTCCGCATGCTGGGCACGGGGTGTCCAGGGCCTCGTGGTGACGGTCGTGGGCGGTCCCGCCCGCGGGCGGTGCGCGCGGCGGGCGGCCCTCCTCGGGGAGGGACGGGGCTCCGGAGCACCCGCGCCCCGGTATCGAACGTTATCCGCTGTTCATCGCCGGTCTGGTAGTAGTTGTCTCCATGCTCCCGTTTGTTCTCGAAGTGTTCCGCTCCGGGCGGGCCCGCGGTCGCCGGGGTGACCGCCGGTGACCCTCATCGTTGCGGCGGCGGCCCCGGTGGCGGCGGCTCCGGCGTCGGTCGCCCCGGGACCGGTCGCCCCCGCGGTGACCGGTGCCGCGCAGCTGCCCCCGGTCCACCCGCTGGCCGCCTACGACGGCAGCGGCGTCGACGGCGGCCTCTACACCCGGGTGGTCGGCTGGGCCGACGCCGCGCCGCACTGGCTGGACCGGCTGGTCGCGCTCTGGTCCGCCGTCGGCCTGGCGCTCTTCGCGCTGCTCATGCTCGCCGCCTGGTGGCGCGCGCGGGGCGCGGCCCCGGCGGTGATAGCGCAGGTGCTCGCCTCACCGCTGGTCGTGGTCGTCGCGTACGCCGTGAACTCGGCGCTGAAGGGTGTGGTGGAGGAGGTCAGGCCGTGCGCCCAGCTCGGGGTGCGCGACACCCTGGAGGCTTGCCCCGGACCGGGCGACTGGTCGTTCCCGAGCAACCACACGGTGGCCGCGTTCGCGGCCGCCGCCGCGCTCTGGTTCGCCGACCGGCGGATCGGGGTGGTCGCCGGGTTCGCCGCCGTGCTGATGGGCGCCTCCCGGGTCTGGGTCGGCGTCCACTACCCGCACGACGTCCTGGCGGGCGCCGTGGTCGGCGTGCTGGTGGCGGTTCCGCTCGCGCTGGCGGCCGGCCGGGCGGGTCCGCTGGTCGGCCGGGCGCGCAGCGGTCCGCTGCGCCCGTTCCTCGGCGCCGGTCTCGTGCCGGCGGGGGGCGGCCGCCCGCCCACGGTGGTGCGGCGGGGCTGAGCGGGCCGGGTGCCGCCCGGCCCTTGTGTGGCCGGGGTGGCGGGGAGAGCATGTGAGCCGGGCGTGGGGCCCCTGTGGACGGGGCGCCCGCCCGGCTCAGTCGTGCCAGGGCGCCCGAGGGCGCCGGGCGTGTCATGGAGGGAAGTGCTGCCCATGCCGTACCGACTCGACATCACCCAGGGGGACTGGCCGGCCGAGGAGCTCGGCAAGGGGGTCGAAGGGCTGCTGGCCGAGGCGATGGTGCTCACGCTCGCGACCGCCGGTCACGAGCACGGTCCGCACGCCAACCTCGCCTTCTTCGCCTACGACGACGACCTCGTCCTCTACTTCGTCAGCGAGCGCGCCACCCGGCACAGCCACCACCTGGCGGAGGAGGCCCGGGCGGCGGCGACCGTCTTCCTGCCGCCGCCGGTCTTCGGCGAGCAGCTGCGCGGCCTCCAGCTGACGGGCAGTGCGGGCGAGGCGTGGGGGCGGCAGGCGGAGGCGGCGCTGGTCGCCTACCAGGGGCGGTATCCGTCGTTCGCGCAGGACGCGGAGGTCCGGCGGCAGTTCCTGACGGGGGGCGGTGCGGCGGCGCTGTACCGGTTCCAGGTGGAGGAGCTGACGGCGGTGGACGAGCCGAAGTTCGGCAGGCGGCACTACCTGCGGGCGACGGTGCGGCGGTAGCGGTGCGGCGGTAGCGGTCCGCCCGGTGCGGGTTCCCCTCCGGTCCGGGGTCCTGCGGGGGTGCGGCCCTCCCGGGGAGGGCCCTCCCCGGGGGCGGGTGGCGGGGGCCGAGCGGCCGGAGCGGGCTCCCGTCGGTCGGGCTTCCGCACCCCGCCCCAGGTTGGCTGTACAACTTTTCGGTCGGTTCATCTGTGGTCCGCCGCTCGGACGCCCCTCGGTCACCTGGCGGCACCACCCTGGCCGCATGAGAGTCATCGTCGTAGGAGCAGGCGTGCTCGGCACCATGCACGCCTGGCACGCCGTGGAACGCGGTCACGAGGTCGTCCACCTGGAGCGCGAGGCCGAGGCGCGCGGCGCCTCGGTGCGCAACTTCGGCCTGGTCTGGGTCAGCGGCCGGGCACAGGGGGAGGAGCTGGACACCGCACTGCGTGCCCGCGAGCTCTGGGAGCGGATCGGCGCCCGGGTGCCCGACCTCGGCTTCCGGGCCAACGGCTCGCTCACCGCGATCCGCACCGAAGCCGAACTGGCCGTCGCCGAGCAGGCGTTGACCCTTCCGGACGCGGCCGCGCGCGGCTACCGGCTGCTCGACCCGGAGCAGACCCGGGCCGCCAACCCGGCGGTGCGCGGCAAGCTGCTCGGCGCCCTGTGGTGCGAGCGGGACGCCGCCGTCGAGCCGCGCACCGCCCAGCCCGCCCTGCGCGCCGCCCTGCTGGCCACCGGCCGGTACACCTTCCTGCCCGGGCGCGAGGTCCGCGACGTCATCGGCGAGAACGCCGTCCGCGACGACCACGGCGACGTCCACACCGGCGACCTCGTCGTCCTCTGCACCGGCGCCTGGCTGGGCGGTCTGGTCCGCGAGCTCGCCCCCGAACTGCCCGTCCGCAAGGTGCGGTTGCAGATGATGCAGACCGACCCGCTGGGTGAGCCGCTCACCACCTCGGTCGCCGACGGCGACTCCTTCCGCTACTACCCCGCCTTCGCCGGCAGCGCGCTGGAGCGGCTCAAGGCCGCCCAGCCGCAGCCGCCGGTCGCCGCCGAGCACAAGATGCAGCTGCTGATGGTCCAGCGCCGGGACGGCGGCCTCACCATCGGCGACACCCACGAGTACGACCAGCCGTTCGGCTTCGACGTCGTCGAGGACCCGTACGACCACCTGGTCGGCGTGGCCGAGGAGTTGCTCGGCCGCCCGCTGCCCCGGGTCCGCCGCCGCTGGGCCGGGGTGTACGCGCAGTGCGTCGACACCACCCGGGTCGTCCACCGCGAGCGCGTCCGCGACGGCGTCTGGCTGGTCACCGGCCCGGGCGGCCGGGGCATGACCTGCTCGCCCGCCATCGCCGAGACCACCGCCGAACTCGCCAACCTGTAAGAGGAACTCACAATGTCGAACGACATCCGCCTGGTCGTCCTGGACATGGCCGGCACCACCGTGGCCGACGACGGACTGGTCGAGCAGGCCTTCCAGGCCGCGGCCGGCACGCTCGGCGTCGAGGCCGGCAGCCCCGAGCACGTCCGCATGCTGGAGCACGTCCGCGCCACCATGGGCGAGTCCAAGATCTCCGTCTTCCGCCACCTGTTCGGCGAGGAGGAGAAGGCCCAGCGGGCCAACACCGCCTTCGAGGCGGCGTACCACGACCTGGTCGACGCGGGCCACTGCGCGGCGCTGCCCGGCGCGGCCGAGGCCATCGCCGAACTCCGCGGCCAGGGCCGGACGGTGGTCCTCACCACCGGCTTCTCCCGGTCCACCCAGGACCGCATCCTCGACGCGCTCGGCTGGCAGTCCGTCGCCGACCTCACGCTCTGCCCCGCCGAGGCGGGCCGCGGCCGCCCGTACCCGGACCTCGCCCTCACCGCGCTGCTGCGCACCGGGACCGAGTCCGTCCGGCAGATCGCGGTGGCCGGCGACACCGGGTACGACATGCTGACCGGCACGCGCGCCGGGGCGTCCGTGGTGGCCGGGGTGCTCACCGGCGCCCACGGCGAGGAGCGCCTGCGGGCGGACGGGGCCACCCACGTGCTGGCGTCGATCGCCGAACTGCCCGCGCTGCTGGGCCCGGTGGGCTGAGCGGTCGCCGGGCGGGCGCGGCGGAGGGCGCGTCCGCCCGCCCGGTCCGGCCGCGGGGCCACGCCCGCGGTCGGCCGCGCGGGCTGCGGGGCCGGCCGCGGACCGACGGGCGACCCGCCGGGGACGGGGCGAGGTCCGGGGGCCCGGACGGACGACCGGGTGACCGGATCGAAGCGGCGGCGGGGAGGGGGCCACGGGGTGGACGCGGTCCGGAGCCGCGGCCCCGAGTCGCGGACGGGAGACCGGCGTTGCGCGCGGCGCCCGATGCGGAGCGGCTCGTAGGATCCGTGGCATGAGCCTTCGCCTCTACCAGATCGCCGTCGACGCACGGGACCCCGCAGCCCTGGCCCGTTTCTGGGCCGAGGTGCTCGACTGGCGCATCCTGCTGGAAGACCCGGACGAGGTGGTGGTCGGGGCGGACGAGTCGGCGTGGCCGGGGATGGTGTTCCTGGCCGTCCCGGAGGAGAAGGCGGGCAAGAACCGCCTGCACCTGGACCTCGCCCCGGAGGACCGGCCGGCCGAGGTGGCACGGCTGTTGGCGCTGGGGGCGGTGCTCGTGGACGTCGGCCAGCCGGCGGACGCTCCGTGGACCGTGCTCGCCGACCCCGAGGGCAACGAGTTCTGCATCCTCGGCCCGAAGCACTCGCTGACCGTCTGAGGAGGGCCGGGGCCGTCCCGTCCCCCCCGCCGTGGCCGGACGCGAGGGGACGCGAGGGACGGTCCGGTCCGGCCGCTACCCGGCGGCGAGCAGGGCGGGGAGTTCCCGCATGTCGTGGAAGACCACGGTGCCGGGCCCCGCCATGCGGTCGGCGGGGGTCAGGCCGCCGGCGTAGCCGAAGGCGCGCATGCCCGCGGCCCGCGCCGCCTGCACGCCGGGCGCGCTGTCCTCGACGACGGCGCACGCGGCCGGCGGCACGCCCATCCGCTCCGCCGCGTACAGGAAGAGGTCGGGGGCGGGCTTGCCGCGGGCGACCTCGGTGGCGCTGAAGATCCGCCCGGCGAAGCGGTGGTGGAGGCCGGTGCGGCCGAGCGTGTGGGCCATCTTCTCGTGCGAGCCGCTGGACGCCACACAGGTCGGCAGGGTGATCGCGTCCAGCGCCTCGGGCAGGCCGTCCACGGCGGTGAGGCCGGCGTCCACCTCCTCGGCGTGCCGCCGGACGAACCCGTCCCACCAGAGCCCGGCCGTCTCCTCACCGAGCCGGGCGGCGACCTGTTCGTGGATCGACGCCTGCGAGCGGCCGATGAACCGCTCGATCACGTCCGCCTCGGTGAGCGGCCAGCCGAGCTCGGCGCCGAGGGCGACCTGGACGCCGGCGGCGATCCGCTCGCTGTCGACGAGGACGCCGTCGCAGTCGAAGATGACGAGCCGTAGCGGCTCCGGTGAAGTGATCATCTTCGCAGCCTACGGAGTGCCGGACCCGGGGGGTGAGCGACCCCGGGCGGTGGGGGGAGGGCGTACGGGTCGGGCGGGCAGGGGCGGGCGCTCCGGCGGCGCCACCCGCCGGAGCGCGGGGGTGCGGGCGGTGCGGGTGGTGCGGGGGCACCGGAAGCGGCGGGGGAGGCGTGCGGCCCGCCGGTCGACACCGTGCCGACACAATGGGCCGAAGGTATTGCCAGCGATTCCCGGGAACTCCTAAAGTCGCTCGCATGGCAGCAGGAGATTTCCTGGCTGCTCGCCGGCATGTCGATTTCGGACGGCTGGCGAGCGCCCTCTGTACGGCCGACCCGGCGTGAGTCGGGCGGCGGTTCCCCGAAGGGTCGACGGGAACCGGCCGGACCGCGGCGCAATTCCTCGGGGTGGCTCGCACTCGCACCGTTCGTGCAGGTAGGCGGCCTCCCCGGTTCCTTTCAGGCGGACCGCCGTCGATTCGCCGTGCCCGTGGACGCCGTCCGGGGTGCGTGTCGCGGACCGGGGTTCCGCTTCCCGGCATTGGTCCGGTCGGCGCCGTGCCGGGGTTTCCCGTGAGCGGTGCGGCCGGGATCACCGAAAAAGCACGGAGGGAATTCGAATGAGCGATTCCACGGGATATCCGACGGGGAATTCGGCGGGCGGGTCCGCCGGACCTGGTGACTCGGGCGCGGCCGGCGGCCCGGGCCGGTCCGCCGGGGACGGCCGGGCGCCTGCGGTCGGCCGGCGGGGGTTCCTCACCGGGGCCGCCGCCGTGGCGGCCGCCGCCGCGGCCCCCACCGCACTCCAGCTGGCCGCCGCCCGGCCCGCGGCCGCCGCGGGCGCCGCCGCCCGGCCGAACATCCTGCTGATCGTCACCGACGACCAGCCCAAGCACACCGAGTGGGCGATCCAGAAGACCGTCGACTGGATCGCCGGCCAGGGCGTGCGGTTCACCGACGGCCACGTGACCACGCCGCTCTGCGCGCCCTCGCGGTCGTCGGTGTTCTCCGGCCGCCACGCCCACAACCACGGCGTGCGCAACAACGGGGCGTCGCACAGCCTCGACCAGCACACCACCGTGCAGCGCTACCTCCGGCAGGCGGGCTACCGCACCGGCCTGTTCGGCAAGTACCTCAACTCCTGGACGCTGGCGGACAACCCGCCGCACTTCGAGGAGTGGGCGCTGCTCCAGCCCGCCTTCAACAACGCGAACTGGAACATCGACGGCACCGTCCAGACGCTCACCGGCTACACCACCAACATCATCAGGAGCCGCACGCTGGCGTTCCTGGACAAGGCCGCCACCGACACCCGCCCCTGGTTCGCCTACGTCACCCCCTACGCCTCGCACGAGCCCAACGTCCCGGCCGCCAAGTACGCCGACACGGTGGTCCCGCCGTGGAACGGGCGCCCCTCCGTGCCCGAGGCCGACCGCAGCGACAAGCCCGGCTACATCAAGAACGCCACCGCCACGCTCGCCGACGCCCAGGCCCTGCGGACCCGTCAGCTGCGCAGCCTGCTCTCCGTCGACGACGCCGTGCAGGCGATCCACGACAAGCTGGTGGCGCTCGGCCAGCTCGACAACACCCTGGTCATCTACATCGGCGACAACGGGTACACCTGGGCCGACCACGGCTGGCTCAAGAAGTCCGTGCCCTACTCCCCGGCCCACGAGGTGCCGTTCTACCTCTCCTGGCCGGCCGGCGGCCTCGGCGCGGGCACCGTCGACAGCCGGATCGTCGCCAACATCGACATCGCCCCGACCATCCTCGACGCCGCCGGCATCACGCCCGACACCCCGCAGGACGGCCGCTCGTTGCTCACCGCGTACAGCAGGGACCACCTGCTGGTGGAGTGGTGGAAGCAGGGCACGGCGGCGGGCGGTCCGCCCACCTGGTCCTCGTACGTCGCGAAGGACCGGCAGTACACCGAGTACTACGCGCTGCACACCGACGCGAACGGGACGGTGTCCGGCACGGGAGAGGTGAAGTTCCGCGAGTACTACGATCTTGCGGCCGATCCGTACCAGCTGACGAACCTGCTGTACCAGGCGACGCCGCAGGAGGAGCAGGCGCTCGGCGTCCCGGCGCTGGCGGCGCGGCTGGCCGCGGACCGGGTCGCCTGACCGCCCGACCACCCGTGGTCGGTGCCCCGGACCGGTACGCCCGGTGCGGGGCACCGGCCCGCCCGGGCCCGCCCCGGCTCGGGCGGCCCGACCGACCCGACCGACCCGACCGACCAGAACGACCCGGAGCGAGGAATACCGTGCCGACGACCAAGCCCTGCTGCACCCCCGGACGCGGTGCGGACGACCCGATCACCCTCGCCGCGCCCGTGATCCTCGCCGCGCCCACCGTGGTGCCGCCCGCCGCGCCCGCCGACCCGCGGGCCTCGCGGGTCGCGCGGCAGCTGACCGGCCTCCCCGGCGGGCGGTTCCTGATGGGGACGGACGACCGGACGGGGTACCCCGCCGACGGCGAGGGCCCGGTGCGCGAGATCGGCGTGAGCCCGTTCCGGATCGCGCCGACCACGGTGACCAACGCCGCGTTCGCGACCTTCGTGAAGGCCACCGGCCACCGGACGGAGGCCGAGGCCTTCGGGTTCTCCTACGTCTTCGAGGGCTTCCTGCCCGGGGAGCTCGCCGCCGCCTCGCCCGCGGTGGCCGCCGTGCCGTGGTGGCGGGCGGTCGCCGGGGCGACCTGGCGGGCGCCGGAGGGGCCGGGCTCCTCCGTCACGGTCCGGCAGAGCCACCCCGTCGTCCACGTGTCCTGGAACGACGCGCAGGCGTACTGCGCCTGGTCCGGCACCCGGCTGCCGACCGAGGCCGAGTGGGAGTACGCGGCGCGCGGCGGCCTGGAGCAGCGGCGCTACCCGTGGGGGGACGAACTCACCCCGGGGGGACGGCACATGTGCAACATCTGGCAGGGCGTCTTCCCGACCCTGAACACGGCGGCGGACGGTCACCGGGGCACCGCCCCGGTGACCGCGTTCCGGCCGAACGGCTTCGGGCTGTACAACACCGTCGGGAACGTCTGGGAGTGGTGCGCGGACTGGTTCAGCCCCGACTTCCACCGGACCGCTGCGGGCCACGACCCGGCCGGGCCGCCGGACGGCTCGGCACGGGTCATGCGCGGCGGCTCCCACATGTGCCACGAGTCGTACTGCAACCGCTACCGGGTGGCGGCCCGCAGCTCGAACACGCCCGACAGCTCGGCCGGAAACATCGGCTTCCGGGTGGCGGCCGATGCGGTGGCCCGCTGAGCCCGGTTGAGCCGTCGGGAGCGAAGAGGGCCGTCGGGAGCGTCGAGGGCCGTCGGGCGGGTGCTCAGTGCAGGGTGCCCGCGTAGCGCTGGGTGAAGCGGGTGCCGGTCGTCGCCGTGACGGTGACGTCGTAGCGCGACTGGTCGAGCGGGTAGGTGGCGGTGGCCCGGGAGTTCGCGGCGACCCGCAGGGTCTGCGCGGTGCCCGCGTAGTCGTTCGGCGTGAGGGTGAAGGTGACGGCCGTCCGCCCGGCGTTGACCAGGTCGAGGGTGAGCGCCGGGGTGCCGGGCGTCGCGGTCACCACCGGGACGGCGACGTCGTCCTGCTCGGCGCGGACGACCGTGCCGGCGTAGCGTCGGACGAAGCCGTCGGGGCCGTGCACCGTGAAGTCGTAGCGGCCGTCCGTCGCGGCGGCGTCCCAGGTGTACGTGCGGGTGGCGCCGGGCGCGACGGTGAACGGCGTCCCGGCGAAGGCGTACGCGATGTTGGGGTAGACGGTGAACGGGAAGGCGACGGTGCCGTCGTTGCGGAGCGTGCAGGTGATCAGGCCGGTCGTGCGGTCGACGGCGGCCTCCGCCCACGGCCGGTACGGCAGACGCCGGTGCGGGCGCGCTCCGGCCTCCTGGACGGGCATGGACTGGGCTCCGGTGGCGGGGAGTTGGACGCCGGGGAGCTTGGTGCCGGCGTCGGACTGCGCCATCAGGGCGACGGTGTCCGGCAGTCGGGGGATCGAGTAGTCGGGCGAGGTGAAGTCGAAGCAGCTGGTGAGGTCGCCGCAGACGGCGCGGCGCCAGGCGGAGATGTTGGGTTCGGCGACACCGGTGACCTGCTCCATGAAGCGCAGGACGGAGGTGTGGTCGAAGACCTGGGAGTTGACCCAGCCGCCGCGCGACCAGGGGGAGGCGACCCAGAGCGGGACGCGGTTGCCGAGGCCGATGGCGCGGCCCTGGGTGAACTCCTCGGGGGTGCCCGGCTCCGGGGTGGGCGGGACCATGTGGTCGAAGTAGCCGTCGTTCTCGTCGTACATGACGAGGAAGACGGTGTGCTTCCAGACCTCCGGGTTGGACATCAGCGACTGGAGCGCCTGGTTGACCCAGTGCGCGCCGTAGGAGGGGCCCGCGCTGGGGTGTTCGGAGAACAGGTAGGGCGCGACCAGCCAGGAGACGGTCGGCAGGGTGCCCGCCTTGCAGTGGGCGTCGAAGGCGGCCGGGTCGAACTTGGTCATCGCGTTGACGTAACGCGGGTCGGTGGCGGGGAAGTTGTGGAACTGCTTGAAGTACGACAGGGCGTTGTCGTCGTAGTCGCCGGTGCGGTCGTCCTTGCTGGGGTTGTGGTAGACCCGCCAGGTGACACCGGCCTGCTGGAGCCGCTCGGCGTAGGTGGTCCAGTCGGCCACCGGATTGTCCGTGACGGGCGTGTTGTCGATCCACGGGCCGGTGGTGCCGTCACGCCCCGGACCCGCGGTACCCGTCCACAGGTAGAGCCGGTTCGGGTCGGTCGGCCCGGCCAGCGAGGTGAAGTACGCGTCGCACAGCGTGAACGCGTCCGCCAGCGCGTACTGGTAGGGGATGTCGGCACGCGTGAAGTACCCCATCGCGCGCTCGCCCTTGGCCGCGATCCACTTGTTCATCGCACCGTTGTTGATCGCCTGGTGGCCCGTCGCCCAGTCGTGGGCGAGGCCGCCGGCGTTCTGCGCGTTGTACTTCGACGTGTCCATCCGGTACGGCAGCATCGCACCGCCGTCGCTGCGCCCGGCGTCGGGCTGGCGGAACACGTCGCCGCCGTCCGGGAACTGCAGCGCCTGCTTGTCGCCGAAGCCGCGCACGCCGCTGAGGGTGCCGAAGTAGTGGTCGAAGCTGCGGTTCTCCTGCATCAGGACGACCACGTGCCGGACGTCGGCGATGGTGCCGGTGGCCGCCGGGCTGCCGGAGGAGGCCTCGGCGGGGGTGTTCACAGCGGGGGTGTTCACGGCGGGGGCGGCCAGGGCGGGGGTGCCGGACAGGCCGGTGAGGGCGGTGGCGCCGGCGGCCGCGGTGGCGCCGACGAAGGTACGGCGGGAAAGGTCGGACATCGCGAACTGGCCTCTCAGAGCTGGAAGGTGGCGACGGCGGCGGCGCAGTCCGAGGGCCAGCCGTTGCCGGCGGCGCTCGGCTCGGGCTGCGGCCAGCCGGTGGCGAGCGTGTGGGCCTCGACGAGGGTGAGCGGCCCGGCGAAGTGCACGGCGGCGATGCGGTCCTGGGGCTCGGCCTTACCGGCGGCGCGCTGCTTGCGGGTCGGCGACCAGGTGGCGCCCGGGGAGGCGACCGGGTCCGGGTGGGCGGCGCGGTGGGCGTCGGTCAGGCCGGCGGCCTGGATCGCCTTGGTGACGGGCCAGTCGAGCGGGCCGACCCCGCCGTGCGCGGGTGCGGCGGCCGCCGTCCAGTCCAGGTGGGACGGCGAGGCGAGGTCCGCGCCGAGGACGACGGTGCGCCCGGCCGCCACGTCGGCCTGGACGGCGGAGGCCAGCGCCCGGGCCTGCTGGAGGCGGAGGGAGGCGTTCTCGGTGGCCGTGATCTGTGCGGCGCTCTGGCCGTCCTGGGCCGCGTACGGGCCGTAGTTCGCCTCGTCCAGGTGGGCGGCCCAGACGCGGACGGTGCGGGCCCCGGGGAGCTGGACGGTGACCCCGGCGGCGGGGAGGGCGGTGGTCGGCGCGGTGACGGCGGTGAGCGGGTGGCGGCTGAGGACGCCGACGCTCCCCGGGCTCTGGTAGGCGTACCAGCCGAGTGCGGTGGCGAGGCCCTGGGCGGCGCTGCCGGCGGTCTCCTGCAGCGCCAGGACGTCCAGGCCCTGGGTGAGGACGACGCGCAGCTGCTTCTCCAGGGCGTCGGTGAACGCCGCGCCCGCGTTGGCGAGGTTCCAGGTGGCGGCCTTGAGGCGGGGCGCGGCGGCGGGGTCGGTGACCGGGACGGTGAGGATGAGGGCGTCGGCGGCGCCGGCCGCGTCCTTGACGCCGACCAGGAGCTGCACCTCGCCGGTGGCGGTGGGCGCCGTGCCGGTGACGGTGCCGTCGGCGGCGACGGAGAGCCAGGAGGGCCCGCTGATCTTGCGGAAGGCGGGCGCGCCGGCCGGGCGGCACCAGAGGCCGCCGAGCTTGACGGTGACGGCGCCGCCCGGGGCGACGGCGGTGGCGGTGAGCGCGTCGACGGCCAGGTGCGGGCGGACCGCGGCGGGCTTGGTGCGGAAGGTGAACGGCGCGGTCTGGGCGAGGATCCCGTAGCCGTCCTTGGCCAGCAGGTACGCGGTGTACGGGCCTCCGGTGAGTGCGGAGGTGTCGAGCTGGACGTCACCGGAGGCGCCGGGCGTGTACTTCCAGAGCAGCGAGGCGCCGTTGCCGGGCTGCCGGGTGCCGTCGTAGAGGCCGACCCAGTTCTTGGCGTCGGGGGCGGTGGTGGTCCAGTGGAAGGTGAGCTTGTCCCCTTCGGTCGGACTGGTGGGGGACGAGAGGGCGAGGGTGCTTCCTGCGGCCACGGGGGTCCTTCGGGTCGGGGGGAGTGGGCGCCGAGTTGGCTGGACAACTGAACGCCCCATTGACCCGAAGGGCGGAGTACGCGGCGTGAACGAGACATGACTGGTCGCCGGGGGAACGGACAACTCGGCATTGAGTCATGGTCGTTGACGAACGGCACCGGTGAGCGATACCGGCGAAACGGCGTCGGAGCGCGCGGCCGATGGCCGTGGCGGCGGGAAGGGCGGCGGCCGTGGTGGCGGCGCTCCCGGGCCTGCAGAGCGGGGCGAACCGGCCAGTCCGGCGAACCGGCGGCCCGGTGGCCCGGCCGGCCACCGGTCGGCGGCAGGCCGGAGCTGGTCGGTATGGCCGCCCGCAACCGGGACCGACCGACCGGTCCCCGACCGGTCGGTCCCGGCCTCGCACACGCACCTGGTAGCCGCGGAACGTCGGTTCGGAGATCCGACGCCCCGTCGTCGACGGCCTCGTCCGCTGTGGGGCGCCGGCCCGCCCCGATCTCGACGACGAGGACCGTGCCGGCCACCGAGCCCTGCAGCGCCCCCGGATGGCGGCGCAGACGTCGGCGAGCCCGCCACGGTGACCGTGCGGCCGTTCGCCGGTGCCATGGGCGCTGCCGTCGTCCACGTGTCCCGGAGTGCCGTGCGGGCCTGCCGCGCCGGGTCCGGCGGCTCGGCGGGCTCAGAGCCCGAGGATCTCGCGGATCAGGCCGAGCTTGCGCTCGGGGGAGAGGTCTTGGGGACGGTCGGCCAGAAGCCCGTTCAGGACGGTGGGGACGTCGGAGCCCTCGGGTGCCTGGATGGCGTCGATGACCTGGCAGCGGAGACCGCCGTCCCGGAGGAACACCCACACCTCGTGTTCCTTCCGCGGTTCGCCGTTCTCCCTCGGTGAGAGCCGCCAGGCCGGAAACCAGCCGAGTCCCTCTTTGGTCAGGCTCTCGGCCACTTCGTCCAGGACGTACTTGCCTAGTCTCCGGTAGCCGAGTTCCTCGCGCAGGTCGCCGAGCGTGACTCTGAGCAGGCCGCCTGCGAGACGGCAGCGCGCGGCTACGGTGCCGGCGTCGCCTTCGGCCACCGCGAAGACCTCGCCCGGCGGATACGTTGGGTTGTTCATGTTCCGGCCAACGACTACATCCCCCGAGCGATACGTCATTTCACCAGCCTGGACGCGGCCAAGAGAAGAAACGGTACTGCCCAGTGGCCCGGCGCGACCCGCCGAGGTCTGTGGTGACGGTCGGGTGGGTGGTCCTGCCGGGAGCGATGCCTGGTCGGGTGGCTGGGGCCGGATCTGCGGGAGTCGGCCGCAGCCGAAGCCGGCGGCTTCGCACGCGGCCATGAGTGCGTAGGCAAACGACACGCCGGGGCCGGTGGCAATGTGCCCTGTTTGCGTCGGCGCGTCACCCGAGTGCATCTTTATTATTCTTTCCTTTTTATGTTGTCGTTGCACGGTGTACTGAGTTGGTGATTGTGCATCACCGAACCTGGCGGGCATCGCTCTGCGGCCCTCGGGGACGGCGTCGTCGGCGCCTCGGTACGTGTACGAAGATTTGTGGTCCGACCAGAAATCACCATCGGCGCTCCGAAATCCTCTTTTCGAGTGACGGAGCTCAACGGCGACAAGAAAGGGTCCTGTCCTATGGCAGTCGATGCCATTCCGCCCGCCCCCCTGAGAGAGGGCGTAAACGCTCCCGGCTCACGGGCGCGCTCGTCCTGCTGTCCGGACTGACGTTGCTTGCGACGGCAGGCCTGGTCACGAGCCCCGCGCACGCCGCAGAGGCACCGGTGATGCTGGGGACCGACGCCAGCTATGCCATCCTGGCCGCCTCAACGGTCACCAACACCGGTCCCAGCGTGATCAACGGGGACCTGGGCCTCAGTCCGGGAACCAGTGTGACGGGCTTTCCGCCCGGAATCGTGAACGGTGTCCAGCACGTCAACGATGCCCAGGCCGCACAGGCTCAGTCCGACCTGGTCATCGCCTACAACGACGCCGCAGGCCGGGCCCCCACCGCCAGCCTGACGTCTCCGGGCGACATCGGCGGACTGACGCTGACGCCCGGTGTCTACAAGGCGACGTCGTCGCTGAACCTCACCGGGACCGTCACCCTCGACGCCTTGGGCGATCCCAGCGCCGTCTTCATCTTCCAGATCGGCTCCACCCTGATCACGGCCCCGTCGAGCGTCGTCAGCCTGGTCAACGGGGCGCAGCCCTGCAATGTGTTCTGGCAGGTCGGCAGCTCGGCCACCATCGACGTCAACTCCTTCTTCAAGGGCAACATCCTGGCCATGGCGTCCATCACGGTGAACACCAACTCGGTGATCGAAGGCCGTGCCCTGGCGCGCACGGGGGCCGTCACGCTGGACGACAACACCATCACCAGGGCGGCCTGCACCGTCGGCCCGCCGGGGCCGAGCGGTCCGGCGGGGCCGAGCGGTCCGGCGGGGCCGAGCGGTCCGGCGGGGCCGAGCGGTCCGGCGGGGCCGAGTGGGCCTGCCGGCCCCGGCGGACCGGCCGGTTCTCCCGGTGCTCCGGGCCCCAACGGCGCTCCCGGTCCGGCCGGTTCTCCCGGTGCTCCCGGTGCTCCGGGCCCCAACGGTGCTTCCGGTGCGCCCGGAGCCCCCGGTGCTCCGGGCGCCCCTGGCCCCAACGGCGCGCCCGGTGCTCCGGGCATTCCGGGTGCCCCCGGTCCCAACGGTGCTCCTGGCGTGCCCGGAGCCCCCGGTGCTCCGGGCGCCCCTGGCCCCAACGGCGCGCCCGGTGCTCCGGGCATTCCGGGTGCCCCCGGTCCCAACGGCGCTCCCGGTGCGCCCGGCGCCCCGGGGCCCGATGGCGCCCCTGGAGCTCCCGGTGCCAACGGTTCGCCCGGCGCGAACGGGCTGCCTGGCGCCAATGGTTCGCCCGGTGCTAATGGTTCGCCCGGCGCGAACGGGCTGCCTGGCGCCAATGGTTCGCCTGGCACCAACGGACTGCCCGGGGCCAATGGTTCGCCTGGCGCTAACGGTTCGCCTGGCACCAACGGACTGCCTGGCGCTAACGGTTCGCCCGGGGCCAACGGTTCGCCCGGCGCTAACGGTTCGCCCGGCGCAACAGGCCCTGCCGGACCTGCCGGACCTGCCGGACCTGCCGGACCTACGGGACCTGCGGGGCCGTCCCCGTCTCCAAGTGGCCACGGCGGCCAGGGCCACGGCGGCCATGAGCAAGATGATCACGGACCTGGCCCGGGCAACCACGGCAATGCGCACGGCGGTCCCGCTCACGGCGGCCCCGTGCAGGGCGGTCCCGCTCACGGCGGCCCCGTGCAGGGCGGCTCCGTTCACGGCGGCCCCGTGCAAGCCGGTTCCGTGCAGGGCGGTCCCGTTCAGGGCGGCAACGTGCAAGCCGGTTCCGTGCAGGGCGGTCCCGTTCAGGGCGGCAACGTGCAGGCCGGCCCCGTTCACGGCGGCAACGTGCAGGGTGGCCTCGTTCAGCACCCGGATAAGTCGGGGCAGGCACTCGCTGCCACCGGCGCGGGCGGATCGATCGGCATCGTGGCCGGTTCGGCGGCCGCCGTTGCCCTGGGAGGCGCGCTCGTCATCCTCGTGAGGCGAAGCGGACGAGCCGCAGCCCGCCGACGGCACTAGGCGTGTCCCCTCGGTGAGCTGAGCAGTCGATCGGATGTGCCTGTCCGGTTGGTGATCGGCAACGGGACGTGGACCGGATCGGCCGTTGACAGCGGCCGATCCGGTCCACGTGCGGCGGTGGGCGGACTACCGTCGCACGTTTTGAGGTCCTTGGTCGGCCCGTCGCCCCCCCAGGGACCTCGTGCGCGTCGAGGCCCGGCCGTTCTCCCGCCTCCATGCGGCGGTCGAGCGCCGCCCGGGTTTTCGGGCGCCGGATCAGGGTGCCTTTCAGGACGGCCGCTCCGTGCCCGTCGTCGGACCGGCCGGCCTCGGCCCTGACCGGATCCTCACCGCCCGGGTCGGGAGAGGCGTCCGAGTCGGCGGGACACCTGGACGCCCGATCGGCCCGAGGACGGTGTACCTGGCGTGAACGAGGCCCGGCCGGTCGCGGGAGGACGGGCAACCCGGCATTGAGTCAAACTCGTTGACGAACGGAACCGGCTGCGCTGCCGACGGGGGTGCGATGGCGCGTCCGACCGAAGGGGCAGGGGCGACCCGCCGTGTCACCGTCCACGTGAGCCGCCGGACGGGACGTACGTGCCGGACCTCCTGTAGGACCGCTACGCGACCACGGCGGTGGAGGGGGCGGCGGCGGCCTCCCCACGGGTGCACACCGTGGACGACGCCGTGGCGAACCGGACGTCCACCGGGCCGCCGCTTGACTCTCGGGTAACCCGAGACGGCACAGTCTTGTCCCGTGGACAGGACGAACCTGCTGCCGATCGGGCAGTTCGCACAGGCCAGCGGCCTCTCGGTCACCACCCTGCGGCACTACGACGCGAGCGGCGTACTGGTGCCGGCGCTGGTCGACCCGGACAGCGGCTACCGCTACTTCCGGCGCGACCAGCTCCGCACGGCGCAGCTGATCCGCGCACTGCGGCAGCTGGACATGCCGGTCGAGGCGGTGCGCCGCCTGCTCGGCGGCGGGGGTGACGCGGAGCTGGCCTCGGCCGTCCGGGCGCACCTGGTCGCCGCGGAGCGCCGACTGGAGGTCCAGCGGTCCGTCGTCCACGGCTTGTTGGCCCGGCTGACCGAAGGAGAGGGAATGAACCACCGTGTCACCGTCCGCGAGGGCGCCGCAGTGCGTGCGCTGGTCCGCGGCGCGACCCTGGACCAGCCCCGGCTGGACGCGTTCATGCGCGACAGCTACCAGCTCATGTACGCCGTCGCGGGGCGGGGGCCGCTGACCTTCGACGGCCCCGCTTTCGCCCGCTACCACGGGCTCTGCGACGAGGAGAACGAGGCCCTGGTCGAGGCCTGCCTGCCGTTCGCGGCCTCCGGCGCGCAGCCGGGCGAGCTGCCGGAGGGGATGTACGTGCTGGACGTCCCGGCGGGCAGTTACGCGAGCACCGTGGTGGAGGGGGAGGCGGCGGCCTTCCCGCAGGTCCTCACCGCGTACGACGCCGTGGCGAGCTGGATCACCGAGCACGGGTTCGTCTTCGCGGGACCGTCCCAGGAGACCTTCCGCCGGTGGATGGGGACGCCCGGCCACCCGGACAACCGGCTGGAGATCGCCTGGCCGATAGCGGAGCCGGCCCCGGCCGGCAACGGCTGACGCGGGCGGGAGGCGAGAGGCGGGGGCGCACGGCGGGGCGGGCTCGGAACCGGGCCCGCCCCGCCGTGCGCCGGACGCGCGTCAGCTCGTCGGGGCCTCGGCCTCGACCTCGTCCCAGTAGCCGTCCTCCTCGGGGAACGGGATCGGGAACGGCGACGGGAAGACGCCCTCCAGCCGGACCGCCCCGTTGTACTCCGCGACCTCCTTGATCGCGCCCGCCTCGCCGACGACGAACGCGTCGAGCACGGCGAACAGCGCGATCAGCTCCGGGAACGCCTCCAGGGCCTCGCTGAGCGCCCGGTCGAAGCCCGACGAGGCGGCTTCGAGCAGGGGGATCGCCTCCGGGCTCAGGTGGATCGTGTAGCAGAGGTCCAGGAAGCCGTGCACGTCGGCGGTGATCAGCGGCCAGTCGTCGAACTGCGCGGCGACCGCCTCCAGGTGCTTCTCGTCCACCTGGACGCCCTGCTCGGCCGCCCTGGCCTCCCACTTCGGGCGGACCCGCTCCGCGCGGGACCGGATCAGCGCCTCGGGGATCTCGGCCGCCGCGGTCCGCGCCTCCAGGTGCTTGCGGGTGGCGGTCTCCAGGCTGAAGCGCCCCTCCAGGTCGAGCTTCGGCCGCGCCCTGCGCTCGAACGCGGCCCGGATCTCCAGGGCCTTGGCCTCCACCTGCTCGGCCGTGACCTCGGCCGTGCTCCCGCCGGTGATCTCGGCATCGTTCCCGGTCATGTCGTGCCCTCCCACTGTCGCTACGGCTGCTCCACCCCGCGTTCCATTAACTCCGGGCGAGGGGTCGCTCACCTAGCGTGTGATCGGCCAAGTCGGCAGCGCGGGCCGGGCTCATCGGGGGGCCCGTCAGCCGCAGGGGCCCCCGGGCTCACGTGCCTTCCGTACGGGGTCGAAGGGGTGGGGCGCGGCGGGCGCCTGCGGGCGCAGGTGAGCGGGGGGCGGCACGCCCCGGTGGCTCGTCCGGCCTCCGCCCGGGAGAAACGGAACGGAGCAGGAGGTCGGCCGGGCCGACCTCCTGCTCCGCGGGGGCCGTGGGTCAGTGGCTGCCCTTCAGGTTGAGCACCACCACGCCGATGATGACCAGGGCGAGCCCCAGCCACTGCAGCCGTCCCAGCGATTCGCCGAAGGCCACCACGCCTATGCCGGCGACCGCCGCCGTCCCCGCCCCGGACCACACCGCGTACGCGACCGACACCGGGATGTGCTTGAGCGCCTTGCCGAGCAGGTAGAACGAGAGCACGTAGCCGATGGCCACCCCCACGCTCGGCCAGAGTCTGGTGAAGCCCTCCGTCAGCTTCAGGCAGCTGGTGGCGCAGACTTCACTGAGGATCGCGAGGGCGAGGAGTACGTAGGGCACGGGGGCTCAA
Source organism: Kitasatospora sp. NBC_00458 (assembly GCF_036013975.1). Taxonomy (NCBI): domain Bacteria; kingdom Bacillati; phylum Actinomycetota; class Actinomycetes; order Kitasatosporales; family Streptomycetaceae; genus Kitasatospora; species Kitasatospora sp. NBC_00458. The sequence goes on from NZ_CP107904.1 coordinate 6,442,548, forward strand.
ACCCGCGGCGCGGTCGTGAGCTTCCCGAGCAGTGCGACGTCCGCGTGCTCCAGGCTGTCGAGCAGGGTGATCCGGGAGCCGTCCGGGATCCGCGCGGCGCTGGACGGGACGGCGAGCACCGCGCAGCCGGCGGCGGTGGCGGAGGCGACGCCGGTCGGGGTGTCCTCGACGGCCACGCAGAGGGCCGGGTCGAGGCCGAGGCGCTCGGCGGCGGCGAGGTAGGGGTCGGGCGCGGGCTTGGTCCGCGGGGTGTCCTCGGCGGCCAGCGTGACGGCGAACCAGTCGCGGCCGATGGTGCCGAGCACCATGTCGACCACCCGGCGCGGGGACGCGGAGACCAGGGCGGTGGGCACGCGGGCGTCCCGGAGGGAGGCGAGCAGGGCGAGCGCGCCCGGCCGGGGGACGGTCTCGGCGGCGACCTTGCCGGCGAAGGAGTCGCCCAGCCGGTCGGCGAGTTCGGCCTCGGTCAGCGACGTGCCGCTGACCCGGTGGAGGTGGGCGGCGGTGTGCTCGATGGCCTGGCCGAGGACCTCGGGGGCGTCCTGGTCGGTGAGCGAGTGGTGGAGCTCGTCGGCGAGTTCCGCGGCGGCCTGCCACCAGAGGTGCTCGGTGTCGACCAGGGTGCCGTCCATGTCGAAGAGGACGGCGGCGGGAACGGCGGCGGCAGCGGCGACAGCGGGAACAGCGGCTACGACGGGAACAGCGGGAACGGCGGATTCAGCGGGTGCAGGCATGGCGGTACCTTCGGTGGTTCAAGAGGGAGGAGCTGACGGGTCAGACCGTACGGCGGTCGACCAGCACCGGGCGCTCCGGCAGGGTCGGCACGGCGTACGAGCCGACGGGCAGCGCGGTGGCGGCCTCGGTCGGCAGGTCGGCCTTGACCTCGGTGCCGTCGGTGAGCCGGACGGTGAGGCGGGTGACGGCGCCCAGGAAGGACGCGGAGACCACCTGCGCGGGGCCGTTCGCGGCGGGGGTGAGCGTGACGTTCTCCGGGCGGACCAGCACCTCCAGCGAGCCGTCCGACGGCAGCGTGCCGTCCACGGCGTGCCGGCGGCCGAGGACCTCGACGCCGTCGCCGGTCCGGACGCACGGGATGCGGCTCATGGTGCCGACGAACTCGGCGACGAACGCGGTGGCGGGGCGGGCGTACAGCTCGGCGGGCGCGGCGCACTGCTCCAGCCGGCCGGCGCGCAGCACCGCGACCCGGTCGGCCATCGAGAGCGCCTCCTCCTGGTCGTGGGTGACGAACAGGGTGGTGATCCCCAGCTCCTGCTGGAGGCGCCGGATCTCCTCGCGCAGCGACAGCCGCACCTTGGCGTCCAGGGCGGAGAGCGGCTCGTCGAGCAGCAGGACGCGCGGCTGGAGGGCGAGGGCGCGGGCGAGCGCGATGCGCTGCTGCTGGCCGCCGGACAGCTGGTGCGGGTACCGGTCGGCGTGCTGCGGCAGGCCGACCAGCTCCAGCAGCTCCTTGGCGCGGCGCAGGCGCTCGGCCTTGCCGGTGCCGCGCATCCGCAGGCCGAAGGCGACGTTGTCGGCGGCGGTCAGGTGCGGGAAGAGGCTGTACGACTGGAACACCATGCCGGCGTCGCGCTTGTGGGCCGGGATCGCGGTGATGTCCTGGCCGTCGACCAGGACCTGGCCGGAGTCGTGCTGCTCGAAGCCGGCGAGGATGCGCAGTGCGGTGGTCTTGCCGCAGCCGGACGGGCCGAGCAGGGCGAGGAGTTCACCCGGCTGGACGGTCAGGTCGAGGCCGTCGAGCGCGGTGGTGGCGCCGAACGTGCGGCGCAGCGAGCGGAATTCGACGGTCGCGCCGCCCGAGCGGGTGGCGGTCTTCTCAACGGCGAGGGAGGTCAAGGGAGTTCTCCGGAGATGCGGGGGAGGCCGGCGGGTCGGTCGTCGGTCGTCGGTCGGGGGATCGGTCGGCGGGCTGTTCGGCGGGTGGTTCGGCGCGCGGTCAGGACGTGGTCAGGACGTGGTCTTGGCGTGGCGCTCGCGGCCGAGGGTGGCCAGCAGGAGCAGCAGCAGCCAGGTGATCAGCAGGCTCAGGATGGAGACCGCGACCGACATGTGGGCCTGGCTGTTGCCGACCGTGTAGATCCAGACCGGGAAGGGCTGGTAGCCGAGGATCGAGGCGGCGGTGAACTCGCCGAGGACCAGGGCCAGGGTGAGGAAGGAGGCGTTGAGCAGCGCCCCGCGCAGGTTGGGCAGGACGACGGTGAACACCGCGCGCGGCCAGCTCGCACCGCAGTTGCGGGCGGCCTCGACCAGGGTGCGGACGTCGACGGCGCGCAGGCCGGCGTCGAGCGCGCGGTAGGCGAGCGGCAGGCCCATCAGCACGTAGGCGATGACGAGGACGACCGGGAAGTCCGGGTCCTGGACGAACACGAAGGTCTGGAAGAACGGCGTGTCCATCAGGTAGTCCGGGCCCCAGCGCAGCACGCCGATCAGGCCGGCGGTGAGCGCGACGGGCGGGACGACCAGCGGCAGGGTGCAGAGCACGTCGATCACCGGGCGCAGCTTCGGGGCGCCGAGCCGGACCGCGATCAGGGCGGGCACCAGCAGGAGCAGCAGCACCAGGACGGTGACGACGGCGAGGCCGAGGGTGAGCCAGAGGCTGTCGAGGAAGCCGGGGGCGGAGAGCAGTCCGGTGTACGCCTCCAGGGAGTAGCCCTGGGGGTCGTCGATCGAGAAGTAGCCGGCGGCCGCGAGCGGGACGACGAAGTAGACGGCGGCGATGCCCAGGACGGCGCCGCGCCACCAGCGCACCTTGGTGCGGTCGGTACGGGCGGGGGTCAGCTGAGCCATCGGGCGCTCCGGCGCTGGAGGGGGAGGTACACGGCCATCACGAGGACGGCCACCACGATCATGTTGAGGCTGAGGGCGAGGGCGAGGTTGCCCTGGCCGACCAGCACGTTGCCGGAGAGCGCGTCGGCGATCGAGCGGCTGACCAGCGGGACGGTCGCGCCGACCATGGCGGCGGCGGTGGCGTACGCGGCGAAGGCGCTGCCGAAGAGGAGCACGAAGCCGCCGAGCAGCGAGGGCAGCAGGATCGGCAGGGCCACGTGGCGCCAGTACTGCGCGGTGGTGGCCCGGTTGTTCTGGGCGGCCTCGCGCCACTGCACCCGCAGGCCGTCCAGGGCCGGGGTGATGGTGAGCACCATCAGCGGGATGAGGAAGTACAGGTAGACGATGGTGAGGCCGGTGAACGAGTACAGCGACCAGCCGTGGTCGGTGAGGTTCAGCAGCTTGGTGACCTCGCCGGCGTTGCCGAGGGTGGCGACGAACGCGAACGCGAGCGGCAGGCCGCCGAAGTTGGCGAGCACGCCGGAGGCGGTGAGCACGGCCTGGCGCAGCCAGGTGTGCCGGGAGGTGACCACGGCCTGGGCGATCGGCAGGCCGATCAGGGTGGCGAGCAGTGCGGTCAGCGCGGAGAGCTTGAGGCTGCTCAGCATGGCCGTCCAGTAGGCGCCCTGGACGGAGGCGGTGACGTTGTCGAACGTGAACTGGCCGCCGCCGCCCTCCGCGTCGGTGGAGGTGGTGAACGCGCCGATCACGATGGCGACGGCGGGGAGGCCGAAGCCGATCAGGAAGAACAGCAGGAGCGGCACGGTGGCGAGCCAGGAGGCGCCGCCGAGCCGGGCGAGCGGTCGCCGCCGGGGGGTGGGGGTGGTGGTCGTGGCGGTGCGGGACGCCCCCGCGCCGCCACCGAGGTCGGTGGCGGCGGGGGAGGTCGGCACCGGGGTGGGAGCCGTGGTCATGAGTGCCTTTTCGCGGTGTGGCGGTTTCGCGGTGGGTCGGCCCGAACTGCGGTGCTCGGCCGGGGGGTCAGCCCGCGATGGCCTTGGTCCAGTTCTCGGTCACGACCTTCTTGGCGGCCGTGATCTGGTCCTGGGTCGGGAAGGTGGTGAACGGCTTCTCGACGGTCGGCAGCTTGGCGGCGGCCGCGGCGTCGAGGGTGCCGTCCTTCTTCAGGGCCTCGAAGGTGGAGGGGGTGGCGTAGCCGCCGAGGAAGAGGTTCTGGCCCTCGGCGCTGAAGAGGTACTCCTGCCACAGGCGCGCGGCGGCCGGGTGCGGGGCCCACTTGTTGACGCCCTGGTTGTAGAACTGGGCGTAGCTGCCGTCGGAGGGGATGGAGACCTTCCAGTCGACGCCCTTGTCCTTGAACTGGTCGCTGTAACCGGCGTTCAGGTAGGACCAGTCGATCGAGATCGGGGTCTCGCCCTTCTCGATGGTGGCGGGGGTCGACTCGACCGGGTTGAAGTTGCCGGACTGCTTGAGCTTGCCGAAGAAGTCGATGCCGGGCTGGATGTTGTCCAGCGAGCCGCCGTTGGCGAGCGCGGCCGCGTAGACGCCGCCGAAGGCCGAGCCGGACTTGGTCGGGTTGCCGTTGAGGGCGACCTGGCCCTTGTACTCGGGCTTGAGCAGGTCGGCGAAGGTCTTCGGGCAGTTGGCGATCTTCTTGGCGTCGCAGCCGATCGAGATGTAGCCGCCGTAGTCGTTGACGCGGGCGCCGGTCGGGTCCTTCATGGTCTCCGGCACCTTGTCGAAGGTGGCGACCTTGTAGGGGGCGAGCAGGCCGTCCTTGACCGCCTGGAGCGCGAAGGCGCTGCCGAGGTCGACGACGTCGGGGGCGCGGTCCTGGCCCTTGCGGGAGGTGATCGCGTTGATCTCGTCCTGGCTGGAGCCGTCGGGGTTCTCCTCCTCGACCTCCAGGCCGTACTTGGCCTTGAAGCCGTCGATGATCTTGCCGTAGTTCGCCCAGTCCCGGGGCAGCGTGATGACGTGCAGCTTGCCCTCCTTCTTGGCGGCGGCGATCAGGCCGTCGATGCCGCCGAGGTCGGCGGCGGAGGTGGCCTCCTTGGCGTCCTTGGTGCCGGCCTTGGCGGCGTCGCCGGCCTTGGCGGTCGAACCGGCGGAGCCGCAGGCGGTGAGGGAGAGCGCGGCGGCGGTCAGTACGGCCGCGAAGGCGGCGGCGCGGGCACGGTGCACGGTCACGGGTCAGTCTCCTGAATCAGGGCGTACTGCGAGGGGTGCGTATCGAGGGGATGCGTCGGGCGAGTGGGGTGGCCGGGGCGCCCGGGCCGGGGTGAGCGGCCGGCGATCGGTGCCCGAGTTGACTAGCCAACTTCGCTGACGGGGGTAAGTACGCCGGAGCCCGGTGACGGGAAGGTGAACGGATGGCCCAGTCCCGGGGTCGGCTGCGGGAACGGTCGAATCAGGTCGCCGGCGGATGATCGCCGGAGTGCGATGCTTCGGGAGCGCAGCGGGATAAGGTCGGGCTGTCCGCGCCGGTACGGCTGCGCAGGACACCGCCCCTGGAGGGACATTGACTGACGTGGCAGTTGAGTCGGGCCGTCCGGCCGCCGAGGACCGCGCCACCGGAGCGCTCTACCGCAAGGTCGCCGCCGACCTGCGCGAGGCGATCACCACCGGCGCGTTCGGAGAGGCCGGCCGGCTGCCAGCGGAGGGCGCGCTCGCCGAGCAGTACGGCGTCTCGCGCGGCACCGTCCGCCAGGCGCTCGCCGTGCTGCGCTCGGACGGGCTGGTCACCTCCCGGCGGGGCACCCGCCGGGTGGTGCTGGGCACGGCCCGGGTGCAGAGCTTCTCCGAGCTGCTCAGTTTCACGCACTGGGCGTACTCGATGGGCGAGGAGCCCGGCGGCATACTCGACTCGCTGGTCCGCCGCCCGGCCGACGCCGCCGAGCGCGAGCAGCTCCGCCTGGAGGCCGGTGCGGACGTCTACGTGACGGTCCGGCTGCGCACCCTCTCCGGGAAGCCGGTGATGGTCGAGCGCACGGTCTACCCGCCGCGGGTCGGCGAGATCGTCGCCGAGCTGCCGGCGGACGTCGTCTCGCACACCGAAGTGCTGCGCGAGCACGGCATCCTGTTCACCGACGCCGACCACACCATCGACATCGTCGCCGCCAACGCGGACGACGCCCGGCTGCTCGGCTGCCGGCGCGGCGGGCCGCTGCTGCGCGAGCGGCGCCGGACCACCGACCCGACCGGCACGCCGGTGGAGTGGTCCCAGGACCGTTACCTGCCCGGCACGGTGGCCTTCAGCGTGCACAACTCGCTGGCCACGTCCGCGCTTTCGCGGCACGCCCGGGAGCTGGACTGAACCCCTGGCGGGGGGAGGCGGATTCGGGGAGCGGGCGGGGGAGCCGGCAGGGGAGTCGGCGGGGGAGTCGGCAGGGGAGCGCTCCGGCCGGGGTCGGGGCGCAGCACAGCGGGGCGGGAGGCCGGCAGGCCCCCGCCCCGCTTCGTGTGCGCCGGCCGCCGGCCGCCCCTTCGCCCGGGGTCAGTGCATCAGGGCCGCCAGCAGCGGGCGGAAGTGCTCGAAGTCCGGGGTGTCCGCGTCCGCCTCCTTGGCCTGCTCGTCCCAGCGGCGGACCGCCACCGCGTCCTCGGCGCCCGGGTGCGCGGCGAAGGCGGCGGCCTGCTCCCCGGTCATCGGCCCGCCCTGCACCCCGAGCGTGTACTCGGACGCCTCGGACAGCCGCTCCCGGTAGCCGGGCTCGACCGCGCACAGGTAGCGCTTGGCGGCCACGTGCAGCCGGACCGGCTCGGTGACCTCCGGGCCGAACCAGCGGGCCAGCCAGTCCGCGCCCGTGTCGCTGTGCCGGTTGTCCCGGCCCTCCATCAGGTCCCTGCCGTGCAGGGCGCCCCGGAAGTGGCCGATGTCGTGCAGCAGCGCCGCCGCGACCAGGTGCGGGGCCGCGCCCGCCGCCTGGGCGAGCGCCCCGGCCTGGAGCATGTGCTCGGCCATCGTCACCGCCTCGCCCAGGTACTCCCCGGCGCCCTCGCCCGCGAACAGCTCGGCGATCGTGTCCAGCGCGGCCGCGCGGCGCCGCAGCACGGCGAGGGTGCTGGTCAGCGAGTCGAGGTCGGCGTAGCAGCCCTGGAGGTGGCGGTGGCCGTCCTTCTCGAAGGCCGTCCGGGCGTGCAGCAGGCGGACGTTGTCGAAGATCAGGCAGTCGCCCCGGTCCAGCCGGAACTCCAGCTGCAGCTCCGGGCGGAGGGTGATGGCGGCGAACCGGCGGTAGGCGGCGTAGAACGCCTCCAGCTCCCCGGCGGCGCCGCGCAGCGTGCCGATCGAGCGGTTGTTGAACCGCACCTCGCGGATCCGGCCCAGCGGGTCCACGTCGATCAGCGGCCGGTCGGCGCGCAGCTCGGTGCCGCGGTCGCGGAACACGAACGGGACGGGGGTGCGGGTCAGCACCGCGAATGCCTCCGGGTCCTCCTCGCGCAGGACCGCCGCCGCCTTGAACCCGTCCACCAGGCCGGAGTCCCCGCCGGTCGCCGAGTTGTCGAGGCAGTGCAGCAGTTGGAGGGTGGGGACCGGGTCCCGGTACGGGTTGTCGGTGTGCGGGGTGATCGCGACGCTGGTGAACGCCAGGTTGTTGGGGTCCGGCTCGACCCGGACGTCGAACAGCTCGCCGTAGTTGGTGACCCGCACGTGGCCGAAGGTCCCGGCGACGGCGAGCACCTGCCGCTCGACCGCCGGGACGCCGCGCAGCACGGCGAAGCCGGATCGGCGCACGGCGGCCAGGACGGCGGCCTGCTCCGCCGGGTCGGCCAGGTAGGCCTCCCAGTGGGCCTCGGGGATGCCGTGCGCGAAGTCCGCCGCCGCCCAGAGCCGCTTGTCGGCCTCCGTCCGCCCGTCGCCGTCCGCCGCCCCGGCCAGCCACTCCAGCGGGTAGCGCGACCGGTGCCCGTCCGACCAGAGCACCTCCAGGTGCCCGTCGAGTTCGGCCTGCGCGGCGATGCCGAGGTCGTCCGGCAGCTCGGTGATCTGGAACAGCTTCTGCCCGTTCCGCTGGTCGCGGCACTCGGCGCAGGGGCAGTTGTCGCGCAGCCAGTAGGGCGGCAGGTGGGTGGTCATGGGCTCCTCCTCGGCGGGGCGGTGGGCATCAAGTTGTATAGCCAACTTGGTGCTGTGGGGAGCCTTGCGGGTGGTGGTGAGATCCGGGTGGCGAAACGGTGAACCCCTCGGGAACAGAAGCTCCCGAGGGGTTGCGAGGGGGCGGGGCAGGGGCGCGGCGGGGTGTGGGGCGGTATGTCGGCCGAGGTGGGCGGGGGAGGGGGGCCGTGGCGGTCAGCGGCCGGTCGCCGTCCAGGCCTCGTCCGCGGCCTTGAGGGCCGGGGCGGGGTCGGCGCCGGTGGCGGTGGCCAGGGCGGCGAGGGTGGCGCGGACCGTCTCCGCGGACGCGGCCGGGCCGTAGTGGTTGACCCGGAGCATCCCGGCGGCCAGGGCGCCGCCGCCGGCCTGGACGGGGAGGGACGGGTCGAGACGGCGGAGCTCGGCGGCCAGCGCGGCGGCGTCCAGGCCGGCCGGGGTGCGCAGGGTGGTGGCCACCGGGGCGGCGTGGGCGTCCTCCGGGACGAACGGGGCGACGGTGCCGAGCGCGCGGACACCGGCCCGGGTGGCGGCCGAGGCCGCCCGGTGGCGGGCGATCACCGCGTCCAGGCCGTCCGCCTCGATCCGGTCCAGACAGGCGCCGAGGGCGAGCATCTCCAACTGGGCGGGCGCGTGCGGCAGGACCGTCCGTCCGGCGTCCGTCCAGCGCTCCTTCCAGTCCAGCAGGGAGAGGTAGGAGCGGCGCGGGGCGGCCGGGTTGGCGGTGATCCGCTCCCAGGCCCGCCCGGACACCGACACGGCGGAGACGCCGGCCGGCCCGCCCATCGCCTTCTGCCCGCCGATCACGCACAGGTCGACGCCCCAGGCGTCGGTGAGCAGCGGCTCGGCGGCCACCGAGGCGACGGCGTCCAGCATCAGCAGCGCCCCGTGCTCGCGCACCACGGCGGCGATCTCCGCGACCGGGTTGGTGTTGCCGGTGGCCGCCTCCGCGTGGACCAGGGAGACGAAGTCGACGGCCGGGTTCGCGGCCAGCGCCTCGGCGACCTGCCCGGCGGTGACGGCGCTGTCGAACGGCACGGCGAGGTCGACGACCTCGGCCCCGCAGTCGCGCAGCCAGTTGCCGAAGGTCTGCCCGTACGGCCCGGTGACGATGTTGAGCGCGGTCGAGCCGGGGTGGGCGGCGCCGCGGATCGCGGCCTCCAGCGGCAGCAGCGCCTCGCCCTGGGTGACGATCACGTCGGCGGTGGTGTGCAGCAGCGCGGCCACCTGGTCCTCGACGGCCGCGAAGTCGGCGGCGCTGAGCGGGGGCAGGTCGAGGAAGGGGCTCACGGGCTCGGGCCTTTCGCGGTGGGGATCGGGGGCCGGGTCGAGTCTGCCTCATCGGCGGTGGTCACGGGGAATGCCGCCGTCGGTAGAGTGCGGGCCATGAGCGATGGCACGGTGCTGCACGTCCGGGGTCGGGTGCTGGTCGGTCCGGAGGACGTCCGGGACGAACTCTGGGTGGTGGACGGCCGGGTGACCTTCGACCGTCCGGCGGCCGCGGACGCCGCCGGCGACGTCCGGACGGTGGACGGCTGGGTGCTGCCGGGCCTGGTGGACGCGCACTGCCACGTCGGCCTGGACGCGCACGGCGCCGTCGACGCCGCCACCAGCGAGAAGCAGGCGCTCACCGACCGCGACGCCGGCACCCTGCTGATCCGCGACGCCGGTTCGGCCGCCGACACCCGGTGGATCGACGACCGGGAGGACCTGCCCCGGATCATCCGCGCCGGCCGACACATCGCCCGCACCCGCCGCTACATCCGCAACTACGCGCACGAGATCGAGCCCGGCGACCTCGCCGCGTACGTCCGGGCCGAGGCGCGGCGCGGCGACGGCTGGGTGAAGCTGGTCGGCGACTGGATCGACCGCGAGCGCGGCGACCTCGCGGCCTGCTGGCCCGGCGACGCGCTGGCCGAGGCGATCGCGGCGGCGCACGAGGAGGGCGCGCGGGTCACCGCGCACTGCTTCGCCGCCGAGTCGCTGCCGGACCTGCTGGCGGCCGGGATCGACTGCGTCGAGCACGCCACCGGCCTGACCGAGGAGCTGATCCCGGCCTTCGCCGAGCGCGGTGTCGCGATCGTCCCCACGCTCGTCAACATCGCGACCTTCCCGGGCCTGGCGGACGGCGGCGAGTCCAAGTTCCCGGCCTGGTCGGCCCACATGCGCCGGCTGCACGCCCGCCGGTACGACACGGTGGGCGCCGCGCACGACGCCGGCATCCCGGTGTTCGTCGGGACGGACGCGGGCGGCTCGCTCGCCCACGGCCTGGTCGCCGAGGAGGTGGCCGAGCTGGTCAGGGCCGGGCTGAGTCCGGCCGAGGCGCTCTCGGCGGCGACCTGGTCGGCGCGCGAGTGGCTGGGCCGGCCGGGCCTGGAGGAGGGCGCGTCGGCGGACTTCGTGGTGTACGCGGAGGACCCGCGGGCGGACGTGCGGGTGCTCGCCGACCCGCGGCAGGTGGTGCTGCGGGGGCGTCCGGTGGGGTGAGGCCCCGGGGCGGTGGTTGGGGTGGGGGGGGGTGGCTGCGGTGGCGGTGGCTGGGGCGGGCGGCCTGCCGCCCCCTGCCGTGGGCGGTGCGGGCGGTGCGGGCGGTACGGGCGTCGCGGGCGGTGCGGGCGGTGCGGGCCGAAGATCATCCGGGTGAAAGGACTGTCCGGGTAGGCCGATAGGGTTACGCCCATGGCACCGCGTCCACTGAATGAGATCGTCGAGCCCGGGTGGGCCACCGCGCTGGAGCCGGTGGCCGGGCGGGTCGCCGCGATGGGCGACTTCCTCCGCGCCGAACTGGCGGCCGGCCGCACGTACCTGCCCTCCGGGCCTAACGTGCTGCGCGCCTTCCAGCAGCCCTTCGCCGACGTGCGGGTGCTGATCGTCGGGCAGGACCCGTACCCCACGCCGGGCCACGCGGTCGGCCTCAGCTTCTCGGTGGGGGCGGAGGTCCGCCCGATCCCGGCGAGCCTGATCAACATCTTCCAGGAGTACGGGAACGACCTCGGCCTCCCGCAGCCGTCCAACGGCGACCTCACCCCCTGGACGCAGCAGGGCGTCCTGCTGCTGAACCGCGCCCTCACCACCGCGCCGCGCAAGCCCGCCGCGCACCGGGGCAAGGGCTGGGAGGAGGTCACCGAGCAGGCGATCCGCGCCCTGGCGGCGCGCGGCGGCCCGCTGGTGGCGGTCCTCTGGGGCCGGGACGCGCGCAACCTGCGTCCGCTGCTGGGGGAGATCCCGGCGATCGAGTCCGCCCACCCGAGCCCGTACTCGGCGAACGGCGGGTTCTTCGGCTCGCGCCCGTTCAGCCGGGCCAACGAGCTGCTGGTGCGGCAGGGCGCGCAGCCGGTGGACTGGCGCCTGCCGTAGCCGGCGGGCTCAGGTGGCGCGGCGCAGGTGGCGCGCGCACAGGCAGCGCGCGTAGGTAGCGCGCGTAGGTAGCGCGCGGCGCGCCGTCCGTGTCGTCCTCGGGCGTCAACCTCACCCTAACGAGTGAAATGACGTTCTGTGTGACTCATGTGACGGATTGTTCGAGAAGACTGGCGGCTCGTCGTTCGGAGCGCCAGCCCCTTTGCCCCGCCCCTACGGGTGGGTGATGTCGGAGGCGCGCTCTGCCTCTTCACCACCCGTGGGGGTACCGCCATGTCCTCGTCCGCCATGTCCTCGTCCCGTTCCGTCTCCGTGCCCGCCGCCGGCGCCGCCGCCCTCGCGGTGGCGGCGCTGATGGCCCCGCCGTCCGCGGCCCACGCCACCGCGCCGACGGCCTCCCCGACCTCCTCCGCGTCCGCGGCGGCCCCGGGCTCCCCGACCGGCAGGGCTCGCGCCGTCACCGTCGAACTCGACCTGGACGTCAGCCTGTTGAACAAGACCGTGGACGTCCCGGTGAACATCGCGCTCAACAAGGTCGAGACCCCCGCACAGCGGGACGGCTCCGTCCTCACCGCCACCGTCGACGGCGTCGACCAGCAGGGCCCGGTCACCCTGGTCAAGGCGGACATCGGCAAGTCGGTGACCAGGGCCGACGCCAAGGGCGCCTCCGCCGCCGTCCAACTGGTCAACGCCGACGTCCACGCCCCCGGCCTCCCGGCCACCACCCTGCTCGGCCTGGAGTCCCTCAGCGCCACCGCCACCTGCCCGGTCGACGGGCAGCCGACCGCCGACGTGGTCGCGCCCGCCAAGCTCACCCTCCTCGGCAAGCCCGTCACCGTCAGCCTCTACGGGCCGACCAGGGTGGACGTGCCACTGGTCGGCAGCGTGTCCGTCGAGTTCTCCAAGAAGTCCACCACCTCGACGACGGCCGCCGCCTCGGCCCTGGAGGTACGGGTCGAGGTCGACCCGCTCAACCTCAACGTCGCCAAGGTGACGGGCACCGTCACGGTCGCCTCGGTGAGCTGCGAGAAGCCGACCCCCGCGCCCACCGCCACGGCGCCCGCCACCCCCCCGGCCACGGCCCCGTCGAGCGCGGCCCCGGCCACCGCGGCGCCGACCGCGCAGCCGGTCGTCGACGGCACCCCCACCGGTGCCCCCGGCACCGGCCGCGCCGCCGCCCCGCAGGCCGCCACCGGCACCCAGGCCGCCCGCCGCCCCGCCTCCGGCACCGCCCCGGCCTCCGCGCCCGCCGCCGACCACCTCGCCGCCACCGGCGGCAGCGGCACCACCGCCCCGCTCGCCGCCGGCGCCGCCGCACTGGTCGCGGCCGGCGCCTGCGCCCTCTGGGCCACCCGCCGCCGCCGGGCCGCCACCGCCGCCCACGCCCGCCGGCACTGAACCCCGCCCCGCCCCCGCGCGGGAGTGCCACCCGCGGCACTCCCGCACGGTGACCGTGCCGACGCGGACGGTTGGTTCACATGGGCGTTACATGAGAGGAACAACCGGGAAACGGCGGCTTGCGACGCTACGCGGGCACCCACCACTCAGTTTGCGAGGTACACCGCCGTGGCAATCAAGGCCGAGTACATCTGGATCGACGGCACCAAGCCGACCGCCAAGCTCCGCTCCAAGACTCGGGTCCTGCCGAACGCCGACAAGATCCCCACCTGGGGCTTCGACGGTTCCTCGACCAACCAGGCCGAAGGCCACGCCTCGGACCGAGTGCTGGAGCCGGTCAAGGTCACCAAGGACCCGATCCGCGGCGGCGACAACATCCTCGTCCTCTGCGAGGTCCACGAGACCGACGGCACCCCGCACGAGTCGAACACCCGCGCCCTGCTGCGCACCGCCGCCGAGCAGTACGCGGCGCAGGAGTCGATCTTCGGCATCGAGCAGGAGTACACCTTCTTCAAGGGCTCCCGCCCGCTCGGCTTCCCCGAGGGCGGCTTCCCGGCCCCGCAGGGCGGCTACTACTGCGGCGTCGGCGCCGAGGAGGTCTTCGGCCGCGAGATCGTCGAGCTGCACCTCGACCGCTGCATCGACGCCGGCCTCGCCATCTGCGGCATCAACGCCGAGGTCATGCCCGGCCAGTGGGAGTTCCAGATCGGCCCGGTCGACGCCCTGACCGTCTCCGACGACATGTGGATCGCCCGCTACCTGCTCTACCGCACCGCCGAGGAGTTCGGCATCGACGCCACCCTCGATGCCAAGCCGGCCAGGGGCGACTGGAACGGTGCGGGTGCGCACACCAACTTCTCCACCCGGGCGATGCGCGAGGGCTACGACGCGATCATCACCGCCTGCGAGTCGCTCGGCGCCTCCCAGGAGATCGTCCTGGAGCACGTCAGCCAGTACGGCGACGACATCCAGTCCCGCCTGACCGGCAAGCACGAGACCGCCCCGTGGAACGTCTACTCCTACGGCGTCTCCAACCGCGGCGCGTCGGTCCGCATCCCGTGGCAGGTCGAGGTGGAGCAGAAGGGCTACATCGAGGACCGCCGCCCCAACGCGAACGTCGACCCGTACGTGGTCACCCGCCTGCTGATCAACACCTGCTGCGCCGCCCTGGAGAAGGCCGGCCAGGTCTGAGCCACCGCTCGCCGCTCACCGCTCGCCGGTGACGGCGAGGCGCCCGCCGGGCCTCCCCCTGCTGCACGGGGGAGGCCCGGCGGGCTTTCGCGTACCCGGGGTCAGCCGGGGTGGATCGCGTCGGCCAGCTCACCGGCGAGGGGGGCGAGCTCCGGCAGACGCCGCGCCAGGTTGCGCAGGTGGACGGCGTACGCCTCGCGCTGGACGTCGCCGCCGTGCTCGATGATCACCGCGGCGATCTCCCGGGTGGCGTCGGTTCTGCCCAGGCCGAGCAGGATGACCAGGGCGAACAGTCCGCCGTGGGTGTGGTCCAGCAGCTCCGGACAGGCGGCCTCGACGGCGCCGAGACGGTCGAGGTCCGCGGCCTCGACGGCCGCGAGGGCCTCGTCGACCGCGAGATCGGGGTCGGCGACGATCCCGTAGACCTGCTGCAGCGGCATGACCCGGGCCAGGCGGACGATCGCGAGGTGCCGGCGGACCTCCGGGTCGTCCACCTGCGAGAGCACCTCGGAGAACCGGGGGTCGTGCAGTTCCGACCGGTGCGCGGCGTGGAACGCCTGGGACTCGGTCCAGGTGGGGAGGGCCGTCCAGGCGGCCGCGAGGGCCATCGCGTCGTGCTCGCGCCGGCCGGCGGCGAGGACCGCCGGGAGGCCGAGGGCGTCGATGTCGTCGAGCACCCTGGTGAGGTCGGCGATGTCCGAGTCCTCGGGGAACATCTCGCCGGCCAGCCGCAGGTGGTCCCGGCCGGCGGGCGTCCGGAGCCGGTCGGCATGGTCGTGCAGGAACCTCTCGACGTCGGGCCAGCCCTCCTGGCCGCCCCAGACGTCGAGCAGGCCGATGAACTCCTTCGGAAGGGGGTCGGTGGCCCAGCCTGGCAGGCCGCCGATGGTGGTGGGGAGGTTCGACACCAGCGTGCGGATCTCCAGCCGGGCGGCGCCCAGTTGCCGCGGCTCGCCGTGGGCGGCGGCGCCGGTGGCTTCGACGAGCAGTTCGAGGGCGCGCCGGTGGTCGCCCCGTCCGGCGAGCCAGTAGGCGTAGTGGGCCCGCAGCACGGCCTGGGGGAGGGGGCGGCCGCGTAGCGCGGCCAGGGCGTCCTGCCAGGCGGTGTGCGCCGGTTCGCGGTCGGTGTGCAGGGCGGCGAGGGAGTGGAGGGCTCTGGTGAGGCCGCTGAGGAAGTCGGTGGGATCGGCTTCGGCGAGTCGGCGGTAGTGGGTGACGGCCTCGGCGGTGGAGTCGAGGGCCCCGGCCCGGTTCCCGCTGTCGAACTGCTGGAGGGCCAGGTTGTCGAGGGCACCGGCGAGGTGGGGGAGGTGGGCGACGGGGTCGGCTCCGGCGAGTCGGCGGTAGCGGCTGACGGCTTCGGTGGCGGAGGCGAGGGCCGCCGCGCCGCTGCCCGTCCTGGATTGCTGGAGGGCCAGGTTGTCGAGGGCACCGGCGAGGTGGGGGGCGAAGGCGGCGGGGTCGGCTTCGGCGAGTCGGCGGTGGAGGGTGACGGCTTCGGTGGCGGAGGCGAGGGCTGCCGCGTCGCTGCCGGTCTTGGAGTCCCCGGTGTCCAGGGTGGCGAGCTGGTTGAGGGCGTCGGCGAGGTGGGGGGCGAAGGCGGCGGGGTCGGTTCCGGCGAGTCGGCGGTAGTGGGTGACGGCTTCGGTGACGGATGCCAGAGCCGCCGCGTCATCGCCGGTCCTGCTCTGGTGGGTGCCCAGGTTGCGCAGCGAGTAGGCGAGTTGGGGAAGGAAGACCTCCGGTTCGTCGGCGGCCAGCTGACGGCAGATCGCGGTGGCTTCCGAGCTGGTGGAGAGTGCGTCCGCCCTGCTGCCGTTGGCGGCCTGCCTGTCGGCGAGGCTGTTGAGGGCGTCGGCGAGCAGAGGGAGGAAAGCGGCGGGGTTGGTGTCGGCGAGATCGAGGTAGCGGTCGACGGCCTCGGTGGCGGTGGCGAGTGCGGCCGCCCGGTCGCCGTTGGCGGCCTGTCCGTCGGCGAGGTTGGTGAGGGCGCCGGCGAGGTCGGGGGCGAAGGCGGCGGGGGCGGCTTCGGCGAGTCGGCGGTAGTGGATGACGGCTTCGGTGGCGGTGGCGAGTGCGGCCGCCCGTTCGCCGTTGTCGGCCTGTTCGTTGGCGAGGTTGTTGAGGGCGTCCGCGAGGTGGGCGGCGGGGTCGGCTCCGGCGAGCCTTCGGATGAGGCCGACGGCCTCGGTGGCGGAGGCCAGGGCCGAGCTCCGGTCCCCGCGGGCGGACTGGTGGACGGAGAGGTTGTTGAGGGAGCGGGCGAGGACGGGGAGGTGGATGGCGGGGTCGGCTTCGGCGAGCCTTCGGATGAGGCCGACGGCTTCGCTGGCGTCGGCCAGGGCGCCCGCGCGGTCGCCTTGGTCGGAGCGACGGTTGGCGAGGGTGTTGAGGGAGCGGACGAGGCCGGGGAGGTGGGCGGCGGGGTCGGCTTCGGCGAGTCGGCGGTGGAGGGTGACGGCCTCGGTGGCGGAGGCCAGGGCCGAGGCCCGGTCCCCGAGCCCGGACTGGTGGACGGCGAGGTTGCTGAGGATGCCCGCGAGGCCGGTGAGCTGGGTGGCCGGGTCGGCATCGGCCAGCCGACGGGCGAGGACGACGGCCTCGGTGGCGGCGGCGAGGGCGCCCGCCCGGTCGCCGTGGTCGGAGCGGTGGACGGCGAGGTTGTCGAGGCCGGCGGCGAGGTCCGGGAGGAAGACGGCCGGGTTGGCGCGGACGAGGTGGCGTACGAGGTTGACGGCCTCGGTGGCGGCGGCGAGGGCGCCGGTCCGGTCGCCCTGGTCGGAGCGGTGCTTGGCGAGGTTGCCGAGGCTGGTGGCGA
Organism: Kitasatospora sp. NBC_00458; assembly: GCF_036013975.1. Classification (NCBI taxonomy): domain Bacteria; kingdom Bacillati; phylum Actinomycetota; class Actinomycetes; order Kitasatosporales; family Streptomycetaceae; genus Kitasatospora; species Kitasatospora sp. NBC_00458. The sequence continues at coordinate 6,459,212 of NZ_CP107904.1, forward strand.
GGCGGGGGAGGTGGGCGGCGGGGTCGGCTTCGGCGAGTCGGCGGTAGTGGGTGACGGCTTCGGTGACGGTGGTGAGGGCGGTCGCCCGGTCGCCGTTGTCGGCCTGGTCGGCGGCGAGGTTGGTCAGGGCGCTGGCCAGGTCGGGGAGGTGGGCGGCGGGGTCGGCTTCGGCGAGTCGGCGTACGAGGTTGACGGCCTCGGTGACGGAGGCCAGGGCGCCAGGCTTGTCACCGGCCGTCGACTGCTGCGTGGCGAGGTTGTTGAGGGAGCTGGCGAGGGCGGGACGGTAGGCGGGGTCGGCTTCGGCGAGTCGGCGGTAGAGGGTGACGGCCTCGGTGACGGTGGTGAGGGCGGTGGCCCGGTCGCCGACTTGGAACTGCTGGACGGCGAGGTTGTTGAGGGAGGCGGTGAGGTCGGTGAGGAAGGCGGGGTCGGCGATCGCGAGTCGGCGGTAGATGCCGACGGCTCGGGTGAAGGCGGTCAGCCCCGCGGCCTGGTCTCCGGTGTGGTGCCGGCGCCGCCCCAGGCGGTTGAGGAGGATGCCGATCTGGTGGTCCGTCGTCCCGGCGGCCGCGAGGGCCGCGTCCAACCGGCGCTGCTCCGCCCGGAGCGCGAGGTGCGGGACCCCGATCGAGGTGAACGGGATCGTCTCCGCCAGTTCGGCCAGCCAGACCGGTGCCTCCGGCGCGTCGACCAGCCGTCCGAGTGCTTCCAGGACCGCTCCGCCCTGATCCGTGGCCACTGTCAGGGCGGGACGCCAGCGCTCCGCCCCGGCAGCGGTCCAGTCGGCGACCATGCCCGCCGCCGTCGCCTGGTCGGCCGCCGCTGCGCGGTTGAACTGGCGTAGTGCGCTCACCACTTGATCCTCGCCGAGTCCGCTCAGCGCGGCCGTCAGCAGTTCCTCGTCCTCCCGGAGCGTGCGCAGCGTCAGGTGGTCGGCGATCGGGTCGGGGCGGAGGGCGAGCGGTTCGCCGGGGGCGGGCTGGAGGCAGTCGGTGAGCGCGCCGCGGATCTGTTCCCGCCACCGCGCGTCGTCCGCGAGCTCCTCGACCGCGCGCAGGGCGGCGGCGGTCGCCTTCCGGCCGGTGGGCGCGCGCAGGGTGAGGCAGGTGACGGCGCGGTCGAGGACGTCGAGCGGGGCGTCGCCGGTGGTGCCGGTGGCCCGCCGGTAGACCTGGGCCCAGTACGAGCGCTCGTGGTCGAGCACCTCCTCGTACAGTTCGGCGCGGGTGGCGGGGAGCCGCTCCCGGTCCGGGGTGCGGGAGGCGAGGAAGGCGAGCAGCAGGCGGTCCAGGGTGGTCCAGTCCTGCGGGGCGGCGTCGGCGAGGTCCTCCGGGGCGAGGGCCCGGGCGCCGGGCCCGAACGCCTCGACGGCGCGCCGGGCCAGCGCCCGCCCGTCGGGGTGCTCGGGCGGCAGCATCATCGGCGGGCGTTCGCGGCAGGGGTGGCCGTCGGCGAGCCACGCCCGGCGCAGGTCGGGCAGCCACTGCCCGTCGGTGGAGCGGGCGGTCATGAGGACCACGGCGGGCGCGGCGCCGCGCTCGGCGCGGCGGCGAAGCACTCTGAACAGTTCGCGGGCCTCGGCGGGCCGGGCGTCGGCGTAGTCCAGGACGATGAGCGTGGGTGAGACGACGACGCCCAGCCAGTCGAGGCCGGGTGTGTCCTTGCGCAGGTAGCCCGCGTACCAGTCGTGCTGCTCGGCGAGCCGGTGGGCGACTTCGAGGGCGAGCCGGGTCTTCCCCGCGCCGCCGACGCCGTGGACGACGGCGACGCCGGTGTGCTGCCCCTCGGCGACGGACCGGCACCAGTCGGTCAGGACGGTGAGTTCGTCGCGCGCCTGGAACCGCACCGCGTTGTGCTCGGGCCGCAGCAGCCGCAGCGGGCGGTGGACCTGCGGGTCGAACGGCAGGTACGGGGCGCGCAGCGGGTCGTCGGCCCGGTGCACCGACGGGGTGTGGGTGTCCTGCGCGTGCCAGAGCCGGGCGATGTCGACGGCGGTGCGCCACCGCCAGTCCGCCGCGTACCGGGCGCCGGTGCGGGCGGCGTCGGCGAAGGCGGCGCCGGTGCCGGTGATCGGGGAGGTGGGCAGGGCGTGGGCGAGGCCGACGGGGTCGAGGACGAGCAGGGGGCGGGCGGGGCCGTGGACTTCGGCGCGGACGAGGTCGTCCCAGTCCTCCGGCCGCTCGGCCCACAGGTCGGTGTCCGGCGGGCGCGGTTCGCCGGGGTCGGGGTCGTCGACGCGGACGCCGAGCAGTGCGTGGCCGGGGCCGCTGCCGCCGGGCGGGTCGACGAGGAGCACGAACGGGTGCAGGCCGGCGTGCAGGCAGGCGGCGGCGAGGACGAGGGCGAGGTCGAGGCAGGTGGCGTGCCGGGGGCTCCACAGCACTTCGGCCGGCTGCCGGACGGCCTGCCGGCCGGCTTCGTCGCTCGGTGCCTCGTACGAGTAGGTGATGCCGGCGCCCGCGAGGGCCTCGTACACGGCGCGGGCCTGGTCGAGGCGGCTGCCGCCGGCGGGGCCGGGGAGGCGGACGAGGGCGGCGACCTCGTCGGGGCGGACGTACTTGGCGAGGGCGGCGTCCTCGCCCTCCTGGTTCCAGCGGGGCCACGAGGTCACGGGGCCACCACCGCGATGGTGTCGGTGGCGGTGAGGTCGCCGGCGCCGGGGACGGCGCTCGCGGTCACCTTGAGGTCGTAGAGGCCGGGCGGCTGGCCGGGCAGGTCGGTGCGGTAGCAGCCTTCGGCGGTGTCCCACTCCAGTCTGACCTCGGCGGTCCGCCGCCCGGGGGCTTCGGCCTGCCGGAGGGAGGCCCACACTGCGGCCGGCTCGCCGTCGGGGCCGCTGTCCTGCTCGCCGCCGGGTGCGCCCCCAGGGCCGCTGTCGGTCGCGCCGGCGGGCGGGGTGTAGCGGTGCAGCCGGACCCGGAGCGGGACGGCGGCGTCGGCCGGGTGGAGTTCGTCCAGGTCGAGGCCGAGCGAGGTCAGCCGCTCCTCGCCGCGGACGGCGGTGAGCGCGGCGCGCCGCTCGTAGGACTCGACCAGGGCGGGGATCCAGGAGGCGGAGCCGATCGGCCCGTGCCGGTCGCGGGCGCGCCAGTCGGAGGTGTCGTGGCCGCTCATCTCCAGGGGGACGGCGGAGTAGGCGGGGACGGTGCCGTCGCCGTGGTCCTCCTCCCAGCCGTCGAGGTCGAGCCAGTCGGGCATGCTCTTCGTCACCGTGAGCCGCTTGCCGTCCCAGTACGCGGCGCCGGGGGTGCGGTGGCTCCAGCCGAGCAGCGGCCGGACTTGGGGGGCTTCGGGGTCGCGCGGGATGTTCCGCCAGCCGTCCTCGATCTCGTGGTGCATGGCGAGGGCGGCCGCCGCGTGCTCGCCGAGGTCGGGGAGCGCCGGGTCGAGCGGGTGGCGGGCGCTGCCGGTGGTGGCGTCCCAGACGGCGGGGTAGCGGGGGAGCAGGTCGGCGACGCCGGGCCAGGTGCGGAGCAGGTCGCTGACGTCGTCGAGCCGGAACCCGGCCACCCGGACGCCGTTGGCCAGGACGTCGAGGGCCTTGGGGGCGCCGCGGTGCGGGGTGCCGAGGGTGATCAGGGCGCGGCAGAGCGGCCAGCCCTCCAGGGCGCCGAGCCAGTGGCGGGCGACCAGGCCGCCCATCGAGTGGGCGACGACGACGACGCGGCCGGCGCGTTCGGCCTCGCTGTGGTCCTGGAGGCGTTCGTGGACGTCGGCGGCGAGCAGTCGGGCGGCGTGGGCGACGCCGAGCCGGAAGTCGTAGGGGAAGGCGACCACGTTGGCGGCCGGGTCTCGCCGGTCGGGGTGGCCCTCGTCGAGCCGGACGCCGGGCAGGGCGCGCAGGCCGTCGAGGAGCCGTTCGTAGCCGGGGACGACGGTCCAGCCGGGCAGCAGCCGGCGGGAGCGGATGAGTCCGGTGGGCCGGAGCGGCCGGTCGGGGGTGAGGCGGCCGGGTCGGGCGAGGAGGGCGGCGATGTCGCCGAATCCCGCGTCCCAGACGGCCGTTCCCGGCTGTCCGCCCGCCCCCGGACGTTCCAGTACGCTGCCGCCGATGCCCGGCAGGACGTACACGAGGTGCCTGCGTGCCACGCTCACTCCACTCGAATCGGTGTGCTGGTGCTGACGGTGGCGTCGCTGTGCCGTCGACCCAACCCCCCCTGGCCGGGACCGCACTTCCGACGCCGCGGTGTCGAGGCCCATGGTCCGGCCCGGGAGGGCCGGGGGCGTAGGGTTCCGGCCGCATGGTGGCCAAGTCGAGACACAGGCCCGGGACGGGGTGGATCGGGTGTGCCCGTACCGTTCCGCTGTTCGGCCGGAGCGGCCGGTCGGGGGGTCGGGGTCGGGGGACGAGGGCGTCGGCGGGGGTCTCTTGATCCGTGCTGGTCGTGGGCGGATAATCGCCCGCATGACCGCCCCCGCCGCCTCCGCCGCCGCTTCCGGGTGCCTCGTGCGGCGCCTGCACGTGGACCTGGTGCGGGTGTGCGCGGCCGCCTGTCGTCGGTGAGTGCTCCTTCTCCCCTCCCCACAGGCGTTCTCGGCACCGGAGTGTGTGTTCATGTCCCTGACCTTCCACTGGTTCCTGCCCACCAACGGCGACAGCCGGCACGTCGTCGGCGGCGGGCACGGCTCGACGCCCGGCACGGCGGGCACGGACCGTCCGCCGTCCGTCGCCTATCTGGGTCAGATCGCCCGCAGTGCGGAGCAGTTGGGGTTCGAGGGGGTGCTGACGCCGACCGGCGCGTGGTGCGAGGACGCCTGGCTGACGACGGCGATGCTCACCCAGGTGACGGAGCGGCTCAAGTACCTGGTGGCGTTCCGGCCGGGGCAGATCAGTCCGACGCTGGCCGCGCAGATGGCGGCGACCTACCAACGGCAGTCCGGTGGGCGGCTGTTGCTCAACGTGGTGACGGGCGGCGAGTCGGCGGAGCAGCGCGCGTACGGGGACTTCCTCGACAAGGACGCGCGCTACGCCCGGACCGGGGAGTTCCTGTCGATCACGCGCAGGCTCTGGGCGGGCGAGACCGTCGACCACGAGGGGCCCCATCTCCGGGTGGAGCGCGCGCAGTTGAACCGGCTGCCGGACCCGGTGCCGCCGGTCTACTTCGGCGGTTCGTCCCCGGCGGCGGGCGATGTCGCCGCCCGGTACGCGGACGTCTACCTGACCTGGGGCGAACCGCCCGCCCAGGTGCGGGAGAAGCTCGCCTGGGTCCGTGAACTGGCCGCCGCGCAGGGCCGGGTGGTGCGGTTCGGGATCCGGCTGCACGTGATCACCCGGGACACCTCGGCGCAGGCCTGGGCGGAGACCGAACGGCTGCTGGCGGCGATGGATCCGCAGCGGATCCGGGAGACCCAGCGGGCGCTGGCGGAGAGCGAGTCGGAGGGGCAGCGCCGGATGCTGGCGCTGCACGGCGGTTCGGCCGACCGGCTGGAGGTCCACCCGGGCCTCTGGGCGGGCATCGGGCTGCTGCGGGGCGGTGCGGGGACGGCGCTGGTCGGCAGTCACCGGGAGGTCGCCGACCTGATCACCGAGTACCACGAGCTGGGCATCGACGAGTTCGTGCTCAGCGGGATGCCGCACCTGGAGGAGGCGTACTGGTTCGGCGAGGGGGTGCTGCCGCTGCTCGCGGAGCGCAACCTGTGGCGGCGGCCGGTGTAGGGGCGGGTGTCGTTGTGTGGCGGGAGGCGGCCCGTCGGGGCGCCGTCCCCGCCCGGCCGTCCCGCCTGTCTGTCCGGTCTGTCCGTCCGGTCTGTCCGTTGCGCCTGTCACGGTTTCCACGGCGGGCGTGCTCTCGGTCGAGCGGGCGCAGCGGTCCGCTGTGTCCTCGCGCGCCAGGGGGACGGCCCGTGCCGGTGAACCGTGACGGCGCCCGGGTGCGGCGCGCGTCACGACCGGGAAGCCGGTCCGGTGGACCGCCGGCTCACTGCTCGCCGAGGGCCATCCACTTCCCGGGCGTCTCCAGCGGTGCGAACCCGACCTTGGCGTAGACCTCGTGGGCGTCCGCCGTGGCCAGCATGACGCGGCGCAGGCCGTACGGGGCGAGGTGGTCGCGGACGGCGGCCGCCAGCGCGGTGCCCAGGCCCTTGCCGCGGGCGGCGGGGTCGATGTAGACGTCGCAGAGCCAGGCGAAGGTGGCCTGGTCGGTGACGACGCGGGCGTAGCCGAGCTGGGCGCCGGAGGCCTGGTCGTAGACGCCGAAGTTGAGGGAGCCCGCGATGGCGGTGTCCTGCTTCTCGCGGGGGCGGCCCTTCGCCCAGTAGGCGTCCAGCGACAGCCAGCGGTGGATCAGTGCGGCGTCGAGGCGCCCGGGGTCGGTGGAGATCTCGTAGCCGTCGGGGAGGCCGTGGGGCCCGCCGCCGGGCAGGTCCTGGGCGGTGGCGGTGGCGGTGGCGGTGGCGGTGGCGGCGGGGGCGGGGGCGGGGGCGGTCTGGCGGTCGTCGGTCATGGCGGGATCCAAGCAGAGCGGCCCCACGGGGATCCATCGGATATCCGCGGGGCCGGTGCGCTACGTTGCGGCGGTGATCAGTGATGCCGTGCCGCAGGACCGGGTGCCGGACCGGATGCAGGAGCAGGTGCAGGCGCGGGAGGAGGAGACCGGGTGGATGGTCCTGGTCGAGTCCGAGACCGGCCGCGGTGACGGGGAGCACCGGTGGCAGCTGGTGGCGACCCGGACGCCCGCCGAGGGCGGCCGTGCGGCGGCCGGCCGGCTCGCGGAGCGGCTGGCGATGGAGTACGTGCCCAAGAGGTTCGTCGTGGGCGAGGGGAGGTGCCGGGCCGCAAGGTGTTCCGGGTCTCCGGGGACTCGTGGCTGGTCGAGGTCTGGGCGAGCGGCCAGGGGCGGACCCTGTGCCGGATCACCACGGCCGAGCTGGTGCACCGGCAGGAGCCCGTGCGTGCCCCGCAGCCGCGGAGCGAGCCGCCCGAGGCCGCCCGGAAGTCCCGGCTCTGGGGACGCTCCTGACCCGGGCCCCGGCCCCCGACCCCAGCCCAGGCCCGGCCGTTCGGGATCGAATCGGCCCGTACTCCTGATGGATTGTCCGCATACGTCAGTCATTGCCCGTCGACGGCGGCCGGAGTGGTCCAGCTGCGACGATGTCCCGCAAACTGATGGTGATATGACAGACGTGTAAGAATTTTATGCTGGCCGGGTTCACGGCTTCTCCCCGTGTCCTCCGCTCAAGAAAACGGGTCTGTTTGATGAAGTTGCCCAAGGTGTCCGCCGTCATCGTCGCGGCCGCACTTGCGCCCACCGTCCTGTTCCCGTCGATGGCCTCCGCCGCCGACCAGCCGAAGCCCACCGGGGTGTCCGGCCCCGACGCGGCCTCCGACGCCGTCGAGGACTCGCAGGAGGCGCAGGACCGCGCCGAGATCCAGCGGATCCTGGACGACAAGGCCACCGGACGCGGCGTCCGCGAGGGAGCGCAGAAGGCCCTCGCCGGGACCGCCGCCGACCTGCGCCACTTCCTCACGGTCGAGCTGGACGGGCTCCGCCAGGAGGACGACCGGGTCGAGGCCTTCCGGCTGATCGCCACCGGCGGACCCGCCGTCAAGAAGGCGGCCACGGAGGCTCTTCGCGGCAGCCACGCGGACCTCGTCAAGTTCCTCAAGGAGGGGCAGTTCGCGGCCCGCGCCGAGGACGACGACCGGGCCGAGGTGCAGCGGATCCTGGCGGACAAGGACTCGGGCACCAGCGTTCGCGAGGCCGCCCAGAAGGTCGTCGACGGCACCGCCGCCGAGCTGCGCCACTTCCTGGAGGTTGACCTGGAGAACGCGCGCATCACCGACGACCGGGTCAGGGTCGTCCAGATCCTCAGCACCGGCGGGCGGTCCGTCAAGGCGGCCGCGGAGAAGGCGCTCAGGGTGAACAGCCCCGAGGCGATCCGCAAGTTCCTCACCGAGGGCCAGTTCACGGCGCGCGCCGAGGACGACCGGGTCGAGATCCTGACCCTCATCGGCGGCAAGGACGTCAGCCCGGCCGTCTTCGAGGCCGCTCAGAAGGCCCTCGGCGGCACGCCGGCCCAGCTGCGCCACTTCCTCACGGTCGAGCTCCCGAACATCCGCGAGCAGGACGACCGGGTGAAGCTCTCCCAGATCATGCACGTCGGCGGTCCGGCCGTCCGGAAGGCCGCCAACGCCGCCATGAGCGGCAGCCACGCGGACGTCCTCAAGTTCCTCCGGGAGGGCCAGTACACGGCCCGCGCCGAGGACGAGGCCGCCGCGGCCGCCGAGGCGGCCGCCAAGCAGACCACCCCGCCGGTCCAGCCGGGCCAGTCGCAGAACACCGGCGCCGGGCACGTCCAGCCGGCCGCCCAGACCACGCAGACCGGCCAGACCGCTCAGACCGCCGCCGTCACGGGCGCCCAGGCGACCCCGGCCGTGGTGCCCGCCAAGGCCGCCGGCACCACCACCGGCACCACCGCGACCGGCACCACGGCCGGCACCACGGCCGCGGTCTCCGGCCAGCTCGCCGCCACCGGCGTGGACGAGGGCCTCGGCTGGGAGGCCGGCGGCGCCGCCGCGGCCGTCGCCGCCGGTGCGGCGCTGGTCGCCGTGTCCCGCCGTCGCCGCTCCGTCGAGGGCTGACGGCGAGGCCGTCAGCACGACACGGTGCCCCGGCCGACCGGCCGGGGCACCGTGCGTTCCGCGCGCGGCGGCGGGTCAGACGCCGGGGACGGCGTCCTTCGGGGCGGTGTGCCAGTTGGTGACCACCGGCTTGTCCACCTTGGTCGGACCGACCGGGAGGCTCACGGGGTCGGGGTCGGGGCTGCCGATGCCGACGATGACGTCGGTGAACTCGATCGCCTGGTTCCCCTTGGTGCTCTTCGGGTTGACGCCCGCGTAGGCGACCTTGTCCCCGCCGAGCGTGATCGGCTCGCCGACGGCCTGCTCGGCGTTGGCGGCCTCGATCCCGCCCGAGCCGAAGGCGATCACCGCGTGCGCGCCCGGGAGCGTGCAGGTGACGCCGGGCTTGGCCTTGGCGGAGATCAGGATGAACCCGCCGGCCTGGGACTCGGCCTTGGCGGTGAACGCGAGGTCCTTGGCGCCGCAGTTCCGGCCGGCGGCGGGCTTGTCGGTGGCCTTGTCGGTGGGCTTCTCCGTGGCCTTGCCGCTCGGGGCGGCGGACTTGACGGGCGCCGCCGTCGCGGGCGCCGATGCCGGGGCCGTCGCCGAGGGGGCCGCGGTGGTCGCCGCCGGGCTCGCCGCGACGGAGCCCGAGTCGCTGTTCTCCGGCCCGCAGGCGGTGGCGGCAGCGGCGAGCACCGCGACGGCGGCGGCGGCGGTGAGGGCGAGGCGGCGCGTGCGCATTCGGGACTCCCAGGTCGTTCCGCCGGTGCGCTTCACCGGCGGGACCACGGTAGGCCGCAGCCCTCGACGGCCAGGTCCGCGTGATATCCCGATCCTGTCCCAGAAGCCCGCGCACGGAGCCCGGCCCGTCCCTCCTCCACCGGGATCCCGTCCGGCCGGTGGCGGGCCGGACGCGGCGAAAGGGATGGCCAACCGGCTGACCGCGCGCGACGATTCACCCCATGAAGCCGTTGCCGCTCCTCCTCCTCGACGTCGACGGGCCGCTGAACCCGTACGCCGCCAAGCCGCACCGGCGGCCCGCCGGGTACGGGACCCACCGGGTCCGGCCGGACTCCTGGGTGGCCCGGTTCCCGCAGCGGCCGGCCGAGCGCGTCCGGCCGCTGCGGCTCTGGATCAACCCCGACCACGGGCCGGAACTCCTCGCGCTCCCCTATGAGTTGGTGTGGGCGACCACGTGGATGGCGGAGGCGAACACCTGGATAGCCCCGCTCCTCGGGCTGCCCGAACTCCCGTACATCGTCTGGCCGCAGCTCCACCAGGAGGACCCGGACGGGCTGCACTGGAAGACCCGTGCGCTGGTCGCCTGGGCGGCCGGCCGTCCGTTCGTCTGGGTGGACGACGAGGTGGGGCCGCAGGACTCCGCTTGGGTGGCGGCCCACCATCCGGGCCCGGCGCTCGTCCTGCGGGTCGACCCCGGACTCGGCCTGCGGGAGGGCGACTTCGCCACCCTGCGGGAATGGGCGGCGACCGGGGCGGGGTGATCGGGGTACCGGCCGCCCCCGGGCGCCACGCGATCGCGGCGTGCCCCCGTGACCTGCGCCGCCCGGCCCGGTGGTTCGCCGGGTGGGCGACGCCTCGCGCGGCGGGGTGGGGCGGGGGACACCGCGAGGCATGGGACGGCGTGACGTCGCGGTGGCGCGCGAGAGGGCGGCCGGCTCAGTGGCGGCCGACTCGTGGGGGCCACGCCGGTACCGGGGGGAGGTCCGTCAGCGCGCGCCTTGCCCGGTCCCGTGCGCGGAAGCCGAGGCTGATGAGGGTGATGCCCTCCCCGGTGCCCAGGGGCGTGCGGCCGTGCGGCGTGAGCGCTCCGTCGAAGACGGCTCCGCTGCCCACGGCGAGGTCGCATTCGAGGTAGCCGGCGGCGCTGATGAAGACGGTGGTGCTGGCCTTGGCCGTCCCGGCACGGCGTGTGCGTGCGAGGCAGATGATCAAGTTGGCCTCGCCGAGTCCGGCCTCGTCCACATGGAAGTCGAGGGACTGCCCTTCCGTGTAGCCGATGTAGACGCCGGTGTGAGGCGGCTCGACGTCCAGGCGGGTGGACTGCGCGACGAGCGCGGCGAGGTCGACCTGGGTGACGAAGCGGCTCGCGGCCTCGCCGACGGCCGCGTTGCGCTTGCCGTTGTGCCGGTAGCCGTCGGTGGCGAGGGCCTTCTCGGCTTCGGCCGCCATGGCGTTGATCAGTTGGGCGGGAAACGGCTGGTCCGACAGGTGGCGAGGCTGCACCCGCTGGTGCACGGCGAGGCTCCGCACCGCGCCCCGGAGGGCGCGGAGGTCCTCGTGCCACCGGGTCGGGTCGCCCACGGTGGTGTGGGCCTGGAGCCACGCCGTCCACCGGCGGCTCCACTCGCCCGGTGCGGCGACGGCCGGTGCCGGCGCGGTGGCGCTGCCGATCAGCGCGTCGACCCGGTCGAGTGCGGCTTGCGTGGACTCGACGAGTTCGGTGTCGCCCCTGCCGATCCGCAGTCGCAGCGCCTCCTGCAGCTGTGCGCGGGCACCGGTGAGGTCACCGCGCTCCATGAGGTGCTTGCCGAAGTGCTGGCACGCGAAGTCGAGGAGTTCCGGGCACTTGCCCCGCGCGGTGTCCAGGGCGCTGCGGTAGAGCGCGTCCGCGGTCTCGACGTCGCCGGCGTAGCGGTGGGCGTCGCCGAAGTTGAGTTCGGTGGCGATGACGGCCCGGACGTTCCCCCTGGTGACGGCCAGTTCCAGCGACCGGCGGAGGAACGTGCGGGCCTCGTCGTGGTTCCCCAGGCTCATCTGGGCGATGCCGATCCACCGGGTCAGGACGCGGGTCCGGTCAGGATCGGGCCCGGTGGACAACTCCACCCGGAGCCGGTCCACCGCGGCGATCAGCCCGGCCCGGTCGGTGGGGACCATCCGCAGGTCTTCGTCCTGCGTGATGAGGTGCTGGAGCACGGCGCCTTCCCTCGTTCGGTTGCGGTCAGCCTGGCACTACAGCCGGTCGACCTGCTGGCGCAGGCCGGTCAGCAGGTCCACCCCGTGCGGGGTGAAGTGGTCCACCAGGATTTCGAGTTCGCGCATGAGGTAACGGGCGGCCGGCAGCCCCTCGTCGTAGGCGCTCCGGAAGCTCGTACGCTCGGCGGCGGTCAGGTCGTCACGGTCCAGCTCGGTGCGGCGGAACCGCAACAACTGGTTGTAGACGCAGATCGCGTGGAAGGCGCGGTCGATCTCCCAGAACCGGTTGCGCACGACGCCCTGCCCGGCCCGCCACGCGATTTCGATCTTGGGGGAGGTCTCGGACGAGTACCCGTCGGTGAAGACCTGGTGCTGGTGGATGTGGAGGGCGATCGACTGGTGTGCTCCCTCGTGCAGCAGGTTTTCCGCGAGGAAGCGGGGGGACGCCTCCGGGCTGACGGTGTTCGGCGGGATATGGTGCCGGGCCTTGTCGGAGAACACGATGACGTACGGGAGTGCCGGGTCGCTGGAACTGGTCAACGAGGAGGAGCGGACACCGGGCTTGAGACCCACCCACAGCATGCCGCGGACGAACTCTCGCAGGCGGTCGAAGCCCTCGGGGTGGACCAGCGCCAGGCGGTCCAGCGCGGCCGTCAGCACTGCACGCCGCTCGTCGGTGTGCTCCACGATGCGGTAGTTCGCCAGGTTCACGTCGTCGCCGATCTCGCGGGGCAGCTCGGCGTCGAACCAGTCGAAGGTCGCCCCGGCCACGTTCAGACGCTCGCTTCGCAGGGCGCGGGCGTGCTCCGCGTAGGGGGTGCCCGAGCGCAGGATACGGCCCATCAGCGCGAACGGGAGGGCCGCCTCGGCCCCCTCCTCCCGGAGCCGGGTCAGTTCCGGGTCGTTGCGGGTGAGGTCGAAGAAGGAGCCGGGCGGGACGCGGGGGGCGATCGTGGTCGACACGGTGGACTCTCCTTGGGCGGTGCGTACAGAGGGCGGAGCGAGAGGGGAGCGGGCCGACTCGGCTCTTCACGCCGAGCCGACCCGCCATGCCGCCGACGAGGCGGCTTCACCTCGGGACCGAGATCAGCTCTCGGGCACCGGCGCGAAGTCGCCGTCCGGGACCATGTGGTCCAAGGCGCGGGTCAGCCCGGTGACCTCCGGCGCGAAGTCGCCGTCCGGGACGGAGTGGTCCGGCCGCCGCGTCAGGTCGGCGACCTCCGGGGCCCGCTTGATGTCGCTCATGTGCTTCTCCCATCGGTTTTGCTCTGCCCGTCCGGAGATGGGCGGGCAGTAGCGCGGGGTGGTGCGTCCCAGTCGACTGGAAGCGTCCTTCCAGGGCCGGGAGTTCATAGGCAGCCGGCAGCGGCGTTGGTAGCCCAGAGCCGCCGGACCGTCGAGGGGCACTGCGCGAGCCGCTGGCCGCCCGGTGGTCGTCCAGCGGGCTTCACCGGTCGGGGAGCTGCGCCGACTCGACCTTGCTCGGGCCGGTCACGACCTCGCGGTACTCACGCTTGGGGTTGCGTCTCGCCATCGGTCCGTCCTCCTTCGCCGTGGCGGTGGGGGTGTGTGATAGACCGTAGGGAGTCGACTACAGACGGTGCCACGAAGTTGCACGCGGTTGCACAGGTTCACCCGAGAGCGCTGCGGGCCTCGGTGATTCGGCTTCGGGCTTCGGCTCCGTGCACGGCGGCCCTGGCCAGTTCGGCGAAGGCGCGGAGGTAGGTGCGGATCTCACCGGGGGTCGTGACGTTGATCTCCGCCGTCAGCGTCTCGACTGCCACGAGGCTCTCGTCGAATGCGTAGAACGCTTCGAGCGGCCAGACGGTCCGGCGAGCCCGAAACGGGATGACTCCGACGGAGACGTTCGGAAGGGACGCAATCCCCAGCAAGTGGTCGAGTTGACCAGCGAGTGCCTCGTCGTCGCAGACGCCGTAGTAGAGAACAGCCTCTTCCAGGATCAGGGCGAACTGATTGCCGGCATCGTGCAACACCCGGGACCGCTTCAGTCGGGCCTCGACCGCGTCCTCCACGTCGTCCGGGGTGCCCTGGAAGGTGGTGATCGAACGAAGAAGCCCGGTTGCGTACGGGCCCGTCTGGGTCATCCCCGGCATGACGTTGGAGGCGTACACCTTGAATCTTCGTGTCCGCTGGTAGAGCGGCAACGTCTTCTGGTGCACCCGTCTCATGCCGTCGCGGTGAAGGTCTCGCCACTGCGTGTACATCGACTCGGCAGTGCGCGACGCCGCGATGAGATCCGCTGCCCTCTCTGCAGAACCGCAGGCCGTGCACCAAGCGCGGATGTCGCTGTCGGAGGGGACCGTGAGACCGCGGGCGATGCGGGACGACTTGGACTTGTGCCACCCGCACCGCGCGGCCAGTTCAAGCCCTGAAAGCCCGGCGTCCCGCCGGATCCGGTCGAGCTGATCGGCGAGCGCCTGCCGTGCGGCTCGGGCACTGGAGAGGGGAGAAGAGGACATGGACTGGCCGGCTGCGGTGACTACTCGGCGATGCCGAATGCCTCGTGAGGGACGGCGCGCTCCCACACGGCGTCGAAGGCTGCCGCGCAGCTCCGTGTCACAGCGGGATCGTCGCTCTGATCCGTGTGCACCCATCGGCCGTCGCCGTCGAAGATGTTGAACTGGACGATCCTGCCGTCGAACAGCCAGAAGTCGTTTCCGGGCAGCAGAAGATCGGAGGCATCCCGGCGGGGGAGCCACCTCACCTCCTCACCACCGGCCACGTTGGTGAACGTGAACGAGTGCTCGTACCGGATGTACTCGCTGGCGGGCTCCGAAACGACCCTGGCTCGTCGCAAGGAGACACCGTTGGCGGTTACCTCTTGGACGAGGTCGAGCCAGGGCCTCCACCACGACGTGCGGTCGGAAGGGTCGAGCCGGTGACCGGACTTCCAGGCCCGGAAGCCTTCGTCCTCGGCGTCCACCGAATAGACATCGCGCAGCTCCAGGTGGACCGCCGACTTCCGCGCCGATCTCAAGAGGTCAGCGAAGCTGCTCAAGCTCTGCGACATCCAACGCCTCCTTGAGCGCCTTGGCCATGCGGGCGGGGATGCGGACCACGGTCTCATGATCCGGGATCGGACCGTCAGCCAGGCAATCCGCCGTCGTCGCCTCGTCGATCCTCCAACCCTGGATGACGAAGTCCCTGGTCTCCGGGTCCACCCACACAGTGGGAGAGCCGTGATCCCCCGACTTCTCATCCTTCGCGACGAACCGTAGTGCCATCCGATCCTCCCGTGTCGAGCCGGTTGCGCTCGGTTGCGGACCCGAGCCAGTGCCCATGCTCCGCCCTGGAGGCTCCCCCTGTCAGGACTTCCACAGCATCTGTGGTCGCCCCCCGGTGTCTGACGCTTCTGCCTGTACCGACCGCGATCCACGCCCGGGCGGTCGGTCCGGTACGGCGAACCTTCGCGGTACCGGACCGAGTCGTCGGCCCGGCGCCGGCGTTCGCAGTGGCGGGGCGACCCGGGACTCGGCCCCGCCCCGGTCCGGAGGTTCGCCGGGGGCGACGCCTCGCGCGGTGGGGTGGGGCGGGGGACACTGCGAAGCATGGGACAGCGTGATGTTTCGGTGGCGCGCGAGATGGCGGCCCCGGCGGAGCGGGTCTGGGCGTCGATGACGGACCTGGAGTCGATGCCGCGGGTGCTGAGCGGTGTGGACTCGGTGGAGGTGCTCACGCCCGGCCCGTTCGGCGTGGGGACCCGCTGGCGGGAGACCCGGCGGATGCTCGGGAAGTCGGCCACCGAGGAGATGTGGGTGACGGTCTGCGACGCCCCGGCGCGGTACGTCACCGAGGCGGACAACTCGGGCATGCGCTACGTGGCGGAGTTCCGGCTCGCGGAGCACACCCCGGGGCGGACGACCGTGACCATGACCTTCTCGGCCCGGCCGCAGCACGGTGACAAGCTGCCGCTCGTGGCGCGGCTGCTGGGCGGGCTGGGGGCGAAGGCGGCGGCGAAGGCGATCGCCAAGGACCTCGCGGACGTGGCGGCCTCGGTGGAGCGCTCGCCCCGGGGCGGCGGCCCGGACGGGGCCTGAGCGGAGGCCCGCGGGCCGCGCGCCCACGGGCGGGCGGTCACCCCGCGTACTGTCCCGGGGCCGTCCCGGCCGCTGCTCCGACGGCGGTCCCGAGCGCGGTGAGGAACCGGTCCGTGGTCGGCTCGTCCCGGACGGCGATCCGCAGCCAGTCCGGCCCGAGGCCGGGGAAGGTGTCGCCCCGGCGGACGGCGAAGCCGACCTCCCGCAGCCGGGCCCGGACGGCGTCGGCGCCCGGCAGTTCGATCAGGACGAAGGACGCCGCCGGCTCGCCGTGCACCCGGACGGCGGGCAGGGCGGCGAGGCCCTTGAGCAGGTGGTCGCGCCGGAGGGCCAGCTCGTGGGCCGCCTCCTCGGCCTCGGCGAGGGCGGCCGGGGCGGAGCAGGCCTCGGCGGCGGCCAGCGCGGGGGTGGAGACCGGCCAGAGCGGCTGGGCGGCGGCGAGGGCGGCGATCAGCGGGGCCGGGCCGAGGGCGTAGCCGATCCGCAGGCCGGCCAGGCCCCAGGTCTTGGTGAGGCTGCGCAGGACGACCACCCGGCCGGGCAGGTCCCGCGCCGGGGCGAGGGACTCGGTCTCGCCGGGCACGGTGTCCATGAACGCCTCGTCGATCACCAGGGTGCGGCCGGGCCGGGCGAGGGCCGCGACGTCGGCGGCCGGGTGGAGGACGGAGGTCGGGTTGGTGGGGTTGCCGATCACGACCAGGTCGGCCTCCTCCGGCACCGCGCCGGGGGTGAGCCGGAAGCCGTCGGCGGGGGAGAGCAGGACGCGGTGCACGGTGTGTCCGGCGTCCCGCAGGGCGGCTTCTGGTTCGGTGAACTGCGGCTGGACCACGGCGACGTGACGGGCCGTCAGAGTGCGGGCCAGGAGGACGAACGCCTCCGCGGCCCCCGCGGTGAGCAGCACCTCGTCGACCGGGCGCCCGTGCCGGGCCGCGACCGCCGCCCGCGCGGACGTGCCGTCGGGGTAGGCGGCGAGGTCGGCGAGCGTGGCGGTGAGGCGGTCGCGCAGCCACTGCGGGGGCGTGCCGGTGCGGACGTTGACGGCGAGGTCGGTCAGGCCGGCCCCGTCGGCGCGCACCTCGGCGTCCCCGTGGTGGCGGAGATCGGGCTCGCCGGCCCCGGTCGCCCCGGCGGGGGAGCCCTGCGGGGCGGGGGAGGCGGGGGAGACGGGGCGCGCGGGGGTCATGGGAGGTCTCCTGCGGGGGCGGACGAGGCGGACGGGGAGGACGGGGAGGACGGGGTGGCGGGGTGGTGCGGCAGCCGGGCGACGGCGACGGTCGCGGCCGGGGACTTCCGCTTGGGTACGACGAGCTCCCCGCCGGGTGCGCTCGCCAGTGCGGCCGCCTCGGCCACGCCGGCCGCCCCGACCGCCGCGCCGACGAGGGCGGACGGATGCGGCACGGGGACGGCCGCCAGTGCGTCGGCCGGGTGCTCGGCCACCGGAACGCCGAGTTCGGCGGCGGCCGCGCGGACGGCGGGGTGGGAGGCCTTGCCGGCGAGGGTGGCGATCAGGGCGACGGTAGTGCCGGTAGTGCCGGGAGCGCCGGGCGGGTCGGCCTCGGCCAGTGCCCGGCGGATCAGCCCGAGCAGTTCGGGTGCCGTGGCCGAGCCGCGGGCGCCCACCCCGACGACCAGGAACCCGGCGCCGTCCGCGCCCGTACGGCCGACGCCGGAGCCGCCGACGCCGGTACCGCCGACGCCGGAGCGGTCCGCGTCCGCGCGATCCGCGTCCGCGCGGTCCGCGCCCGAACCGCCCGCCCCGGGACCGTCCACGCCCGAACCGTTCCCGACCGGACCGCTCACGCCCAGCTCACGTCCATCCCACGCCCTGCTCACGTCCGACTTCTCCGTGTCACCTGCCCGACATCCGGCCGCGGGCCCGGGCGGGCCGAACCGGGCCCGTCCGCACCGGTCCGCGCCGGCCACGGTCGGCGACCGTCCGTGGCGGTCGGTGAACGTCCGGCCGGCGGCGGCGCGAACGCCCACGTCAGAGCGGTCAGGGCTGCGGAAATCCCACCACGGTCGTCACGGACGGGTCAATCGGAGGGGCTGTGACCTGCGCTTGACTTTCGGCCGGGGGCTGCGGGCGCTGTTCGCCTTCTCTTCATGTCGCGGCCGGGGCCCGCGCCACCGTTCGGCTCCTACTGTTTGCGGCGCTCCGCCCCGGTGGTTCCGCACCGGGCAGTTCCCCGCCGGCAGTTCCCCCTCGCGGCCGGGCCGCCTCCCCGGCCCGGCCGCTCCCGACGCACGGAGGACACCCATGTCCGAGACGCCCCTGCCCCCCGAGTCGATTGACATGAGCGCGACCGGGTCGAAGCCCCGCCGCCGCACCCTGACCGCCCTGGCCGCCGGCCTCGGCCTGGTCGCCGGCTCGCTCGGCCAGTGGGCCGCCACCGGCACCGCCGCGCAGGCCGCCGCCCTCCCGGCGCCGGACCACGTGGTCGTCGTCGTCCTGGAGAACCACGCCTACTCGCAGATCATCGGCAGCTCCAGCGCGCCGTACATCAACAACACCCTGAAGGCCGGCGGCGCCACCCTCACCCAGTCGTTCGGGCTCACCCACCCCAGCGAGCCCAACTACTACCAGCTGTTCTCCGGCTCCAACCAGGGCCGCACGGACGACAGCTGCGTGCCGGTCGGCTCGATCAACAAGCCGAACCTCGCCTCCGAGCTGATCGCCGCCGGCAAGACCTGGGGCAGCTACAACGAGGGCCTGCCGAGCCAGGGTTCGACCGTCTGCTCCAGCGGCAAGTACGCGCAGAAGCACAACCCGTGGTTCGGCTTCACCAACGTGCCGACCAACACCGCGTACACCATGACGCAGTTCCCGACGGACTTCGCGAGCCTGCCGAAGGTCTCCTTCGTCGTGCCGGACCTCTGCAACGACATGCACGACTGCTCGGTCTCCACCGGCGACACCTGGATCAAGAACAAGCTCGGCGCGTACGCCACCTGGGCCAAGGCCAACAACAGCATCCTCGTCGTCACCTTCGACGAGGACAACCGGCTCTCCGGCAACCGCATCCCCACCGTCTTCTACGGCGCCCACGTGACGCCGGGCGCCACCACCGCCACCACCTACAACCACTACAACGTGCTGCGCACGCTGGAGGACCTCGCCGGGCTGACCGCCCACGCGGGCAACGCCGCCACCGCCACCACCATCACCGGCATCTGGAACTGACACCCGTGTACGTCGCGGACTCCCGCAGCTCCAAGGCCCCCGCCGCCCCGGCCGCCTCCCGGCCGGGGCGGCGGGAGGCCGCCGCCGAACCGGCACCCGGCACCCGCGCGGCCCGCGCCGCCGTGCCCGGCACCGTCCTGGCGCTGGGCACCGTCAGCCTGGTCACCGACGTCTCCTCCGAGATGGTCAGCGCCGTCCTGCCGCTCTACCTCCTCACCGGGCTCGGCCTCTCCCCGCTCGGCTTCGGACTGCTGGACGGCATCCAGAACGGCTTCAGCGCCCTCGTCCGGCTGGCCGGCGGCCACCTCGCCGACCGCCGCGGCCGGGACGGCGCACCGCGGCACAAGGCGGTCGCCGCGATCGGCTACGGCCTGTCGGCGCTCTGCAAGCCGCTCCTGCTGCTCGTCCACACCGTGCCGCTGATCGGCGCGGTGCTCGCCGTGGACCGCACCGGCAAGGGCCTGCGCACCGCGCCGCGCGACGCGATGATCTCGCTCGCCACCGAACCGGCCCACCGGGGGAGGGCGTTCGGCGTCCACCGGGCGATGGACACGGCCGGCGCGCTGCTCGGACCGCTCACCGCCTTCCTGGTGCTCCGGACGGCGGGCGGCCCGCTGCTCGCCGACGGGGGCCAGCAGCACGGCTACCAGGCGGTGTTCGCGGTCAGTGCCTGCGTCGCGGTGATGGGCGTGCTGGTGCTGCTGCTCTTCGTACCGAACCGCCGGGCCGCCGACGACCCGGGGACCGCCCACGACCCGGGGGCCGCCGACGGGCCGGGGACCGCAGCCGCTCCGCACACCGCCGACGGCCCCCCGCGCCTGCGGGACGGACTCGCGCTGCTCCGCCTGCCCAATCTGCGGCGCCTCACCCTCTGCGCCGTCCTGCTCGGCTTCACCACCGTCAGCGACTCCTTCCTCTACCTGCTCGTGCAGCGCCGGCTCGGCCTCGGGACGGAGTACTTCCCGCTGCTCCCGCTCGGCACCGCCGCCGCCTTCCTGCTCCTCGCCGTCCCGCTCGGCGCCCTCGCGGACCGGATCGGCCGGCGCCGGCTCTTCCTGGCGGGCCACGGGCTCCTGCTGCTCGCCTACGGGCTGCTGCTCTCGCCGTTCGGCGGGCTGCCGGCGGTGGTCTGCGTGCTGGTGCTGCACGGCGCCTTCTACGCCTCGACGGACGGGGTCCTCGCCGCCGCCGCGGCCGACGCCGTCCCCGCCGGGCAGCGCGGCGCCGGGCTCGCGCTCGTCGGCACCGGTCAGGCGCTCGCCCGGTTCGCCTGCTCGCTGGCGTTCGGCGCGCTGTGGAGCGCGGTCGGCGGCACCGCCGCGCTGGCCTGGTCGGCGGCTGCGCTGGCCTGCTGCGCGGCCGGGGCGGCGTACGTCCTCCGCGAGCAGCCGACTGCACCGGCCGCACCGGCCGCACCGGCCGCCACCCGCACTGCCGAAGCCGCCACCGCCCCCGCCACCCCCGGACCGACCGACCCCGAGGTGCCCTCGTGACCACCGCCCCCCTCCGGAACCGCACCCGGGTGCTGATCCTGCTGGCCGCCGTCGTCCTCCTCGGCGCCGTCGGCACCGGCGCCGTCCGCTACGCCGCCGACCGCTCCGCCGACCGCGACCGGGCGCGGCCCGGCGGTCCGGTCGTCACCCGCGGCGCGGTGTCGCTGCGGGCGCCCGCCTCCCGGGAGCTCGTCTTCCGCAACATGGCCTGGGGCCCGCACCGGGACGAGATCGCCACCGTCCCCGCCGAGCACCCGGACGGCCCGCGCACCGCCTCCGGCGTCCACTGCCTGCGCTTCCACGCCGCCGCCGGCACCGGCATCTGCCTCCAGGCCGAGCGCGGCGCCCTCCAGGACACCTACCGCGCCGTCGTCCTCGACGACCACCTCCGCGAGCTGCGCTCCTACCCCGCCGCCGGGATCCCGACCCGCTCCCGGGTCTCGCCGTCCGGCCACCTCGCCGCCTGGACGGTCTTCGTCAGCGGCGACTCCTACGCGGGCACCGACTTCTCCACCCGCACGTCGATCGTCGACGTCCGCGACGGGAACCTCAGGGACAACCTGGAGACCTTCGACCTGGTCAAGGACGGCAGGCCGTACCGCGCACCCGACGTCAACATCTGGGGTGTGACCTTCGCCGACGACGACGTCTTCTACGCGACCGCGGCCACCGGGGGCCGGACGTACCTGGTCCGCGGCGACCTCGGCGCCCGCACCCTCACCACGCTCCACCAGAACGTCGAGTGCCCGTCGCTGTCCCCGGACGGCACCCGGATCGCCTACAAGAAGCGCGTCCCCGGCGCCTCCGAGGACGCCCCCTGGCGGCTCTACGTCCTCGATCTCGCGACCATGGCCGAGACCGCCACCGCCGAGCAGCGCAACATCGACGACCAGGCCGTCTGGTCCGGCGGCGCCGACCTCCTCTACGCCCTGCCCGGCGACTTCGGCGCCGACCTGTGGACCGTTCCCGCCGACGGCACGGGCGCCGCCCGGCGGCTCCTGGACGCGGCGGTGGCCCCGGCCTATCTGGGCTGATCAGGCTGGTTGGTCCGACCCGGAACTTCAAGCGTAGGGTCCACGTCGAGCACTAGGAGTGGCGGTGCGACGCCGCGCCGCCACGTCGACGGACCGGGGGAGCAGGAAAAGTGAGCCAACGAGGGCCCGACGGCGGGCTGTCGCCGGAGCAGCGCATGTCCAGCGACTCCTGGCCGGCCCTGCACGGCCGTCCCGTGCTGCGCCGGACGATCGCGATGGGGCTCGTCCTGTTCGTCGCCGTCATGGCGGCCCTCGCCGTGCGCGGCGTCAACGCCCTCACCGTCGGCCGCGGGGTCGTCGAGACCGACCGCGACCGGGCCGAGCTGCTGGCCGGCCTGCACCCCTCCCAGCATCCGGGCGCCGGGCGCTACTACGTGCCGGTCGGCGCCGTGTACACGCGCACGCCGGAGGGCGTTCCCGTCGCGTACCTGCACTACCGGCTCGGCGGGGGGCGCGAGGTCGGCGTCGGCGACTTCCTGCGGACGTACGACCTGCCCGCGCCCGGGGCCACCACGGAGCTGCCCCCGGACCTCGTGGAGGCGCTGGGCGGTGACGAGCCGGATTCGGCGGTCGAGCTCTCGGAGCCCCTCGCCTGGCCGTCCGCGGGGCCCGTCCCGGAGCCGGGTGCCGGTCCGACGGCGACCCGCACCCCCGAGGGCGCGGAACCGGCCCCCGCGCCCTCGCCGACGCCCACCGGCACGGTGGCGCCCGAGGCCACGGGGACGGTCCTGCCGGAGGCCACCGCCGACCCGGCCGCTCCCGGTGGCTCCGCCGGTCCCGGCGGCTCCGGTGATCCGGGCGGTCCTGGTGATCCGGGCGGCTCCGTCGACTCGGACGGCTCCGCCGGTTCCGGGGCGGCCATCGGTCCGGAGGAGGACGAGGAGGACTACGGACCGGCCTTCCCGGGCGACGTCCCCGGCCCGGACCGGGCGTCCACCACCACCTCCGAACCGTCCCCGACGCCCGAGCCGTCGCCGACCCCGGTGCCCGAGCAGCCCCCGACGAGCCCCGCCGCGACCGCCACCCCGGCGCGCCCGTCGACGGTCCGCCGCATCTACGTGGCGACGGTGCCGGGCGGGCTCCCCGGCGCGGCCGACATCTACGTCCGCGCCACGGGCTGAGCCCGCCCCGCCCGACCGGCCCTCGGCCCCGACCGCCCCGCCCGACCGGCCCTCGGCCCGGACCGCCCCGCCCGACCGGCCCGACCGGGCTCGGCCCCTGCGCCCCGCCGTGCTCAGTCCGGGATGCGGCGGCTGGTGTCACCCGGGCCGTCGGGGCGGTCGGGGGAGCCGCTGATCAGCAGGTCCCCGCCGTGGGCGCTGCGCGGGGTCAGGGTGAACGACACCCGGTGCGTGCGGCCGCGCGACACCCCGGCCTCGGTCTCCGCGCCGACCGCCCACAGCTTGAAACCGGCCTTCGCCTTGGCGTCGGCCCTCAGCTCGACCTCGAACTCCATCTCCACGGGGCCGACGGCGAACACCACGTCCTGTCCCGCCCCGCGCGCCGCCGCCGCCATCAGTTCGTCGCGCACCGCCGCGACCGCGTCCACCAGCGGAATGTCCATCGGGCCCCCTCGTTCCACGTGTCCGGTGCCGGATCAACGCGCCCGCCGGGGAGCGGAGTTCCCGACCGGAACCCCGCCCGCCGCGAATCCGCCGGGGCGGCCCCGTGCGGCCCCGTGCCCCGTGCGGCCCGCGCCTGCCCCGCCCCGCCCCGCGCCCCTGGGCTCAGGACCCCTGGAGGACGACCACGACCCCGATCACGAGCCCGACGACGACCGTGAGGACGACCGAGAGGAGGAGCCCGGCCACCGCCGGAGTCAGCCGGTCCCGGGGGCGCTTCGGCGGCTGCACCCGCGAGGCCTCGTCGGTGCTCAGCTCCCACCAGTTGACGACGCGCCGGAAGTCGACGTCGAAGTCGGGGTCCGGGTACATCTCGCTGTGCTGGAGACCGGGGAGCGCGCGGCGCCGCCCGTCGGCGAGGAAGATCCTGGCCGCGAGCACGTCGCCGGACTGGCCCTCGGTCCTGCGCACGTCGATCCACCGGATCTCGTGCCACGGGTGGGTGCGGCCGCGCCCGAGGCCCCAGCAGACGGTGATCCCGGCGGCTCCGACCCTGGACCAGCTCCGGGACGCGATGTACACGACCGGGGCCAGCAGGACGGCGGTGCCCGCGATCAGCGCGCAGGTCCACGACGGGCCCAGGACGGTGACGGAGAGGGCACCCTCGACGACGAGGATGAGGAGCGCCAGGAAGAGGCGCGACTTCGACGTGCGGTGCCGGTCTTTCCCCCGGAAGATCAATTCGTCCACCGCGCGCACACTACGCTGCGGGCCGGCGGCCGTGAGAGCCGGGGCGGGGCGGCAGGCGACCCGGCGGTGCACGCGGCGCAGGGCGGCTCGGTGCGGCTCGGTGCGGCGCGGTCAGTGCAGTACGACGATGTCGACCCAGGCGGCGGCCGCGACGACGGCCGTCACGAGGACCGCGAGCACCGTGGGCGTCAGCCGGTCCCGGAGGCTTCTCGGCGGTCGCACCCGCGAGGCCTCGTCGGTGTTCAGCTCCCACCAGTTGACGACGCGCCGGAAGTCGACGTCGAAGTCCGGGTCGGGGTACAGGTCGCTGTGCTGGAGCCCGGGGAGCGCACGGCGCCGCCCGCTGGTGAGGAACATCCGGGCCGCGAGCGATTCGCTGCCCCGGTTCGTGGTCGTGCGCACGTCGATCCACCGGATCTCGTGCCACGGGTAGGTGCGGCCGCGCCCGAAGCCCCAGCAGACGGTGATCCCGGCCGGTCCGACCGCGGACCAGCACCGGACCGTCGAGTAGGCGAAGGGGGCCAGGAGCGCGATCGTGCCGCCGATCAGCCAGGCGCCCCCGACGGGACCGAGGCGGTAGGCGGCGAAGGCGCCCTGGGCGACGAAGACGGCGAGCAGCAGCACGAAGAGCGCCTTGGACGGACGGTACCGGTCTCTCCCGCGGAAGATCAGTTCGTTCACGGTCGCACACTACGTCTCCGGCCCCGTCCGGCACAGGGGGGTGCGCCGTTCCCTCTTCCTCAACGGCCTTGCGGGGCACCGCCCCGAGCGCCGGACCGGCGGACCCGCAGGGCACCCGCCAGCCTGGTGAGGCCGTAGCCGAGCAGCCAGGGGAGCACGGTGAGGCCGCCGACGTAGACGGCGAGGTAGCCGAGGAGGTCGCCCAGCCTGCCGGGTTCGTTCCAGGTGTCGGTGGGCAGGATCATCGCGGTGGCCGAGACCGAGACCGGGAGCACCGGGAGCAGCAGCGACCAGAGCCGCGGCGCCCGCTGCCCGGGCCGGCGGGCGCACCAGGTGCCCGTGGCCGCCATGACGAGGGGTCCGAACGGCACCCACAGCAGTACGGGGATGAACAGCACCGTCCACCACTCGCTCGAATACCCGAACATCATCGGCGCCCCCCGCGGCCGTCGCCCGCTCCTCCCGGCTTCCTGCCCGGCCGTGGCCGTCCGCGAAACGGGTCCGCCGCCGGAGCGGGAAGTCGGCCGGTCCGACTTCCCGTGCACCCTGGCTCCGGCCGCGCCGCCCGCTCCGTGCCCCGCTGCGCCGCCCGCTCCGTGCCCCGCTGCGCCGCCGGCTCCGCGCACCGGCGCACGGCCCGCTCCAGGAAGTCCGCGGCGCCCGGGGGCGGAGGGCCCCCGGGGGGCCGGGAACTGATCCGTCATCCGCTTGTGCTGTACTACCTCCTCGCCGCACCCGGGCAGTCCGCCCGCGCATCTGCCCGCCCGTCCGCACCAGGCTTGGAGAGAACCGCCCGATGACTGCCACCTGTCCCCAGTGCACCGCCTCCGACGAGGCCGTCGCCGTGCCGGAAGCCCTGGCCGACGCCCGGCGGCCGCTCGACGAGCCGGTCCGCGCGCAGCTCGCCGCGCCGCTCCTGCTGCCGCCGGAGCCGGAGGGGGTGGGCGGGGGCGCGATCACCTGCTACGTCCTGGCGGGGCTCGTCGGACTGCTGCAGCTGCGCTCGCTGGTGGCGGAGAAGAGCCGGGACGAGGAGGTGCGCGACGCGGCCTACCAGGCGGGCGCGGTGCTGGGCCCGTGGATCGTGGTGGCGCTGCTGCTCGGCATCGGTGTGGCCGTGCAGGTCGCGCGTCGCCGGCGCCGGGCCGCGAAGGCCCGGGCGGCCGGGCTTCCGACGCGGGAGGAGTGGTCGCCGGAGCTGCGGGACCAGCGGAAGCGGCAGTTCCGGGTGTGGGAGGCGGCGTGGCTGTGCCGTCGCTGCCTGGTGGCGTTCTTCCCGGACGGGGCGGTCCGCCCCGACTTCCCGGCCTCGCCCGCGATACCGGTGGGGGAGTTCCCGCTGTGGGTGGTGACCGCGGCCGAGCGCGCCTTCGGCCCGGAGGCGATGGCACCCCGGACCTGACGTCGACCGTCCCGCGCCCGCCCCTCCGTCCCGCGCCCGCGCTGGGCCGCTCCTCCGCGCCCGCGCTCTCCGTGCCGCGCCCCTCCGGTCAGGGGGCGGTGCCGAGTTCGCCGTTCCGGAGGGCGGTGACGAAGGCCCGCCAGGCCTCGGCGGGGAAGGCGAGCGCGGGGCCGTCGGGGTCCTTGGAGTCGCGGACGGGCACGGTGCCGGGGAGGTTGAGGGCGGCCTCGACACACTGGCCGCCGTTGTCGCTGTGGGTGCTCTTGCGCCACTCGGCGCGGGCCGGGTCGACGGGCATGGTTCCGAGGTCCCTTCTCTGCAACGGGCGGGTGGGCGTCAGGGGTGGTGTGCGGCGGTCCGCCGTTCGGCGACGGCCGACCAGACCCGGCGCGCGAGCGCGTCCGGGGCCAGCGCGCCGTCGACGACGAGGTGGCAGGTGTGCCGGGCCGGTTCGATGTGGCGCTCGTGCGCGTCGCGCCGGTGGTCGAGGTAGTTGCGGAGCAGGATCTCGACGGGGAAGCCGTCCCGGACGCACTTGCGCTGGATCTTGCGTGCGAGCCGGAGGTCGGCCGGCAGGTCGACGAAGACGTCGAGCCGGGTGCCCGCAGTCCGGGGCGCCACCCGGTGGGCGAACAGGCCGTCGACGATGACGACGGCCGCGGCCGCGAGGGCGGCGTCCGTGTCGCGGGCGAGGCGTTCGGCGTCGATGGACCGGGGGTCGCCGACGTCGAGGCGCGGGATCCCGGACTCGTCGGGCGCCCAGACGCCCCGGTCCTGCGCGGTGACGTAGTAGTGGTCGCCGTGCAGCACCGCGACCGGAGCGGTGGCGGTGGCGGCCAGGGCGGCGGCGAGGGTGGTCTTCCCCGCGCCGGCCCCTCCTGTCAGGGTGAGGAGCACCCGATCCCTCCCGGCCGCCGTCGGACGATGGACTGACGAGTCCTCATGGTGCCACGGATGCCGTCGTGTTCGGGGCGTTCGGGCGGGTCCGGGGCGGCCGGGCGAGGTCTCAGGCGGTGCCGACGCGGTCGGGGAGCGGGGCGGCGGGGCCGGGCCGGGCGGCGGCCGGGCGCACGGCCAGGACGAGCACGGCCAGCCCGGCGAAGACGGCCGCCGCGATGGCGCCGTTGACGTGCAGGCTCGCCGTGAACGCCTCCCGCGCGGTGTGCAGCAGTTCGGCGCCCCGGTCGGCGGGCAGGTCCCGGGCGGCGGCGACCGCGGCGGCGAGGGAGTCCGGGGTGCCGTCCGTCCGGCTGCGGTAGACCACCGCGGCCACCGCGCCGAGCAGGGCGAAGCCGAGCGAGCCGCCGAGGTAGTTGCCGGTCTCCGACATCGACGCCGCCGAGCCGGCCCGTTCCGGCGGCACGGATCCGATGACCAGCCCGGTGCCGAGGGCGAACAGCGGGCCGGTGCCCAGGGCGAGGACGGCGATGCCGGCCATCACGAGCGGCAGGCCGCCCGGGCGGCCGCTGTCGGCGGCGGTCAGCAGCAGGCCGCCCAGTGCCGACACGGCCAGTCCGGCGGCGATCGCGGTCGTCTGCCGCATCCGCCGGGCCAGCGCGGGTGCCGTCATGGTGCCGACCGCGACGCCCAGGCCCATGGGTGCGAACAGCAGCGCCGAGGCGACCGGCGAGAAGTCCAGCACGCCCTGGAGGTACTGGGTGACGAGGAGGCCGGTGCCGGCCATGGCGAAGCCGGCGAGGACGAGCGCGACGAGGACGGCGGTGAACGGGCGGTTGCGCAGCAGTCGCAGGTCCAGCAGCGGTGCCTCCACCCGCAGTTGCCGCCGCACGAACAGGAGGCCGAGGGCCGCGCCGAGGACGAGGGCCGCGACGGGCCCGGCGGACGCGCCCCCGCCGGACACGCTCCCGACGGCGAGCTGCTTGGCGCCGTGGAGGGTCAGCAGCACCGCGGCGAGCGAGAGCCCGACGCCGGGCAGGTCGAGCCGTCCGGTCCGTTCGCCGCGGGACTCCGGCAGCAGCACCGGCCCGGCGAGCACCAGCAGCGCCATCGCCGGCACGGCGGCCAGGAAGACCGAGCCCCACCAGAAGTACCGGAGCAGGAGGCCGGCGAGGACGGGCCCGAGCGCGCCGCCGGTGAACTGGCAGGTCGCCCAGACCGCGACGGCCTTCCCGCGCTGCCGCTCGTCGTGGAACATGCCGGTGATCAGGGCGAGGGTGGACGGTGCCAGGGTCGCCCCGGCGGCGCCCAGCAGTGCCCGCGCGACGATCAGCGTCAGCGGGTCGGTCGCGAGGGCCGCCGCGACCGACAGCACCGCGAACGCCGCGGCCCCGGCGGTCAGCAGCCGTCGGCGGCCGATCCGGTCGCCGAGCGTGCCCATCGTGATGACCAGCCCGGCCACCGCGAGTCCGTAGCCGTCGCTGATCCACAGCTGCTGCACGTCGGTGGCGCCGAGGTCGGCGCTCAGCCGGGGGAGTGCGAGGAGGAGGGCCGTGGTGTCCATCGCCACGATCAGTGTCGGCAGCATGAGGACGGCCAGTCCCAGCCGCGCCCGGGTCACCCGCATGGTCGAAACTCCCTGTTCTGTCGGTTCGTTCGGTGGTCCGCCGGGTGGTCGGAGCGGTCGCGGGGTTCTTGACACCGGTCGGTGGCGAGGTTGCGCGACGGATCGGCGGATCGGGGGCGCGGGGGCGCGGTGGCCGGCGAGTGGCGGGAGAATCGTGCGGGTTCTCCGGCGGAGGACGTCAAGAAGGCGCCGTCGGCTCCGACCGAGTGGTCGACGGGCCCCGCCGGGGTCCGCGAACCGCAGGGGAGTACGCGATGAAGTTCCTGATCAGCATGCACATCAACCCGGCCGTGATGGACGCGCTCACGGACGAGGAGAAGGCGGCGATCGGCGCCGGGCACGGCACGTTCATCGAGGAGTTGAAGGCCTCCGGGGAGCTGATCATCACGCAGGCGCTGGTCGACCCGTCGCAGGCCGCCGTGGTGTCGGTGCGCAACGGGCAGCCGGTGGTGACCGACGGGCCGTTCCTGGAGTCCAAGGAGTACCTGGGCGGCTTCTACCTGGTGGACTGCGAGGACCGGGACCGGGCGGTCGAGCTGGCGGCGCGGATCCCGGACGCCGCACTCGACGGCTTCGGCATCGAGGTGCGGCAGGTGATGTTCTCCGACGGACACTTGGAGGCATGACGGCACCCGGATTCGAGGACCTGCTGCGCGAACTCGTGCCGCAGGTCCTCGGCACGCTGGTCCGCCGGTACGACCGGTTCGAGGGGTGTGAGGACGCCGTCCAGGAGGCCGTCCTGGCCGCCACCCTGCAGTGGCCGGCCGAGGGCGTGCCGGACAGCCCGCGCGGCTGGCTGGTGACGGTCGCCCACCGGCGGCTCGTCGACCGGCTGCGCAGCGACCGGGCGCGCCGCGAGCGGGAGTGGGCGACGGCCGCCGAGGTGCTGCCGGAGGAGGTGCCGGGCACCGACGACACGCTCCTCCTGCTGTTCCTGTGCTGCCATCCGGCGCTGACCGGCGCCTCGCAGACCGCCCTGACGCTGCGGGCGGTCGGCGGCCTGACCACGGCCGAGATCGCCCGCGCGTTCCTGGTGCCGGAGGGCACCATGGCGGCCAGGATCAGCCGGGCCAAGCAGCGGATCAGGGCCGCGGGGAGTTCGTTCGTCCCGCCGGACGGCGCGGAGCGCGAGGAGCGGCTGAGGGTCGTGCTGCACGTGCTCTACCTGATCTTCAACGAGGGCTACACCGCCTCCTCGGGCAGCGAGTTGCACCGGGCGGACCTCGCGCGCGAGGCGATCCGGCTGACCAGGGCGGTCCACGCGCAGCTGCCCGGGGACGGCGAGGTGACGGGGCTGCTGGCGCTGATGCTGCTGACCCACGCGCGCCGGGAGGCGCGGACGACGCCGGGCGGCGACCTGGTGCCGCTGGACGAGCAGGACCGGACGGTGTGGGACGGCGCGCTGATCGAGGAGGGCACCGGACTGGCCAAGGCGGCCCTGGCCGCGCCGGTGCTGGGGCCGTACCAGTTGCAGGCGGCGATAGCGGCGACGCACGCCGACGCGGTGAAGGCGGAGGAGACGGACTGGCAGCAGGTGCACACCCTGTACCTGATCCTGGAGCGGATCGCGCCGAACCCGGTGGTCACCCTGAACCGGGCGATCGCGCTGGCCGAGACGGAGGGCCCGGGGGCGGGACTGGCGCTGCTGGCGACCCTGGACGGTGACGTGCGGATGGCGGGGCACCACCGGCTGCTGTCCGTGCGGGCGCACCTGCTGGAGCGGGCCGGCGACGCGGCGGGGGCGTACGGGCACTACCGGCGCGCGGCGAGGGCGACGGCGAGCATCGCCGAGCAGCGCTACCTGGAGTCCCGGGCGGAGCGGGTGCGACCCGACGGCTCCGACCGGTCCGCCGGGGACGCCCGGTCCGGTGGGGACGGCGCTCCCCGAGGCACTCTGGTGCCGCCGGAACGGCTCTGACACCATTTCAGCCGAGCTGAACGGACGGGGGCGAACGGTTCATCTCAGCTGCACCACCGTAGCCGTAGCGCGTCGAGAGGATCTGAGGCCGACAATGAAGACCATACGCAAGCACGTCCCGCATCTGGTGACGGTCGTGCTGATGCTGCTGGGCATGATGACCGCCGCGACCGCGCAGGCGCAGGCGGCCCCGCAACGGCTCACCGCCAGCGCGACCGTGTGCTCCAACTCCCCCATCCCGACCGGGTGGGTCATCACCAGCTCGTACAGCAGCAGCGGCTGTCCGGGCACCGGCGTCGCGTACACCATCGCCGACACGACCGGGCTGACCTACGCCACGGTGTGCTCCATGTCGCCGATCCCGGCGGGCTGGGCCGTGACCAGCTCGTACAGCAGCGGCGGGTGCATCGGCACCGGCTACGCCTACTCGATCGCCAACCTCGCCAACCAGAGGAACGCCACCGTGTGTTCGTTCTCGCCGATCCCGGCGGGCTGGGTCATCACGAGCTCGTACAGCAGCGGCGGGTGCGCGGGCACGGGCTACGCGTACTCGCTGGCCAACACGGCCGGGCTGTCGTACGCCACGGTGTGCTCGATGTCGCCGATCCCGGCGGGCTGGGTGATCACGAGCTCGTACAGCAGCGGTGGCTGCGCGGGCACGGGCTACGCGTACTCGCTGGCCAACACCGCCAACCTGACCAACGCCACGGTGTGCTCGATGTCGCCGATCCCGGCGGGCTGGGTGATCACGAGCTCGTACAGCAGCGGTGGCTGCGCCGGCACCGGCTACGCCTACACCATCGCCAAGCTCACCACGCAGACCTACGCCACCGTGTGCTCGTTCTCGCCGATCCCGGCGGGCTGGGTCGTCTCCGGCTCCGTCAGCACCGGCGGCTGCGCCGGCAGCGGCATCGCCTACAACATCCGCAAGGTCTGATCGTCCGCCGTCGAGGTCCTGCGCGAAGCCGACGGCCCGCACCGCACGGTGCGGGCCGTCACCCTTTTCCGGATTCCGGATTCCGGATTCCGGATTCCGGCTTCCGCCGCTTCGAGGGCGCGGAAATGAGGGAGACAGGGGTTCGCGGCGCGGGGTAGAAAGGCCGCGTCCTCCGGAAGGGGCCGGGGGCGGGAGCGTCGGAGGACGAATGCGGGCTGCGCGGTGAAGGTGAGGACCACGGTCCACCGGGTCAGGACGGGCCGGGGGGAGTACCGGGTGGTGTCCGTCAGCCCTCGGGAGGGCCGGGCCGCGCTGTACGAGAGCCAGTTCACGATGGAGATGTACGTCGACCGCGCGGGGGCCGGGGTCCTGGCCACGGCCTGGGCGCTGGCCGCACGATCACGGCGCTCGCTGGTCCACCTGCCGCTGCGGACCTGGGCCCGCGGACCGGCCGGCATGTCGGAGTGGGTGCACAGCGGGCTCGGGCTGGACCTCGTCCTGCTCCAGCGCGACCTGGGCTTCCCGCCCTCGCGGTGGAAGGAGGTCCGGGCCCGGCTGGGAGCGGGGGCGCCGCACACCGTCGACATCCCGGAGACGGACTTCCCGGCGGAGGACGCGATCGACTACGAGAGCCACCGGCACGCCGGGTGGCGGGACGGGCTGCGTTTCGCCCTCACCGCGCGGACGTTGTTCGTCTCGGGTACCGCCGAGGCGTTCCGCTGGTCGGGATCGCGGGTCAGGTCGCTCAGCACCGAGGCGCCCTCGGTGGCGGCTGGCCGCCCGGGGGCGGCCGGGCACGCGGGGGGCGTCCACTACTGCGTCGAGCTGGACCACGAGCCCGGTCAGGGCCGGGGCAAGGGGTTCTGGACGCCGGCGAAGACGGATCCCGGCATGCTCCACATCGAGTACGCCCCCGGCTGGCGGGCGGCCTGACGGGCGGACGGCGCCCGGGTGTTCTCGATTCGCCCCGCGGTGCCGGTGCACCGGTGTGGCACCCCGGCGCTCGCGGTGCCCTTCCTCAGGCCACCGGTCTCGTCCACCACCGGGACGGCGTCCTGGTTCCACCGGGCCCGGTCCACCTGCCGGCGGCCGGCGGAAGCCGACCTGCCGCCCCGAGGCGCCGTCCGCCCACGGGCCGAGACCGAGATCCGCAGCTGGTACTAGGTTCACCATGAGATCGGGTACAGGTTTCATGGCACCGTCTCCTGCGGTGCCCTAGCGTCGTGCCATGACGATTCCAGCCGGACTGAGACGCACGGTCCTCCGGGCACAGCGGGACACCGGCTTTCTTGCCGCCGGTGTGCTCCCGCACCTGGCGCTGGTGCCCGTGTGGGCCTGGGCGGCGGCGACCACCGCCAGGACGGGGGACTGGCTCCTCACGGTTTCCGTGTCGGCCGCCCTGGTCCTGCTCGGCACCCCGGTGCTGACGGCCGTTCAGCGGGTGCGCTACCGGGCGCTCATCGGTGTGGACGTCCCCCGGCTCACCCCCGCCGCGCAGGAACGGCGGACGTGGGCCTCGACCGCCCGGTGGCTCGCGGCGGCGCGGCCTTGGCGCAAGATCGGCTACCACCTCCTGCTGGGCCCGCTGCTCGCGCTGCTGGAGCTGCTGGTGCTCGCGGCGGCGGCGGCGTGCCTGGCGGGCGCCCTCGCCTGCGCCTGGTCGTGGGCGCTGCCGACCGGAATCCGCCGGGACTGGTTCGGCTACCTGACCCAGCTGCCGGTTTACACGGCGGCCGGACTCCTCCTCCTGTGCGCCCTGCCCTGGACCGCGCGGGCAGTGGCCCGGGCCGAGGCGCGGCTGGCGTCGGGCCTGCTCGGGCCCAGCCGGGCGCAGCGGCTCCAGAAGCGGGTCGATCAGCTGGCCGTGAGCCGGACCGACCTGATCGAGGCCGTCGACGCGGAGCGCCGCCGGATCGAGCGCGACCTGCACGACGGCACCCAGCAGCGGTTGGTGTCTCTCGCGGTCAACCTGGGTCTGGCCATCGCCACCCGCCCGGACTTGTCGAGCGATGCCCGCGAGGTGATCGCGAATGCGCACCTGGAGGCGAAGGAGGCGATCGCCGAACTCAACGACCTGGTGCGGGGGCTGCACCCGGCCGTGCTCGAAGACCGGGGTCTGGACGCGGCGTTGTCCGGGCTGGCCGCCCGCACGCCCCTGCCGGTGCGGCTGCGGGTCGATCTGGAGGAGCGGGTGGCGCCCAGCGTGGAGTCGGTCGCGTACTTCGTGATCTCCGAGGCGCTGACCAATGCGACGAAGCACGCCAACGCGATGCGTGCGGAGGTGATGGTCAGCCAGGTCGGCGAGGTGCTGCGAGTACGCGTGACCGACGACGGGCTGGGCGGTGCCGACGCCGCCGCCGGCACGGGGCTGACCGGGCTGGCCAAGCGGGTCTGCTCCCTCGACGGGGCCTTCCACGTCAGCAGCCCCGTCGGCGGGCCCACCACCATCACCGCGGAGCTGCCGTGCGCGCGGTGATCGCCGAGGATTCGGTGTTGTTGCGGGTCGGCCTGATCAAGGTGCTGGAGATGGGCGGCTTCCAGGTCGCCGCGGAAGCCGGCGACGCGGAGGGGCTGTTGGCGGCGGTGGCGGAGCACCGGCCCGAACTCGCCTTGATCGACGTCCGGATGCCGCCCGGCTTCACCGACGAGGGGGTGCGGGCGGCGATGGAGATCCGTCGGCGCTGGCCGGGGACGCCGGTGGTGCTGCTTTCGCAGTACGTGGAGGAGCGGTACGCGGCCGACCTGCTGTCCGCGAACACCAGCGGTGTGGGCTACCTGCTCAAGCAGCGGGTCGCCGACGTCGCCGACTTCGTGGCGGCGGTCCGGCGAGTGGCGGACGGGGGCACGGCGCTGGACCCGCAGGTCGTCGCCCAGTTGCTGCTGCGGCGCGACAGCGACCCGCTCGCGCGGCTGACCCCCCGCGAACGGGAGGTGCTGGGATTGATGGCCGAGGGGCGCTCCAACGCCGGCATCGCGCAGGCGCTGGTGGTCAGCGAGAGCGCCGTGGCGAAGCACATCAACAACATCTTCGCCAAGCTCGACCTGCCCGTGGTCGACGCGGACCACCGCCGCGTCCTGGCCGTGCTGCGGTTCCTCGGAGCGTCCCGGGCCTGACCCTCCCAGCCGTGATCACGGTCTACGGCCGGAGTGCCGGCTCCCTTCGGGCCTTCCGGGTCAGTGCCAGGGAGGCTTTCTGGGACAGCACTTCAGCCACTCGCGCAGGTCGGGGCGGGCGGGGGAGCGGGTGTCAGACGGTGCCGAACTCGTCGTCCTGGAGGGCGGTGACGAAGGAGTGCCACGCGTCGGCGGGGAAGACGAGGGCCGGGCCCTGGGGGTCCTTGGAGTCGCGCACGGGAACGGCGCCGGGGAAGCTCGCGGAGACCTCCACGCAGTTGCCGCCGTTGTTGGAGTGCGACGACTTGTACCAGGCCGCGTGGGACAGCTCGGGGTTCATGGGGCCAGCTCCTTTCGGGCCTTCCGGATCAGTGCCAGGGAGGCTTTCTCGGACAGCACTTCAACCACTCGCGCAGGTCGGGGCGGGCGGGGGAGCGGGTGTCAGACGGTGCCGAACTCGCCGTCCTGGAGGGCGGTGACGAAGGAGTGCCACGCGTCGGCGGGGAAGACGAGGGCCGGGCCCTGGGGGTCCTTGGAGTCGCGCACGGGAACGGCACCGGGGAAGCTCGCGGAGACCTCCACGCATTCACCGCCGTTGGTGGAGTACGACGACTTGAACCAGGCCGCGTGGGACAGATCGGGGTTCATGGGGCCAGCTCCTTTCGAGCCTTCTGGATCAGTGCCAGTGACGCCGCCTTGGGCAGCGCTTCAACCACCAACTGATCGTACTGCCTCTCCCATGCCGTGACCGTTTCGCGAGCGCGCTCAAGATGGCCACGTGCGTGCGACTCGGCGTAGCCAACGACTGAACCATCCGGAAGGTCCAGCAACGTCACCGGAAGTGCGAAGGGAAGGTTCTCACCCATCGAGAACGGCGCTACCTGAATGGTGATGTTCGGACGGGCGGCCAGTTCCTCGATGCGGTCCAGCTGTCTCAGCATGACGCCATGCCCGCCGACGGAACGAGCAATGCAGCTCTCGTCCAACACCGCATGGATGATGGGAGGCTTCTGGCGCTCAAGTAGGCGCTGGCGAGCAGCCAGCACGTCGACTCGCTCCTCAGCCTCGGCTTGCGTGATCGCCCCACGTTCAACGGATGCGCGAGCCAGCGCCTCGGCGTAGTCAGGTACTTGAAGAAGGCCTGTGACCACTGTCAAGGCGAACGTCCGTAGCCGTCGGCATCGCGCCTCGGCATCGGCGAACTCTGGGAAACCCTCCAGCAGACTTGCTTTGGCGTATCTGCGCCACAACTCGTAGAACGTGCCGCCTGTTTCGAACACGTCGTCGGCTTTAACCGCGAAGGCAGAGGTTACAGACTTCTTCGCTCGTTCTACGTACGAGACCATGGCGTTGGAGTACCCCATCCGCCGCCCGAGTTCGGTCTGCGACCAGCGCATGGCCCGCCTTGACCTGCGTAGTTCTATGCCGAAGCGGATGAGTGGAGTTGATGTCGCGTCAAGGTCGATGTGGTTCATGAGCGTTGCCACCAGATAACCCGTCGGAACGGTCAAGGTTAGACCCTGGTCATCGTAAGCACGGCCGGGCCACCATGGCTACACCCCGTGAGAGATCCGGGACCCTGCGCAACCAATGGAGCCAACATGTCCAGCTGCCGCCGTATGCCCGTTTACGCCCCCGTCGTCGGCGAAGTGGTGCGCGACCTCGGCCACCGCGCCCCCACCGGCGGGGTCGTCGAAGGGGTCTACATGGACACCCTCAACGGCCTCGCCTACCTCCGGCACGAGGCCGGCGGGTGTGAGTGGACCACCAAGCCCGAGCACGTCCAGGCCCTCCCCCAGCCCCGCTACCTCTCCGTCCAGCAGCCCAGCCGGCCGCGCGCCAACGACCGGGCATGAACCGGGCGTTCAAGCTGGTCGCCACCGCCGTCGGCGTCCCCGCCCTGAGCGCCCTCGCCGCCACCGCCGTCTGCTGGCCGATCCACGACGGGCCGCTCGGACCCCAGCTCCTGATCTTCGGCCTCATCCTCGCCACCGGCATCAGCGCGGGCCTGCCCGCCTGCTTCGCCTGGCTCTCGCCCGACGAAGCCGACGGCACCGACGCCGACCCCACCCCCTGAACTCCCGCGCGCCGGTGTGGTGCGGCGCACGGGAACCCCGGCCCGGCTCGCGACCCCAGCGCGAGCCGGGCCGGAACCACCATCACCACCCCCCGCCCCCAACTCCCCGAAGCCCCGGAGGCCCCCTTGCTGCACCAACTCCCCGACATCCTGACCAACCCGCCCCGCCGCCGCCACGGCCACCAGGCGCTCATCCTCAACCGCGACGGCGCCCTCCTCCTCATCGGCCGCTCCCACACCTCCGGCCTCCACCTTCCCGGCGGCGACGCCGAACGCGACGAACTCCCCCACCTCGCCGCCCGCCGACACACCGAGACCCAGACCGGCCTCGTCCTCCCCCTCCGCTCGATCCTCGCCACCGACCACACCGAAGCCGCCCTTCTCCCCGAAGCCCTCACCTTCATCCACTGGGGCGGCCGCCTCACCTCCGCACAGGAAGGCATCGTCGCCCGCCACCGCCCACCCCACACCGTCACCGCCGTCCACTGGCTCCACCGCGCCCAACTCCTCGACGCCATGCCCCCCGACCACTACCGCCGCACCACCCAGGCCCTCGACGCCCTCACCAGAGGCGCCCACCTCCCCTTCCTCCTCCGCGGCACCCCCGCCGACTGATCCCGAAGTGTCGGCCGGTGCCCCGCCGGCGCCGAGGGCGCGCGGCCGTCGCGGGGGAGCATCGGCCGGAAAGCGCTGGATATACGGCCGTTCGTCTGGACTATTCATCGGTCGTCATCACCTCGTATCGATGACGGCTGCGGCAGGTCGAATTCCGGGCACTTCTCCGGCCCCGGGAAATCGCCAGGTGAATCGCCGGCGGACGGTTCGTGTTCCGGTCCTCTGCGATCCTGGGGGGCCACCGTGGTCGAGACCGGCTTTCCGGTGTGACTTTCCGTCAACCCTTCGCGCACGCCCGCTGTTGTCGGCGGTGTCGGGTTAGCTTTGTTCTGCTCGCCGAGTGAACGCGTGACGGGGTTTCGAAAGCGTCGGCTCGTGCCTCGTTCTTCGTCGCGTCCTCGTTCACCCGGACCATGGTCGACCGAAGGAGATGTCTTGTCCGTCACGCGCAGGATTCTGCTCACGGCCGCTGTCCTGGCCAGCGCCGTCGTCATCGCCCCTCCGGCATCCGCCCAGCCTGCGGCGGCGCCCGCCGGGTCCGCCGGTGTCGCCCTGGCGCCCGGCTTCCACGCGTTCGCCTCCACGGGATTCTCGGGCCTGGACCGGTGGTTCAACGGCGCCGAGGGGGCGTGTAACTACGTCGGCGACAGCTGGAACGACAAGATCCGATCCGCCCGCACCGAGAGCAGCAACCGGGTGGAGCTGTGGGACAACGCCGACTGCACCGGTGGAGCGATCGTCATCGACGGCTCCGGCTACAACAGCATCGGCGCCTGGGTCAGCGCCTACCGCGCCTACAGCAGCTAGGGCCTCTCTTTCGGATCTTGTCGGGCGCCCGACGCCGGAGCACGCACCTCGCCGGCTTGTCGTCAGTCGCCGATGCTCCGCATGGACTCCATCCTCCGCACCGCCGATGCACGCACTCCAACGCCGCGCGCTGATCCGACAACATCCGAAAGAGAGGCCCTAGGCCTTTTCCGTCGGTCATCGGATCCGCCGGTCCGTTCGGTCCGTTCAGTCCATTCGGCTCGTTCGGTTCGTCGACTGACTTCCAAGGTGCGCACCGGGTGCGTCGGCCGTCCGTGGACGGCCGACGCACCCGATCGCGTTCGAGGAGGTCCCGGTGGCGGTGTGAGCGGTGCCGTCCGGGCGGCGGGGCGGAATTCCGGCGGGCCGGTTCCGGTGGATGGGACACGCGCGCTCGGCCGTGCCGCGCGAACGCCGCGAACCGTCGCTCCGGGGTCAGCCGGTGGAGCCGACGGCGTGCTCCCTGAGGAAGGCGCCCGCATGGGCGGCGGCCTCCTCGGTGGTCGCGTACCGGGTGCCTTCCCCGGCCGCGCCGGCCGACCCGTCGGCGCCGGTGGCGGCCCACCGCCAGCCGCCGGACTGCTCCTGCACCAACTCGGCCGTTCCCCCGAAGAGTTCGAGGACCCCCGGGGGCGTGGCGGAGGGCGCCGGGCGGCTGACGGCCTCGGGCCACTTCTTGCGGGCGCCCTGCCGGGTGATGCCCCAGACGGCGCCCAGCTGTTCGTAGCTCGCGCCGTACGATCCGGCGGTCGCCGCCGCGTGGGCGGTCAGCCGCTTGACCTCGGCGTCGACCACCTTCCAGGCGGCGAGGACGGACAGGGCCGTGTCGACGGGCTCGGCCGCCCACATCCGTTCCGGGGGGAGCCCGGTCTCCCGGGAGCGGATGGCCGTGGCGAGCGGGTTCAGGGCGTCGTACAGGGCCTTGTCGAGTTCGATCTGCTCTTCGTGCGTGATCTCAGGCGACGTCATGCGACAACCATAGTTCACGTCACCCTTTCGGCAACTGAAGTTACCGAAGAAAGTCCGGTTGTCGTCGCCGTGAGGGCGCCCGCACAGCCGCCCTCACGGTCGCCCGCACAGCCGCCCGCACAGTCGGCCGACCGGTGGGCGATGACCGGGACCGTCCGGAGCGAACCGGCACTCGCGATCGGGACCTCGGCGCAACCCGCCCCCGTCCCCGCCGGGTCTCAGGCCCGGCGCTCCCGCTCCGCCGCATGCTCGGCGGCCTGCGCGGCGTGCACGGCGGCGACCAGTGAGTCCTCGGACGCGATCCGCCGCAGGCGCCAGCCGGTCGCGCTCCAGGCGCCGAGGATCGGCAGCGTCAGCAGGCCCACGCCGACCGCGCTGCGGATGCGCTGGTCCACCACGGGGACGCATGCGTTGTCGCGGAGGTTCTCGATGGCGGCGTCGAAGTACACCGGCGAACCGCAGTTCAGCGGCCCGCTGCGGAGGTCGGCGGAGACGGGCAGGAAGGCCAGGCCGAGGGCCCACAGCCACCCGGCGGCCGCCAGGAGTCCGAAGATGTACAGGGGCCAGTGCCCGGCCCGCCACCGCGCGCGGTCGTCCTGGTCCTGTAAGTACTGGGCGATGTCCATGTGCTTCCCCGTCCTCTCGTCGACCGATGTCGGGGCCGAGCATGCCACCCCGGCCACGACTCGCCAACAACCCCACGCCCGAAGGAAGTTCGCGGGAGAAGCGGTCGGGATACGGGCCTCGGCGTGGTCTACACCAGGTCGGCGACGACGGGGTGGTCCGGAGAGGTCGGACAGGTGAACACCCGCATGGTCTCGTGGTGCCCCAGTGCGACGTCCGTCGGCTCCCGGCGCCGCCCGACGGCGCCCGGTCCCCCTGCGAGGGAGCCCTCGGGCGCCCGGCTCCCGGTGCCGCCGTCCCACTCCAGGCTCGCCGATGCCGCGACGAAGCGCATCGGAGTGGCGTAGGCGCGGCACCGCACCGGCCCGAAGCACCCCTGGTGGTTCCAGGGTTCGTGGCCGCCCAGCTTCCGGCCCGGGGCGACCGAGAGGTCCCAGGAGTAGCGGGGCTCGAACTCCTCCGGGTCCTCGGTATCGGCGAAGGCCACGCTCTCCCACTCCTCGACCCGGCCCTCGAACTCCTCGCCCGGCGCTCCCGGGTGCGGGTACTCGGCCACCGGCTCCGGCCGCAGGGCGCACGGGGTCGGCAGGTAGCCGGGCCCGCCGACGGCCACCGGCTCGGGCGGGGTCGGGAAACGTCGCCCAGATCGGCGGCGCGGCGGTGGCGTACCTCGACCCACGGCCCGGCGATGCCGTTGTCCGGCGCAGCCGGGTCCTCGTAGGAGTGCTGGAACGGGCACCACAGGATCTGGAGGAGGTCCGTGCCCTCCGGAAAGCCGCCGTACCAGGGCACGTCACGCGCGTACACCTGGAGCACGGGCAGCAGGGGCCACGACGTGACGGCCCCGAACTCCTCCGGGCTGATCCCGCCGTGGCACGCGAACGCCGTCGACCGCTCGCCCCGGATGTCGGCGGGCCGGTGGGGCCGGTCGTGCACCAGGTGGCGGCCGGCCGGGCAGGTCGGCCACGGCTCGGGAGCCGGCCAGGCGGGCGGCCCGGCGACCGAGCCGTCCCCCGGCCCGGGAGCCGCCGGGGCCGGGTGGAGGCGGACCGCCGTCCGCGCGTGGTCGGCCGGTTCGGGGAAGACGGCGGTGACGTCCATCGGCCGCGGGGGAGTGACGACGGGCTTCATCGCCGCCCCCGGTGGTCGGCCCGGTGGGCGATCCGGCCTGCGGCCCGGTCGGTGATCCGGTCGGGCCGGAGGCGCTTCGGACGGTCCGGCGGTCCGCCCCGGGCGGGGCGGCGTTCCCTCGATCACACGCGGCATCGTAGGGCGGCCGTTCCGGCGCGGAACCGGGGGCCACCACGCTTCCTCCGGCCCCCCGGGGGAACTCCGCCGGGGCTCCGGACGGACTGCCGTAGAGCCGGAACGCGGGAGCGCCACCGGCCCGGCACTCCGACGGTCCGGCGGGCGTCATGACGGCGGACGATCCGGTCCGGGGCCCCTGGTCCGCCCCCGGCCCGCGGGCGGGACCCTGCTCCCGGGCGCGATCCCCTCCCCGAGGCTGGACCCCACCGGCAGCCGCCGCTGTCGGCGCTGCCGCACCGGACGGCTGTGCGAGTCTGTCCCGTGGCCGAGAGGCCGGACGCAAGGGGAACAGACATGGCCAGCAGCCGACACGCCGGACCGGACGACGCCGAGGAGTCGCCGCACATCGGCGACGCCGAGCTGCCGTGGTCCCGCAACGACGCACTCGTGACCGCCGGGGCCTGCGGGCTGAACCTGCTCAGCTACGCGTTCTTCCAGGCCCCCGACGAGGCGCACGAGGTGAGCGTCGTCGGATTCGCCCTCGTCGCGCTCGCGGCGATGCCCCTGCTCGTCCGGCGCCGGTACCCGGTGGCGGCGCTCGCCGGTGTGCTGGTGCTCGACGCGGCGGCGTCCGTGGCGCTGTCGCTGCCCGTCCACTTCGGCGCCGTCCTGGTGGTCGCCCTGTACTCGGCCGCGAGGGTGTGTTCCGGCCGGGTGACGGCGGCCGCTGCCGTCGCGACCGCGTCGCTGACGCTGCTGAGCCAGAGCGGCGGCGGGGTCCCGTCCTGGGGGGACGCCGTCAGCCCGCCCCTCTCCACCCTGATCGTGGTCGGCGCCGCCCTGGCGGTCAACCGCTGGCAGCAGGAGGTGGAGGCCAACCGGCGGCTCCTCGCCGACCGTGCGGTGGCCGAGGAACGGCGCCGCATCGCACGGGAGTTGCACGACATCGTCGCGCACCACATCACCACCATGCAGCTGATGGCCGGGGGAGCCCGGGCCAACATCGGCAGGCCG
Source organism: Kitasatospora sp. NBC_00458 (assembly GCF_036013975.1). Taxonomy (NCBI): domain Bacteria; kingdom Bacillati; phylum Actinomycetota; class Actinomycetes; order Kitasatosporales; family Streptomycetaceae; genus Kitasatospora; species Kitasatospora sp. NBC_00458. The sequence continues at coordinate 6,500,720 of NZ_CP107904.1, forward strand.
GAGGTGGTCCGGGAGGCCCTCGTCACGCTGGAGTCCTCCGGGCGGCTCGCGCTGCGCGAGATGCGCCAGCTCCTCGACGTGCTGCGGGCCGACGACGAACCGGAGGGCACCCCCGCGCTGCCCCAGCCCGGCATCGAGGACCTCGGCCGCCTGGTGGACGAGTCGCGCCTCGCCGGACTGCCGACCGAGTTCACCGTCCGAGGGCCGGAGCGCCCGCTGCCGCCGACCGCCGGCCTCACGGTGTTCCGGATCGTGCAGGAGGCCCTCACCAACGCCCGCAAGTATGCGGGGAACGCCAGGGCGTTCGTCCGGCTGACGTACGGGCGGGACCGGATCACCGTCGAGGTGTGGGACGACGGCGGGGGCGTACCGCCGCGGACGGAGGCTCCGGCGACCGGATCCGGCGGATCCGGAGGCTACGGCCTGATCGGTATGCGCGAACGCGTCGCCCTGCACGGCGGCACCCTCGCCGTCGGCCCGCAGGCCGGCGGGGGGTTCGCCGTGCTGGCCGAGCTGCCGCTGGCGGCGGCCGAAGCGGTCGATGCGGTCGAGGCAGCAGGGGCAGCAGGGGCGGTCGAGGCGGCCGAGCCGATCGGGACGGCCGGACCGGCCGGACCGGCCGTTCCGGAGGACGCCGTGCGCCGGTGACCGGCAGCCGTCCCGGACCCGGCCGTCCCCGTCCCCGTGCCCGTGCCCGTGCCCGTGCCTGCGGAGCAGGAAGTCGGACCCGCCGACTTCCTGCTCCGCTGACACACCGCTCGCGAGCGCGGACCGGGACGCCGCCGTGCCTCAGCGCTGGGCGCGGACGTCCGGCGGCGGGGTGATGCCGAACTCGGACTCCAGCAGCTCCCTCACGCCGTCCGTGCCGTCGATCTCCTCGACGGCGGTCGTGCCGTCGGGCCCGGTCCGGGTGAGGGTCGTCGCGTCGAGGCTGAGGTGGCCGGTGGGGAGGGTGCGCTGGACGAACAGGCGGCGGAACGGCGAGCGCGGGTGCGTCGCCACGTGCCAGTTGGCGATCCCGACGTCGACGGCGGGCGCGCGGTCCAGGGTGAAGGAGACCAGCTCCTCCCAGGCGTCCGCCGCGTCCGCAGGGCCCGTCCTCGCCTGGAGCACCCAGACGGGTGCCGGGCCGTCCGCCTCCTCGACGACCAGGCGGTTGAACCGCCCGAGGCCCTCCCGCACCAGGCCGGGGATCATCGGCAGCGGCTCCAGCAGGGAACGGGCCGATCCGAAGCCGACGTCGGCCAGGTGGCGGCCGCTCTCGCCGGGCACCCGGACCTCCAGCACCATGTGGGTCCGCGGACGGACCTCCCCGGGGCCCGCACCGAGCCGGACCCGGCCGGTCAGCCGGGTGACCCCGAAGCCCAACTGCTCCAGGACGGCGGCGAACAGGGTGTTGTGCTCGAAGCAGTAACCGCCCCGGGAGCCTTCGACGAGCTTGGCCTGCAGGTCGGCGAGGTCCAGCGACGGGACCGTGCCGACGACCACGTCGATGTTCTCGAACGGGATGCCGAGGACGTGCGCGTGGTGCAGGGACCGGAGGGTCGCGACGGTCGGAGCCCGCTCACCGTCCCATCCGATGCGTGCGAAGTACTTCTCCAGATCAACGGTCATAGGGCCACGGTACGGACCGGCCCGGGAGTCGGGCCTCGGTCTCCGGTAGCGATCTTGGTGGACCGTGGGACCTAGGGCCTCTCTTTCGGATCTTGTCGGGCGCCCGGCTGGGCGTGCGCCCGGATCGTCCTCGTACCGGACGTACTCGGGCGAACGACTCGTGCAGGTCGGCCGTCCCGTCGGCTTCGCCCGCCCCGCACCACCCCGCCCTGTCCCGCCCCGCCCTGTCCCGCCCCGGGCCCGCCATCCCGGGGTCGGAACCGCCCGGCTTTCGAACCGCCGTGACACCTGGTCAGCTGGCCGCCCGGCCCGGTCGTGACACGGCCCGGACGCCGTTACACAGACGATGGGCGGCCGTGACACGACCGGCCGGGGACCGCGACACGGCGCTCCTAACGTCACTCACGACGCACCGGCCGCACCGGCCGGGACCCGCGTCACGATGAAGGAGCGAACCGAATGACCAGCCGTACCCGTCGTGCACCCGCCCGTCGCGTGCTCGCCGTCTGCGCCCTGACCGGGGCCGCCCTCCTGACCTCCCTCTCGGCCGGTCAGGCGTGGGCCGACGGCTCCCCCGCGCCCGCCACCCCCACCGCGGTCGCCCCGTCAACGCCCGCCGCGCCCGCCCCGGCGGCCCCGCACGTCCAGGTCACGCCCACCGTCGTCCCCTCGGGGGCCCCGGCCCCGGGCACCACGCCCAGCGGTGCCCCCGCGGTGAAGCCCGGCGGCGGCCAGGTCACCCCGGCCCACCCGGCCAAGGACGCGGGCGGCGGCCCGCCGCAGGTCCGTGAGGTGCCCAAGGGTGCCGCCCAGGCCGGCGACGGCTCCGGCTCGACCGGCTCCTCCGGCCTGATGCTGGCCGGCGGCGGCACCGTCGCGGCCGTCGGCGCCGCCGCACTGGGCTTCGCCGTCCTGCGCCGCCGGTCCGGTGCGCGCGGCTGACAACGGCCCCGGGCCCTCAGGGCGTCCCGTCGTCCCGGCTCCGGACACGACCGTCCGCAGTGGGGGCGACGGGGCCCCGTCGCCGAGCGGGCGGCCCGGGGTCGACGACGCGGCCGACGACGCGGCCGACGGCCGACGGCACGCCGGCCGGGCCGCCTCCCGCGGTGGCGGGCGCGGTGGCGGGCGCGGCCGGAGCAGCGGGGGGCACCGGCGCCCGCGCGCCGACGGACCGGGCGCGGCAGGGCTTCGCCGCACCGCCTTCGGCGCGGCGGGCCTGCTCTGCGTGGTGCTCGGCACCTCGATGGCGCTCAACAGCAGCCGCACCCCGGTGGTGCGGGTGGAGACCTCGGTCCGCGAGGCCACCGGCCCGGCGGCCACCGCCGGGAGCGCCGGGACAGCCGGGGCCGGGACCGCCCCGACCGGGGCCGTCACCGGGGCGGCGGCCACCTCCCCGGCCGCCGCCCCGGGCAGCTCCGCGTCCGCCGCGCCGCGGAAGTCCTTCGCGGCGTCCGCCCCGACCCGCCTCGTCGTCCCGGCGGCGGGCATCGACGCCCCGGTGACCGGCCTCGGCCTCAACGCGGACGGGACGGTCGAGGTGCCGGCGGCCGCCCGCGCCGACGAGACCGGCTGGTACCGCAACGGACCGACGCCGGGGGAGACCGGCCCGGCCGTCTTGATCGGGCACTACGACACCGCGCACGGCCCGGCGGTCTTCCACGGCCTGCCGAAGCTGCGGCCCGGCGACCCGATCCAGGTGCGGCGGGAGGACGGCAGCACGGTGGAGTTCCGGGTCCGTTCGATGCTCCAGGCCGCCAAGGACCGGTTCCCGACGGAGGCGGTCTACGGCGACACGGAGGCCCCCGAGCTGAGGCTGATCACCTGCGGCGGCACGATCGGCGCGGACGGCCACTGGACGGACAACATCATCGTCGTGGCGGACCTGGCCGACCCGGCGGGCGCCGCCGGCTGACCGCGCCGTCCGGGACGCCGGTCGCACCGGCGGCCCCGGCGGCCCCGGCGGCACCCGCGGCACCGGCGACGCCTGCGGCACCGCGACAATGATCACCAGGACGAACCTGCCCGACCTGCCCGACCTGCCCGACCTGCCCGACCTGCCCGACCGGGACGGCGACCGGTGGGGTGCCGGCCCCGCCCGGCGGCCTTCGAGCCGCCGGGCGGAACCGCCGACCGGCGTCGCGGCGACCTAGCTCCGGGGACGAACCGGTGCTCCGCCGCAGACCGGAGCAGACGCACGACCGCACGAGCAGACCGCACCGACAGACCGCACCAGCCGGGACCGGACCGGACCAGGAGGACGAGAACCGACCGTGGCAACACCGCCTCCACCCCGCCGCGGCCGGTCCGGCGCCGCGCCACGGGCGGCCGTGGCCGCCCTCCTCGCCGTTCTCGCCCTCGCCCTGCCGGTCGGCTGCGCCGCCCCCGGCGGCCTGCGCGACCACGGCGAGGCCCAGCCGGTGACGCCGCCCCCGGTGCCGCACCCGCTCTGGCCCGGCCTGGCGACCTTGCCGCCGCCGACCGCGCCCGCGGCCGGCACGGGCCAGGCCTCGGAGCCGCCGCCCCAGCCCGTCCCGGGCGTCACCGTCACCGGGCAGGACATCACGTCCGCCGACGTCCGCGACCTGCTCGCGAAGGACCCCGGGCTGGGCCAGGACGAGCGGAGGGCCCTCGACGCCTGTCCGGCCTGCGAGCTCCGCACCCCCGAGTACCGCGACCTCACCGGTGACGGCCGCCCCGAGCTGATCCTCGCCGTCGGCACGGCGGGCACCGCAGGACCGGTCGTCCTGCACGTCTACACCCTGACCGGCGACGGCCTCGTGCCCGTCCTGCGGGTGCAGGCGCTGGCGAGGTTCAGCGCGGAGACCGTCGGGACGGACCTGCGGCTGCACGAGTCGACCAGCGTGTGGGTCCGGACCACCAGCCGCTACCACTGGGACGGCGTGCGCCTCGTCCTGGTGGAGCAGACGAGCCAGGACCTCGGCCCCGTGCCGACGCCGCCCAGGCAGACCGCCCCGGACAAGCCGGTGCAACCGACGGGTGGGCCGGTCGTCAGACCTCCCGTGACGCCCTCCGGTCCGGGCCCGGCCCCCGCGGCGCCCACGCCGACCGTGCGGCCCACGACGGATCCCGGTGCGGTGGCCCCCTCGCGCCCCGGGGGCGCTCCGCCCGTGTCGACGCCACTCCCGCCCGCCCAGCCCACCCGTCCGTCCACCGTGGCTCCCTCGGAGGCCAAGCCGTGAACCGCGCAGCGCCCACCCACCCGCACATCCTGATCGTCGAGGACGACGAGGTGATCCGGGAGGCGACCAGGATGGCCCTGGAGCGCTACGGCTTCACCGTCTCCACGGCCGCGGACGGGCTGGAGGGGCTGGAGGTGTTCCACGCCGTCCGCCCCGACCTGCTGCTGCTGGACGTGATGCTGCCGCTGCTCGACGGCGTCGGCCTCTGCCGGCGGATCCGCGAGGAGAGCCAGCTGCCGATCCTGATGATGTCGGCGCGCACCGATCCGGTGGACGTGGTGTCCGGCCTGGAGGCGGGGGCGGACGACTACGTGGTCAAGCCGTTCGAGAGCGCCGTGCTGGTGGCGCGGATCCGTACCGTGCTGCGCCGGATCCGGATCGTCCCGGCCGCGGAGGCCCCGGTCGCGGAGGCCCCCGTGCCGGAGGCCCCGGCGGCGCCGACCGCCCCGGCCGGGCCCGGCGCCGCCCCCGCCCTCGCGCCCGCACCCGCACCCGCCGCCCCCGTGCCCGCCGCCGCGCCGTCGCCGAGGGCGGTCGTCCGCAGCTTCGACGGCATGGAGGTGGACACCGACTCCATGGAGGTCCGGGTGAACGGCCGGCTCGTCCCGCTGACCCCGACCGAACTGCGGCTGCTGCTGGAGTTCACCGCCGCGCCCGGCATCGTGCTGGAGCGGTCGAGCCTGCTGGAGCGGGTGTGGGACTACGAGTGGGGCGCCGACACCCGCGTGGTCGACGTCCACGTGCAGCGGCTGCGCGCCAAGATCGGCGGCGGGCGGATCGAGACGGTCCGCGGCTTCGGCTACAAGTTCCGGCGTCCCGAATGACGCTGCGCCGGCAGATCGCGACCGCCGTCGCCGCCATCTCCGTCCTGGTCGCGGTGGCGGTCGGGCTGCTGGTCCACCAGGCGATGGTCCGCCAGCACGTCGACCAGGCCCGCCGTTCGGCGCTCACCGCGCTCGACTCGGCACTCGCGTCCTACAAGCGCGGCGAGCCGGTCGGGGGCGGCACCGCACTGGACGACCCCGCGATGCCGGACCGGCTGCGCGCCCTCGCGGCGTCCGGCCGGCACGGCTCGCTGCTGGCGACCGGCCTGCGGGGCGGCGAGGCGATGTGGGCGGCGGGCGGCGTCCACGACGGCGTGCTCTCCGTCCGGGTCGACTTCGCGCAGGACCGGCGGGCGATCGCCGACCTGGACCGGATCATCCTGATCGCCGTCGTCGCCTCGGTCTTCACGACGGTGCTGGTCGGGGTGCTGGTCGCGGACCGGATCAGCCGGCGGCTGCGGACGGCGGCGACGGCCGCCCGGGGCATCGCCGCCGGGCGCACCGACACCCGGATCGGCGAACTGGTCGACGGCCGGGACGAGGTCGCGGACCTGGCGGCGGCCGTCGACCTGATGTCACGGGCCCTGCACCGCCGGCTGGAGGACGAGCAGCGGTTCACCGCGGACGTCGCCCACGAGCTGCGGACCCCGCTGACCGGGCTGATCACCGCCGCCGAGCTGCTGCCGCCCGGCCGCCCGACCCAGATGGTGCAGAACCGGGTGCAGGCGCTGCGCTCGCTGGTCGAGGACCTGCTGGAGGTGTCCCGGCTGGACGCCGACGCCGAGACGCCGGACCTGTCGGCCGTGCCGCTGGAACGGGCCGTGCGCCGCACCGTCACGCTCACCGGCCTGGACGTGACGGTCGACCTGACGGGCACGGCGGCGGCCGCGTCGGTGCGCACCGACCTGCGCCGCCTGGACCGCATCCTGGGCAACCTGCTGGTCAACGCCGACCGCCACGGCGGCGGCTCCGTCCTGCTGCACGTCGACGGCTCGCGGATCACCGTCCGGGACCACGGGCCGGGCTTCCCGGACGAACTGCTCAGGGACGGGCCCCAGCGCTTCCGCACCAGCGTGCGCGAGCGGGGGAAGGGGCACGGCCTCGGCCTCACCATCGCGCGGGGCCACGCCCGAGTGATCGGCGCGGAGCTGACCTTCGCCAACCATCCCGACGGCGGCGCGGTGGCCACCCTGCTGCTGCCGCCCTCGGCGACCCCCGACCCGGAGGGGTACGGGGACGGGGGCGGCGAGGGGCCCGCCGACGACGGGGCCGCGCGTGGAGCGGCGGAGCCGACGGCGAGCTGATCCCCCCCCCGGGGGGCGGGGCGCCCGCGTTCGGCGCCCGCGGCCCCAGGCGCCCCAGACGCCCCAGGGGTGGCCGGCGGAAGGGTCGGTAGAGTGCGCCGGGTTTCGGTGGACGATCGACGACGGGGTGGACCATGGACGGCACGGCGGTGCGAAGAACCGTGTACGCGGGGGTCGGCGGGGCACTGATCGGCGTGGCCGGCGTGGCGCACACCCTCGGGTGGAGCCTGGTCGCGGACGTCGGGGGCGGGTGCGGGGGGCGCAGGTACGGCCCGTGCCCGGAGGGGATGTCGCTGACCATCGTGCTCGCGTTCCTCTGCACGTTCGCAGGACCGGCGGTGCTCGCACTCGGGTTGAGGGGGTCCGGGGGGAAGGTGCGCGGCGTCGTCGCGGCCGTCCTCTGCGCCACCCTCGCGCTGCCCGTCGGCTGGCAGGGGTTCCGGAGTGTGCTGGGCCCGTCGGCCGTGCGACCGGTCTGGTCGGCGCCGGTCGACCGCCCGGCCGACAGCAGGGCGCGGGCGGTCTGGCAGGACGGCGAGACCGTCGTCCGGGCCCGCGGCGACCGGCTCGACGCCTACCGTGCGCAGGACGGGACGGTCGCCTGGAGTCTGCCCGCGCCGACCAGGCAGTCGCTGTGCGCCGCCTCTCCGGACTCGGTGGACGGCGTGGCCGTGGTGGGCCACGGGCGCTCCGGAGGCCCGTGCGAGCGGCTCTCGGCGGTCGATCTGAGGACGGGGCGGGAGCTGTGGCACAGGGAGGGGGTGCAGCCGCGGGTGCTCGCCCCGGCCGGTCCGCTGCTGGTGGTCCTCGACGGGGAGCGGCTCAGCGCCTTCGCCCTGCGGGACGGCGCCCCGGCCTGGTCGGCCTCGCCGACCGAGGGGTGCCGGATCCGTTCGCTGCGGGCCGTCGCCGCGCGGGTCATGGTCGTCGAGTACTGCCCGGCCCCCGGCGGTGACGCGAGGCTCGGGCGCACCTGGGCACGGGCCTACGACGCGTCCGGCCGGGACCTGTGGCGCACCGACCTCGGGGCGGAGACCGAACCGGCCCGGGCCGAACTGCTGCTGACCGACCTCCCGGTCGTCCGCCTCGCGGAGTCGGACGACCGGGGCGTCGACGCGGTGATCGCCCTCGGTGCGGACGGCGCGCTCCGGGCCACCGTTCCGATCGGCGCGGCCGACCTCGACCTGACCGGTCTCGCGCGGGGCGAGGCCAGGCGGTTCACCCTCGTGCCGGTGGGCCGGTTCACGGTGGTCGGCGATCTGCTGGTCGTCGCCGCCAAGCGGCCGGGCGACTCCGCCGCCCGCGACGTGGTGGCCCACTCGCTGACCGACGGCTCCCGCCGGTGGACCCGTCGGCTTCCCGGCAAGGTGGCCGCCATCGCCGGAACGCCGGACGGCCCGCTGGTGGTGGTCGACCACGGCCTGGAGACCGTCTACCGCCTGGACCCCGCGACCGGGGGCGAGGCCGAGCGGACCGCGGGCCGCAGCACCGACTTCGCCGCCGGCTTCTGGCTCGGTCGCACCGACACCCGCTACGTGGTCGTCCACGAGGACGGCACCCGCCTGTTCGCTCCCGCGATCGGCATTCCCCGCCGCTGAGCCGCCGCGGCCCGTGAGCGCGGCCGCGCCCGGCGCCGGATCCGCCCCGCTCCCGGCCACCGTCGCCGCGGCCCTCGTCATCGTCGGGGACGGGTCCGGTTGCGGGCGTCGTCGCGCCCGCAACCGTCTGGAATCCGGGGGAGTCGACGGCGCACCTCGCCGAGCTGCCCGTCGGGGGGCGGGGCGGGGCAGGCGGCAGTGCGGGCGGAACGGCGCCGCGGCTGCCGCCGGAGCCGTCAGGCGGGGTCGAGTGCCGGGGCGAGGACGGCGAAGGCCTTCTCGGTCAGCGCGGTCGGGTCCGCCGTGCCGTCGCTCTCGCTCCAGCGCTCCAGTACGGCGCTGAAGGCGGTGAGCGCCATGCCGGCGGCGAGGCGCGGGTAGAGGTCGGTGCGGGCGTCGAGCCCCACCCGGCCGGCCAGTTCCTCCGTCAGCTCGTCGCGCCACTGCGCCTGGTGCGCGAGGAAGCGGGCGTTCAGCGGCGGGGTGCGCAGGATCAGCTGCACGACCCGGAGCGGGCGGTCCCCGTGGTCGCCGCAGGCGGCGAGCGGGGCGCGGACCGCCTCGCGCAGCGCGGTCGACGGCCGCTCGTCGGCGGGGCGGGCCGCCAGTCCCTCGCGGATCCCGGTGCCGAGGTCGGCCAGGAACTGCACCACCACGTCCTCCTTGGACGCGAAGTACCGGAAGAACGTCCGCTTGGACACGCCTGCGGTGGCGGCGATCTCGTCCACGGTGACGGCGTCGAACCCCTGGGTCGTCAGCAGCTGGAACGCGGCCTCGGTGAGCTCGTCCACGACGAGTTGCCGTTTGCGCTGGGCCAGGCTGACCGCGGGTGTGGAGCTCATTCGGCGATGGTATGCCATGTCGCCGTCGACACCAAGGGGCATAGTGGCATAGAGGTTCTCCATGGCATCAAGTTTCGCCTTGACACCGAGTGACACGCTCGGCAGCATGTGTCGCATGACAGTGGAACCGGAACGGCGACCAGAGTCAGGGCGGCAGGGGCGGAAGAGGCGGTGGGGGAGCGGCGACATCCCGGACCAGACCGGTCGGGTGTTCGTGGTCACCGGGGCCAACAGCGGTCTCGGGCTGGCGACCACGAGAGCACTGGTCCGGCGGGGCGCGCACGTCGTCCTCGCCGTGCGCGACGAGGAGAAGGGCCGTCGGGCGGCGGCCGACCTCGTCGCCGGACTCCCCACCGGCACCGGCCGGGGCGCCGCGGCCACCGCGGACACGGCCTGGTCCGCCGCCCCCGCCCCCACCGCCGAAGCCCGGGCGCCGCTGGCGGAGCGCCTGGAGGTCCGCCGGCTCGACCTGGCCGACCTGGACTCCGTCCGCGCCTTCGCCGACCGGCTGCGCGCCGACCACCCGAGGCTGGACGCGCTCGTCAACAACGCGGGCGTGATGGCCCCGCCCCGGACGCTCAGCCCGCAGGGCCACGAGCTCCAGTTCGCCGCCAACCACCTCGGCCACTTCGCGCTCACCGGACTCCTGCTCGGCACGCTGGCGGCCGCGCCCGATCCCCGCGTGGTCACCGTCAGCTCGGTCAACCACCGCAAGGGGAGCATCCGCTTCGACGACCTCACCGGCGCGCGCGGCTACTCCCCGATGACGTTCTACGACCGGTCGAAGTTCGCCAACGCCGTCCACGGCCACGAGCTGCACCGGCGGCTGACCGCCGCCGGAAGCCCGGTGCGCAGCCTGCTCGCCCATCCCGGCTACGCCGCGACCGGCCTCCAGACCGGTGCGCCGACGGGCCTGGTCCGCCTGCTCTTCGGCTACGTCCTGCGGCCGCTCGCCCAGACGGCGGAGGACGGCGCGCTGCCGCAGCTGTACGCGGCGACCGCGCCCGGGGTGCAGGGCGGCGCGTTCATCGGACCGGACGGGCGCGGCGAACTGCGCGGCTCGCCGACCGGCGTGCGGATCGCCCCGGAGGCGGCCGATCCGGACACCGGCCGCCGCCTCTGGGACGTGTCGGAGGAGCTGACCGGCGTGCGGTACGGGCTCCCGGCCTGACCGGGGCCCGCCCCGCCACCCATGCCGCCGCCCGCCGCCCGCCGGATGGTCAGCCCGCCGGATGGTCCGTCAGGCGGGACGCGCCACCGCCACCACCGGCTCGTGCCGGACCGGGAAGTTCACCGAACTCGCGATGAAGCAGGCCCGGTGCGCGTCCGCGTGCAGGGCGAGGGCCTTCTCCGTCATCCCCGCGTCGGAGACCTCGACCTGCGGGTGCAGCACCGCCTCGGTGAAGCGGCCGCCCTCCGCGGTCTCGGCCATCGTGCCGGTCGGACGGTCGGTGTACGCGGTGACCACGACGCCGTTCACGGCGCACAGGTGCAGGTACCAGAGCAGGTGGCACTGGGAGATCGAGGCGAGGAGCAGCTGCTCGGGGTTCCACCGGGTCGGGTCGCCCCGGAAGGCGGGGTCGGAGGAGCCGGGGATGGCCGGCCGGCCCTCCGCCGCGACCTCGTGGTCCCGGCGGTACGAGCGGTAGTCGCTGGTGCCGGTGCCCTGGTTGCCGGTCCAGGTGATCTCGGCGGTGTAGGTGTGCAGCCTGGTCATCGGGTGCCTCTCCGCGGGTCGGTGGGGGAGCTCGGACACCAAGTCAACAGCAGCCCCCGGCGGCCTGGTGCCGCCCCCCGCCCGCCCGGTGCCGCTCAGCCCGCCCGGTGCGCGGCCGCGGCCGCCGCGAACGAGGCGGCGAGCTGCGGGGACCCGGCCCAGTGCAGGTGCAGGTACGAGGCGTGGACGTTGCCGGCCGCGAACCCCTCGGTACGCGGGCCGGTCGGCAGCCGCCAGCCCCAGGCGGGCCGTTCACCGGCCCCCGGCTCGCAGACCGTCCGGTGGAACTCGTGCCCGCGCACCCGGGTGCCGACCGGCGCCAGCGGCGACTCGTGCAGCGCCACCGCCTCCCGGTACCCGAGGGTCAGCCGCTCGGTCATCCGGGCCGAGGTGTCCAGCACGCCGCACATCGGCAGGCCGTCCAGCTCCCGCCCGAGGTAGAGCAGTCCGGCGCACTCGGCGGAGACCGGCCCGCCCGAGGCGGCGAACGCGGCGATCGCCGAACGCAGCGGCCCGTTGGCACTGAGCTCGCGGACGTACAGCTCGGGGAAGCCGCCGCCGATCACCAGGCCCGCCGTGCCCTCCGGCAGCCCGTCGGCGTGCAGCGGGTCGAACGGGACCACCTCGGCGCCGGCGGCGGTCAGCAGCTCCGCGTTCTCGGCGTACGAGAAGGAGAACGCCGCGCCGCCGGCCACCGCGATCCGCGGCGCCGCGCCCCCGGCGGCCGGGAAGCCGTCGGCAGCCGGGAGGCCCCCGCCGGCCTCCCGCACCGCCGCGATCTCCGCGGCCGGGTCCCACGGCTCGGCGTCCAGCGGCGGCGCGGTCCGCGCCAGCGCCAGCACCGCGTCCAGGTCCACCGAGGCGGCGACCAGCTCACCCATGTCGGCGACCGCCCGCAGCGCCTCCGCCGAGCGCTCCACCGCCGGGATCAGGCCGAGGTGGCGGGACGGCGTGGCGACCGCCGCCGAGCGCCGGACCGAGCCCAGTACCGGCACGCCGGAGCCCTCCTCCAGCGCCTCGCGCAGCAGCTGCTCGTGCCGGTCCGAGGCGACCCGGTTGAGGATCACCCCGGCCAGCCGGACCTCCGGGTCCCAGGACGCGAAGCCGTGCACCAGCGCGGCCACCGACCGGGACTGCGAGGAGGCGTCCACCACCAGCACCACCGGCGCCCGCAGCAGCTTGGCGACGTGCGCGGTGGACGCCAGCTCGCCGCGCCCGGACGCGCCGTCGTACAGGCCCATCACGCCCTCGACCACCGCCACGTCCGCCCCGGCCGCGCCGTGCAGGAAGAGCGGTGCGATCCGCTCCGGCCCGCACATGAACGCGTCCAGGTTGCGGCCCGGCCGGCCGGCGGCCAGCCCGTGGTAGCCCGGGTCGATGTAGTCCGGGCCGACCTTGTGCGGCGAGACGGCCAGCCCGCGCGCGGCGAGCGCCGCGATCAGGCCGGTGGCGACGGTGGTCTTGCCGGCGCCGGAGGACGGCGCCGCGACGACGAGACGGGGGATGTTCACGTTCAGGGGTTCCGGTCTACCACTCGATACCGCGCTGGCCCTTGCGGCCGGCGTCCATGGGGTGCTTGACCTTGGTCATCTCGGTGACCAGGTCGGCGAACTCGGTGAGCGCCTCGGGCGCGTACCGGCCGGTGACGACGACGTGCTGGCTGCCCGGACGGTCCTTCAGGACGGCCACCACCTCCTCCGGGTCGACCCAGCCCCAGTGCATCGGGTAGGTGAACTCGTCCAGCACGTAGAAGCGGTAGGTCTCGGCGGCGAGGTCGCGCTTGACCTGCTCCCAGCCCTCCTTGGCCGCCGCCTCGCTGTCCATCTCCATCTCGGACGAGCGCTGGATCCAGGACCAGCCGGAGCCCATCTTGTGCCAGTCGACCGTGCCGCCCTCGCCGGAGGCGCCGAGCACGCGCAGCGCGTTCTCCTCGCCGACCTTCCACTTGGCGGACTTCACGAACTGGAACACCCCGACCGGCCAGCCCTGGTTCCAGGCCCGCAGGGCCATGCCGAAGGCGGCGGTGGACTTGCCCTTGCCGGGGCCGGTGTGCACGGCCGTGATCGGCATCGTGCGTCGCTGGCGGGTCGTCAGACCGTCGTCGGGGACACTCTCGGGAACACCCTTGGGCATGTCGGCTCAGGCCGCCTTTCGCGTCGTGGTGGTGGGGCGTCCGCCTGTGGGGCGTCCGCCGGTGGGACGTCCGCCGGTGGGGCGGTCGGCGGTGCCGGGGATGCGTCGTTCGGAGCCGGCGGCCGGGCGCCCGCCGGCCGGCCGGCTGTCGCGGACGAGCGAGGCCACGCCCTCGGGCCGCAGCTCGTCCAGGGTCACGGCGGTGGCGCGGAGCCGGGTGGCCAGCGTGCGGGCCAGCCCGAGCCGGACCGGGCCGGACTCGCAGTCCAGCACCACGCTCGCCACGCCCTGCCCGGCCAGCAGCCCGGCCGCCCGGTGCGACTGCGCGACGGCGTCGCGGGCGCCGGTGGCCCGGCCGTCGGTCACCACGACCAGCAGCGGGCGGCGGTCCGGGTCGCGCATCCGCTCGACCCGCAGCACCTCGTGGGCGCGCAGCAGTCCGGCGGCCAGCGGGGTCCGGCCGCCGGTGGGCAGCGACTCCAGCCGGGCCGCGCCGACCTCGACCGAGGAGGTGGGCGGCAGTGCCAGGTCGGCGGCGCCGCCCCGGAAGGTGATCATGCCGATCTTGTCCCGGCGCTGGTAGGCGTCCATCAGCAGGGACAGCACCGCGCCCTTGACGGCGGTCATCCGCTGCCGGGCCGCCATCGAACCGGAGGCGTCCACCACGAACAGCACCAGGTTGGACTCCCGCCCCTGGCGCACCTGCTCGCGGAAGTCGTCCTTGTGCAGCACCAGCGCGCGGGACGCCCGCCCGCGGGCCACCTGGTGCGGCGCGGCGGCCCGCAGGGTGGCGCTCAGGTGCAGCCGGGCGAGCCGGCCCTGCGGGCGGCGGGCCCGGATGGTGTGGCCGCTGTCGGTCTCGGCGGGGGAGCGGCGGCCCTGCGCGCCGCGCCCGGTGCCGTCGACCGCGAACAGCCTGGTCCGGTACGGGTCGCCGGCCGCCACCGGCGCCGACTCCCGGGCGGGGGAGGGGTGCTGGGCCGGGACGGGCTGCGGGCCGGCGGGCTCCTCCTCGGGGGCGGTGCCCTCGGCCCCGGCGGGCGGGCCGTCCGGACCGGCCGGCTCGGGGGCTCCGCCACCGCCGCCGTCGGGGCCGTCGCCCTCGGGGCCGTCCGGGCCGTCGGGGCCGCCGTCCGGGTCCTCGTCCGGCTCCTCGGCCCGGCCCTCCGCCGCGGCCTCCTCCTGCTCTGCCTGCTCCTGGCGGGCCTGCTCCTCCAGGGCCTCTTCCTCCTCCTGGCGGGCCTGCTCCTCCAGCGTGCGGTCCAGCAGGTCCTCGTCCAGCCCGGGCGCGTCGAAGGGGTTGCGCCGGCGGCGGTGCGGCAGGGCCAGCTGCGCGGCCTTGCGGACGTCCTCCTCCAGCACCCCGGTGCGGCCCGCCCACGCGGCCAGCGCGACGGCGGTGCGCGCCATCACGATGTCCGCGCGCAGCCCGTCCACCTCGAAGGCGGCGCAGACGGCGGTGATCCGGCGCAGCGCCGCGTCGTCCAGCTCCACCTTCGGCAGCAGCTCCCGGGCGGCGGTGATCCGCTGCGCCAGCGCCCGCTCGTCCGCGGCGAACCGGTCGGCGAAGCCCGCCGGGTCGGCGTCGTAGGCGAGCCGGCGGCGGACCACCTCGGCCCGCTCCACCGGCTCCCGGGTGGCGGCGATCTCGACGGTCAGGCCGAACCGGTCGAGCAGCTGCGGGCGCAGCTCGCCCTCCTCCGGGTTCATCGTGCCGACCAGCAGGAACCGCGCCGCGTGCCGCACCGAGACGCCCTCGCGCTCCACGTACGAGCGGCCCATCGCGGCGGCGTCCAGCAGCAGGTCCACCACGTGGTCCTGGAGCAGGTTCACCTCGTCGATGTAGAGCACGCCGCGGTGCGCCTGTGCCAGCAGCCCGGGCTCGTACGCCTTGACGCCCTCGGCGAGCGCCCGCTCCAGGTCCAGCGAGCCGACGATCCGGTCCTCGGAGACGCCGACCGGCAGCTCGACCAGCCGGGCCGGGCGCTCGGACGCCCCGGCGCCGGCGTGCGCGCCGTCCGGGCACTGCGGGTCGGGCGCGGCCGGGTCGCAGGCGAAGCGGCAGCCGTCGACGGCGGCGATGGACGGCAGCAGGCCGGCCAGCGCGCGCACCATGGTCGACTTGGCGGTGCCCTTCTCGCCGCGCACGAGCACCCCGCCGACCGCCGGGGAGACCGCGTTGAGCAGCAGCCCGAGCCGCAGGTCGGCCATGCCGACGATCGCGGTGAACGGGTATCGGGCGTCACTCATGGTTCTCACTCACGATTCTCCCTTGGGGGCCTGTCCGGTCGGTCTTGGCGGATCAGCGCGCGGCGTCGGGCGCCCGGCTGGGCGTGCGGCCGGATCGTCCTCGTACTGGACGTACTTGGGTGATCCGGGCGTGCGTCCAGGCGGGATGCCCGGCGTCGCGCGCCCGTCAAGATCGGCCGGACAGGCCCCAGGGGCCCCGGGCGGCAGGAACGGCAGCGATCCGGCCGCCGGCACCCCGCCCTCGATCAGCTTCCACAGCGCGTCGGTGTCCGCGTGCTCCTCGATCAGCTCTCCCAGCCGGTCCAGCCGGGCCTCGCGCGCCTCGGCGAACGACACGTCCGGCGCGGGGACGAACGCCCGGCCCGCCAGCGCGGCGACGTCGCGCAGCAGTGCGCGCCGGAAGCCGTCGTTCTCCAGCGCCCCGTGCCAGGTCGTCCCCCAGACCGCGCCCACCCGGCAGCCGTCCAGGAAGGGCGTGCCGCCCTCCACGGCGACCACGCCGTGGTGGATCTCGTAGCCCTCGACCCGCTGCCCGTAGGCCTCGCCGACGGGGCGGCCGAGCACCTTCTCCACGCCGAACCGCACGTGCGTCGGCAGCAGGCCGAGCCCGTCCACGGCCCCGGCCTTCGACTCGACCTCGTCGACGATCGTCCGCGCCAGCATCTGGTAGCCGCCGCAGACCCCGAGGACCGGCAGTCCGGCCGCCGCCCGGGCCTTCAGCGCCTGCTCCAGGCCGCGCTCGCGCAGCCAGGCCAGGTCGGAGACGGTGGCCCGGGTGCCGGGCAGGACGACGAGGTCGGCGTCGGCGAGCTCCTCCGGCCGGGTGGCCCAGCGGACCAGCACCCCGGGCTCCTGGGCCAGCGCGTCGAGGTCGGTGAAGTTGGACAGCCGGGGGAAGCGCAGCACGGCCACCCGCAGCACGTCCGCGCCGAGCGGCCCGCGCCCGGCGGTGCGGTCGACCACGGTGGAGAGGTCCAGCGAGTCCTCGGCGTCCAGCCAGAGGTCCGGCAGCATCGGCAGGGTGCCGAGCACCGGGCGGCCGGTCAGCTCGCGCAGCATCTCCAGGCCGGGCGCCAGCAGCCGCGCGTCGCCGCGGAACTTGTTGACGAACCAGCCGGCCACGTGCCGCTGGTCCTCGGCGGAGAGCAGCGCCAGCGTCCCGTACATCGCGGCGAACACGCCGCCCCGGTCGATGTCCCCGACCACGACGACCGGCAGCGCGGCGGCGGTGGCCAGGCCCATGTTGGCGATGTCGCGGTCCCGCAGGTTGATCTCGGCGGGCGAGCCGGCGCCCTCGCAGACCACCACGTCGTACCGGCGGCGCAGGTCCGCCAGGCACTCCAGGGCCCGCTCCAGCAGCAGCGGCTTGCGCTCGCGGTAGTCCAGTGCGCCGACCTCGGCGACCGGCCTGCCGAGCAGCACCACCTGGCTGCGGCCGTCCGCCCCGGGCTTGAGCAGCACCGGGTTCATCGCCGCCTCGGGCTCCACCCGGGCCGCCTGCGCCTGCATCGCCTGCGCGCGGCCGATCTCGGCGCCGTCGGCGGTGACGAAGGAGTTCAACGACATGTTCTGCGCCTTGAACGGCGCGACGTGGACGCCCTGTCGGGCCAGCCAGCGGCAGATGCCCGCGGTGACCACGCTCTTCCCGGCGTCCGAGGTCGTCCCGGCGACCAGCAGTGCGTTGCTCATGCCCTTCCCCTCCTCCTGCCCAGGGCCGCGCGGAGCAGCAGGTGCCCGGCGACCGTCGTGCCCAGCGCCAGTGCGCCCACCCGCCGGGAGAGCACGCAGGCCCGCTCGATGTCGTCCACGCCGACCGGCCGCAGCCCCTCGCCGAGCACCGGGCGGTGCTCGGTGCGCTCGCCGTACTGCAGCGTCCCGCCCAGCCGGACGCCGACCGCGCCGGCGAAGGCCGACTCGGCCTGGCCCGCGTTCGGGCTGGGGTGCGCGGAGCCGTCGCGCCGCCAGACCCGCCAGGCGGTGCGCGGCTCGGGCGCGGCGGCCACCGTCAGCAGCGCGGTCAGCCGGGCGCCCGGCCAGCCCGCCACGTCGTCCAGCCGTGCCGAGGCCCAGCCGAACCGGGCGTACCGGGGCGAGCGGTGGCCGACCATCGCGTCCAGGGTGTTGACGGCGCGGAAGGCCAGCAGTCCGGGGGTGCCCGCCAGGCCGCCCCAGACCAGCGCGTTGACCACGGCGTCGGCGGTGTTCTCGGCGACCGACTCGACCACCGCGCGGGCCAGCTGGTGCTCGTCCAGCGCGCTCGGGTCGCGCCCGCACAGGTGCGGCAGCCGCTCCCGGGCGGCCGCGAGGTCGCCCGCGGCGAGCGAGCGGCCGACGGTCCGGGCCTCCCGGGTGAGCGAGGTGCCGCCGAGGACCGTCCAGGTCGCGGCGGCGGCCAGCGCGGCCCGGCCGAGCGGCCCGCGGCCGAGCAGCCGGTCGGCGGCCAGCGCGCCCGCGGCGACGGTGCCCACGCAGAGCGCGGTGTACGCGGTGCCGGCGGCGCGGTCGTCGCGCCAGATCCGCCGCTCCAGCCGGCCGGCGGCGGAGCCGAAGACGGCGACCGGGTGGCCGCGGCGCGGGTCGCCGAACCGGGAGTCGGCGAGGTACCCGGTGACGGCGCCCGCGGCGAACGCGGCGGCGCGGGTCAGCGGACGCACGGTCGGGGGCGCTGGCGGGTGGTCGAGGCCGGGGCAGCCTGCATCGCGTGCGTGTCCTCACTCAGGGTCCGCGCCCTGGATCGACGTACCGGGGGCGAGAGTCTCCTGGCTTCCGGGTCGAACGCACCTCCGGGCCTTCCAGCGGCTTCTGACGGCTCGCAGTGACCTCTTCCGGACGTGCTCCCCGGTGACAGTGGCGGGACCGCGCCGGACTCGCACCGGCTTCCTCTGCTTGCCTCCGTATTGGCTGAAGGATCCCATCACGCCCCGGAAGCGGGAGTCAACCGAGGTCACGGAGCGTTTGGTCACACCGCCGGGCCCCGCTCCGGCGCCCGCTCCCGGCGGCTCCGGAGCGTCCCGGCCCGGTGTGACCTTGCTCCCGAAGTGACCCGGACGGCCGTGTCCTACTGGCCACCGGCCGCCGCCGCTAGTGGACTGGGGCCAGAACACCGGCCGGCACCGGGACTTAACTGCGGGACTTAACTGCGGGGAGCGAGTATGCGTTGGGGAATCGCGGCCACCGTGGCCGCAGCCGCCGTCGGTACCGGGGCGGCCGTGCTGGTGATCGGCCGCCGGGCGTCCGAGCGGCTGGTGCACCCGGCCGCCGCCGTCCGGGCGCGGTCCGGCCCGGTGCAGGTGCTGGCCCTCGGCGCCGGGCGGGTCACCTTCACCCCGGGCCCGGCGGCCGGGCGGCCGGGCCGGTGGGCCGTCGAGTGGGGCGAGGACGGGCACGCGGTGGTCGGCGAGGTCCTGCACCGCGACGGGAAGGGCGTCACCCGCCGGCTGCTCCGCGCCGACCGGGGCACCCTGGCGGCCGGCACCGAGGTCCGCTTCACCCCCCGGGTCCACACCGGCGACCCGACGACCGCGCTCGGCCTGCCGTTCACCGCGACCGCCGTCGAGGGCGAGCTGGGCGCGCTGCCCGCCTGGCGGCTGGACGGCAAGCGGGGGACGTGGGTGATCCTGGTGCACGGCCCCGGCGCCGACCGGCAGCAGGGCCTCGCGGTGCTCCCGCTGCTGCAGCGACTGGGCCTCCCGGTGCTCGTGGTCGACTACCGCGGAGACGAGGGCGCGCCGGCTTCCCCGGACGGCCTGGGCCACTTCGGCGAGACCGAGTGGCGGGACGTCGAGGCGGCGGTCCGGCGGGCCCTGGACAGCGGGGCGGGCCAGGTGATCCTGTACGGCTGGTCGCTCGGCGCCACGACGGTGCTGCAGACCGCCGCCCGTTCCGGCTGGGCGTCCTCGATCAGCAGCCTGGTCCTGGACTCGCCGGTGCTGGACTGGCCGGCCGGCGCGCGGCGCAGCGCGGCCCGGGCCGGCTACCGGGGTGCGGCCGCCGAACTGGGCGCGCTCGCCGCCGAGGGGCGGACCGGAGTGGATCTGGCCGACTTCGCGCGCCTCGCGGAGGGCACCGACCTGCGCGTCCCCACCCTGGTGCTGCACGGCCCGGACGACCCGGTGGCGCCGTTCCGCGCCGCCGAGCGGCTCGCCGGGCTCCGCCCGGACGTGGTCAGCCTCCAGGCCTTCCCCGGTGGTGACCACGCCGCTCTCTGGAACACCGACCCGGACCGCTACGAGGAGACGCTCCGCCGCTGGCTCACCCCTTTCCTCTGAGCCCGCCCCGTCCGGGCCGCGGCGTCCCGCCGGTCGCCGCGGCAGGCTCCCTTCCCGCTTCCGCCCCGCTTCCCCTCGCTCCCCTCCCCGGCGCTCACCTGGCATGGACCCGCCACTAAGATCAAGCCAGTCGGTTTGGCCTCTGTTGCCCGATCTTGTGGAGGCCCCGCGCCCGCCGCCCGGCCCGCGCGTGCAACCGGATGTGACAGATGGCCGGTACAAGGGGAAGACTGCTCGACGTGACGTCTCGGAACCCGCGCGACCGTGATGCCCCGCTCCCGCCGACGATCGGTACCGGTGCGACGGTGACCCGTCTCCCGGGAACCGCCCACCGCCCCGCCGGCGCCAGGCCGGGCACAACCCCCGGCGTACCCCGCCGACGAGGCCCCGCCCCCGCACCCGGCCGCGGCCGGGTCCCCGTGCCGGAGGGCTTCCCCGCTCCCGCCGAACTCGCCCCGCTGGCCCGCCGCATGCTGGTCGACGCCGTCCGGATCGCCCGCTGGGCCGGCGACCTCGACGAGGTCGACAAGCGCGGCGAGCTGCTGCCCGACGACGCCCGCGCCGCCGGCCTCGCCCTCGCCATGACGGTGGGCGCCGCCGCCAAGGCGTGGGGCCAGGCCCTGCTGGTCGGCCTGGTCGAGGCCCGGGACGGCGGCTCCGTGCCGGGCTGGCGCCTGCACGCCTGGGAGCACGACGACGAGGCCGTGGTCCGCGGCTGGTCGGCGCTGTTCGACGCCTGGACCCTGCTCGCCCCGGTGCCGCCCGCCGCCCTGCGCGGCGTCTTCGCGCTGCTCGCCGGGCAGGCCGTCGACCAGGCCCCGCAACTGCTCTCCTTCCTGCACCTGGTGGACGGCCCGGTCGCCGACGTGGAGCTGCTGGAGCTGCTCCGCCGGGGCCTGGACGAGCGCCGGGTCGGCGGCGGCGAGGCCACCTTCGGCCTCTCGCCCGTCCCGCACGCGGCCTCGGCGATCTCGGCGGTCCGCGGCACCTGCCGCGAGCCCCAGATCGACACCCCGGCCTCGCCCGCCGACGTGGCCGCCGTCCTCGACTGGATGCTGGACGGCCTGGCCGCCGTCGGCGCGCTGGTCCGCCGGGACAACGCCGCCGAACTGTCGCCGCTCGGGCACTGGGCGGTGCGGGCCAAGCTGGAGGAGATCTGCACCGTCGCGCAGACCGCCGCCGGCCACATCGAGCAGAGCGCGACGGAGCTGCTGAGCGCCTGCGCCGACTACTCGCCGGGCCCGGCCCGCGCCGAGTACCGGGCCTGGGTGGCCGCCCGCCCGGCCGACCGGGCGGTGGCCGAACTCCTGGAGGCCGCGCAGGGCGAGGACGCGCTGCTGCGCGGCCTGGCCTTCGAGGCGCTGCGGGTGGCCGGCTCCACCGCCGAGCAGGCCGTCCGGGCCGCCGTCGACGAGCCGGTGCTGCGCCCCTACGCGCTGCTCTGGCTGGCCGAGCGCTCGGACGAGGGGGTCTCCCCGGCCGACGTGCTGGGCGCGGAGGACGCCGCCTGGCTCTGGGTGGACACCGCCGCCGCCGTCCTGGACCACGGGGAGACGGAGCTGCTGGTCGGCCACGTCGAGGGGGCCTCGGCCGGCGACCCGGTGCGGCTGTTCGCCCGCGCCCGGCAGTCCGGCCACCCCCGGGCGGCCTCGGTGCTGACCGCCGTCTCCGGGGTCCACCCGGACCCGGGCGTGGCCCGGGCGGCCCGCCGCTCGGCGTTCAGCGTCCACCGCGGCGGCGCCTGAGCACCCGCCCCACCCCGCCCCTCCGGGGGCACCCGCCCGGCAACGCGCGGCACGCACGGCGAAGGGCCCGGATCCCCTGCTTGGGTTCTAACGGTCCTCGCAACACCCGTGATCGATGGGAGTTGCGGGGACCGTGGGCGTTGGACGCGATGATCTTTCGGGGTTGAGGGAGCGTTTCCTTGCGCGGCTGGATGCCGTGGGGAACGTGACCGTGGTGGCGCGTGAGCTGGGGATGAACCGGAACACCGCCTTCGGCTGGGCCCGGAAGGCCGGACAGAGCTCGGTGCGCCTGCCACGGCGGCACCCCGGGCGCGACGAGTACGAGCGGCTCCGGGCCGGGGGTGTCGCGCGTCAGGAGGCGGCCCGGCGGGTCGGTGTGAGCGAGCGCACGGCCAGGGACTGGGACCAGGGCGTCAAGAAGAGTGCCATGACGCGGACCTATCCCGACGGCCGCCGTGTCGACTACGCCACCGGGACCGTCACGATGTGCGGTGTGACCACGGCACCAGTGGGCCTGACGGCCCTGGAACAGCAACTGCACCCGAGGTTCCTGACACTGGCCGAGCGCGAACGGATACGGGATCTCCAGGCACTCGGTCAGTCGTTGCGGGCGATCGGACGTGCCCTGGGGCGGCCGGCGAGCACGGTCAAGCGGGAGATCGACGCGAACTCGGGCAGCAAGGGATACCAGCCCTACGCGGCCCACCGGGCGGCCGCCGCACGCAGGCCCCGGCCCAAGGAGCGCAAGCTGCTGCGCGAGGGACGACTGCGCGGCTTCGTGCAGGACAGACTGCGCGTCCGGTGGTCACCGGAACAGATCTGCCACGCTCTACCGACGGAGCATCCCGACGACGAGAGCATGCGGGTGAGCGTGGAAACGATCTACCAGGCGCTGTACTTCCAGGCCCGTGGCGGCCTGAAACGGGAAGTACAGGCAGCCGTCCGCTCCGGCCGGACCCGCCGCAAACCCCGCCGCGACCCCGAGCGGCGCACCCCGCGGTTCATCGACCCGATGGTGATGATCAGCGACCGACCCGCCGACGTCGAGGACCGGGCCGTGCCCGGTCACTGGGAAGGGGACCTGATCATCGGCGCGGGCGGCCGCTCCGCGATCGCCACCCTGGTCGAGCGCAGCACCCGTTACACCATGCTGGTCCACCTGCCGGGCGGTGCCCACGACGCCGAGACCGTCCGCGACGGCCTCGTCCGCACCATCCAGACCCTGCC
Organism: Kitasatospora sp. NBC_00458; assembly: GCF_036013975.1. Classification (NCBI taxonomy): domain Bacteria; kingdom Bacillati; phylum Actinomycetota; class Actinomycetes; order Kitasatosporales; family Streptomycetaceae; genus Kitasatospora; species Kitasatospora sp. NBC_00458. Next base: position 6,523,442 of record NZ_CP107904.1, read on the forward strand.
CGCCCACCTGCGCGGCTCCCTCACCTGGGACCAGGGCAGCGAGATGGCACGCCACAGGCAGTTCACCATGGCCACCGGCATGCCCGTCTACTTCTGCGACCCCGCCTCACCCTGGCAACGCGGTTCGAACGAGAACACGAACGGGCTCCTGCGGCAGTACTTCCCGAAGGGAACCGACCTCAGCCCGCACAGCCCCGAAGACCTCGAACACGTCGCCCAAGAACTCAACGGCCGCCCACGCAAGACGCTCGGCTGGGATACCCCAGCCGAGCGTCTACGTGATCTACTCACCACCTAAAACCAAGTGGTGTTGCGACGACCCCTTGAACCCAAGCTGGGGGAACCGGGCCCTTCCGCATGCCGTGTGCTCGTGCCGCCGGGGCGGACCGTCAGCCGATCCGGGACTCCGCGCGGCGGGCCCGCACGTCCCCGACCTTCTGGCCCACCTTGCGGCGGATGACCAGCAGCGGGGCCATCGCGGCCAGCGCGATCTGGCCGTAGGCGCCGATGTGCAGCAGGTAGTCGCCGCCCTTCAGGCCGGTCGCCCAGGCCGCCAGGCAGCCGATGGAGAGCACGATCCAGCAGAGCGTCGCGGTGGCGAGCAGCCCCTGCGGCTTCGGGTACTCGATCCGGCTCATCATCAGGTACGCGGTGCCCGCGATGGCCAGCAGACCCGGCAGGAACGGCGGGTCGAGCAGCACGATGGCGATCACCGTCATCGCGCCCATCGGGCAGGGCATGCCCTGGAAGACCCCCGGCCGCATCTTCACGGCCGAGAAGCGGGCCAGCCGCAGCACCACCGACAGCAGGACCGTCAGCGCGATCAGTGCCGAGAGCCGGCTGTCGGAGCCCGGCGAGACCATGCCCCAGACCGCGACGAAGTAGGCCGGCGCGATGCCGAAGCTGATCAGGTCGGCGAGGTTGTCGAGCTCCGCCCCGAGGGCGGAGGAGCGCAGCTTGCGCGCCACCAGCCCGTCGAAGAGGTCGCACATCGAGCCGATCAGCAGCAGCGTCACCGCGGTGGCGGCGCTGTGCTTGTCCGGAGCGGCGTCCGGGTTGGTGATGTGCGGGACGAGGACCCCGGTGGTGATCGAGTAGATCGCCAGGAAGCCGCAGACGGCGTTCCCCAGGGTCAGGAAGTCGGCGGTGGAGAGGTGCTGCGGCGAACGCGGAGCACGCAGCTCGCGGTCACGCGCCCAGCGGCGGCGGCGCAGGGCCGTCTCCTCGTCCTCCAGGCCGACGATCGTCTCAGGATCAGTCACGGTCAAGGCGCGTCACCCCGGCTGTGGTCTTCTGGCCGACCTCGACGCCGACCTCGACGCCGGCCGGCAGGTAGGTGTCGACCCGGGAGCCGAAGCGGATCAGACCGATCCGCTCGCCCTGCTCGACCTTGGTACCGGCGTCGACGTACGGCACGATGCGACGGGCCACGGCCCCCGCGATCTGCACCATCTCGATGTCGCCGAGCTCGGTGTCGAAGTGCCAGACGACCCGCTCGTTCTGGTCGCTGTCCTTGTTGAAGGCGGGCACGAAGCCGCCGGGCACGTGCTCCACGGACGTCACCGAGCCGGGCAGCGGCGCCCGGTTGACGTGGACGTTGAGCGGGCTCATGAAGATCGCGACGCGGGTGCGGCCGTCCGGCCACGCGTCGATGCTCTGGACCACGCCGTCGGCGGGGGAGATCACTCTGCCCGGGCCGATCTCACGCTCGGGGTCGCGGAAGAACCACAGCATGCCGGCGCCGAGCGCACAGGCGGGCACCGCCGCCAGGGCCCACTTGCCGCTGCGCCGGGTGAGGGCGGTGGTCACGGCGGCCGTGGCGAGGGTGGGGACGAACCAGGGGGTGGCTCCGCGCGCGACGGTCACGCGGGGTCGCCGACCGGCCGCCGGGGCTGCGAGGGCATCGCGGTCCGTGACGGAGGTGTGAGGGGACGGGCTGATGGGCATCGAAGACCTTTGTCGCGGGGGATCATGGCCGCTGGACGGGGGCCACCGCGGGATCGGGTAAGAGAGGGACGTCTGCTGTCCCGGTGGATGCTATCGGGAGCACACGGTGGGTGGGCAACCCGCCTGCTCGTTCATGTGTCCTGCCAGCGGCGCCGGTGCGCCTCTGTGTATACGACCGTAGCTCGACCCCGTCCGGTTCCCAAGGGACCTGGCAGAGCTGGTGACACTTGTCTCAGAGGTCCGCCCGGACGGGCATGCCGGAGCGGCCGCGGGGCGCGTGACAGCACCTGTACGCCCCGCGGCCGCTCAGGGGGCCGTGCAGGCCCCGGGCGGACCAGGCCCGGGACCCCCGCACGGCCCGGTGCCGGGACGGGCCCGCACGCCCGTCGACCGGCCGTCACCGGACCGCCGACCCGCCCTGCCGCAGGTCGCGCGGCACGGGTCGGGTGCGACGGGATCGGTCGGATCACTCCGCGATGCGGTACTCCTCCAGCAGCCGGCGTCCGACGATCATCTTCTGGATCTCCGCAGTACCTTCACCGATCAGCAGCATCGGGGCCTCCCGGTAGAGCCGCTCGATCTCGTACTCCTTGGAGAAGCCGTAGCCGCCGTGGATGCGGAAGGCGTCCTCGACGACCTCCTTGCAGTACTCGGAGGCGAGGTACTTGGCCATCCCGGCCTCCAGGTCGTTGCGCTCGCCGCCGTCCTTCTTGCGGGCGGCCATCACCATCATCTGGTGCGCGGCCTCGACCTTGGTGGCCATCTCGGCGAGCTTGAACTGGATCGCCTGGTGCTCGGCGATCTTCTTGCCGAAGGTGGTCCGCTGCTGGGCGTAGGAGATGCCGAGCTCGAAGGCGCGCCGGGCGACGCCGCAGCCGCGCGCGGCCACGTTGACCCGGCCGACCTCGACGCCGTCCATCATCTGGTAGAAGCCCTTGCCGGGGACGCCGCCGAGGACCCGGTCGGCCGGGATCCGGACGTCCTGGAGCACCAGCTCGGTGGTGTCGACGCCCTTGTAGCCCATCTTCTCGATCTTCCCGGGCACGGTGAGGCCGGGGACGGTCGGGTTCGGGCCGAAGCCCGCCGTCTTCTCGACCAGGAAGGTGGTCATGTTCTTGTACGGGGTGGAGCCGCCCTCGTCGGTCTTGCAGAGCACCGCGACCAGGGTGGAGGTGCCGCCGTTGGTCAGCCACATCTTCTGGCCGTTGAGGACGTAGTGGTCGCCGTCCCGCACGCCCTTGGTGGAGATCGCGGCGACGTCGGAGCCGAGGCCCGGCTCGGACATCGAGAAGGCGCCGCGGATCTCGCCGGCCGCCATCCTCGGCAGGAAGTGGTCCTTCTGCTCCTGGGTGCCGTGCGCGTTGATCATGTGCGCCACGATGAAGTGGGTGTTGACGATGCCGGACACCGACATCCAGCCGCGGGCGATCTCCTCGACCACCAGGGCGTAGGTGAGCAGCGACTCGCCGAGGCCCCCGTACTCCTCGGGGATGGTCAGGCCGAAGAGCCCGAGCTGCTTCATGCCCTCCACGATGGCGGTCGGGTACTCGTCCCGGTGCTCCAGCTCGGTCGCGACCGGGATGATCTCCTTGTCGACGAAATCCCGCACGGTGGCGAGGATGTCCCGCTGGATCTCGGTGAGGCCGTCGGTCTGTGCGAGGCGTCCCATCGTGCGGCTCCTGTCATGCCTGAGGAAGAAGGGGGTGGGGGTACGGGGGCTCCGCGGGCGTGGCTTCCGCGGAGCCCCCGTGTACCGGGTGGGGCAACGGCCGATGACGGCGGCCGGCCCGTCCGGGGTCCTGGGGGCGGGGTCAGGCCAGGGGGGTGGGACGGCCGGGCTGCTCGCCGCCGCGCGCGTCGGTGTACGTCGCGGTCGGCACCATCACCTTGCGGCGGAAGACGCAGACGACCGTGCCGTCCTGCTTGTAGCCCTTGGTCTCGACGTACACGATGCCGCGGTCGTCCTTGGACTTGGACGGCCACTTGTCGAGCACGGTCGTCTCGCCGTAGATCGTGTCGCCGTGGAAGGTCGGCGCGATGTGCCGCAGCGACTCGACCTCCAGGTTGGCGATCGCCTTGCCGGAGACGTCCGGGACGGACATGCCCAGCAGCAGCGAGTAGACGTAGTTGCCCACCACGACGTTGCGGCCGAAGTCGGTCGTCCGCTCCGCGTAGTTCGCGTCCATGTGGAGCGGGTGGTGGTTCATGGTGAGGAGGCAGAAGAGGTGGTCGTCGTACTCGGTGACCGTCTTGCCGGGCCAGTGCTTGTAGACCGCCCCGACCTCGAACTCCTCGTAGGTGCGTCCGAACTGCATGATCGATGCTTCCTTACCGGTCTCAGGCCTGCGGGGGCTCGAACTTGGAGGTGCGCCTGAAGCCCGCGGCGCGGCCCTTGCCGGCGATGACCAGCGCCATCTTGCGGCTGGCCTCGTCGATCATCTCGTCGCCGAGCATCGCGGAGCCCTTGGCGCCGCCCGCCTCGGAGGTGCACCAGTCGTAGGCGTCGAGGATCAGCTCGGCGTGGTCGTAGTCCTCCTGCGAGGGCGAGAAGATCTCGTTCGCGGCGGCGACCTGGTCCGGGTGGAGCACCCACTTGCCGTCGAAGCCGAGCGCGGCGGCGCGGCCGGCCACCTCGCGGTAGCCCTCCTGGTTGCGGATCTGCAGGTACGGGCCGTCGATCGCCTGGAGGTCGTTGGCGCGCGCGGCCATCAGGATGCGCATCAGGATGTAGTGGTAGGCGTCGGCCGGGTAGCCGGGCGGCTGCTCGCCGACCACCAGGGACTTCATGTTGATCGAGGCCATGAAGTCGGCCGGGCCGAAGATGATGGTCTCCAGCCGGGGCGAGGCCTGGGCGATCGTGTCGACGTTGATCAGGCCCTTGGCGTTCTCGATCTGCGCCTCGATGCCGATCCGGCCGACCTCGAAGCCCATGGTCTTCTCGATCTGGGTGAGCAGCAGGTCGAGCGCCCGGACCTGCTCGGCGTCCTGGACCTTCGGCAGCATGATGCAGTCGAGGTTGGGGCCCGCGCCCTCGACCACGGTGATCACGTCGCGGTAGGTCCAGTGGGTGGTCCAGTCGTTGACCCGGACGACCCTGGTCTTCTTGCCCCAGTCGCCGTTGTTCAGGGCGTCGACGATGGAGTGCCGCGCGCTCTCCTTGACCAGCGGGGCGCAGGCGTCCTCCAGGTCGAGGAAGACCTGGTCGGCGTCGAGGCCCTGGGCCTTCTCCAGGAACCGCGGGTTGGAGCCGGGCACGGCCAGGCAGGAGCGGCGCGGGCGCAGCCGGTCGAGGGGCGCGGCGGGAGACGGGTGGGAGTTGCTCATGACGGGTGGTCGGTTCCTTCCGGGGTCAGCTGCTGGACGCGGCGGTGCAGGACGTCCAGGGCTGGAGCCTGTTGGCCAGCCGGATCTCGTCCACGATCCGGCCGATGATGGTCGTGATGCCGAAGTCCTTCGGGGTGAACACGGCGGCGACGCCGGCGGCCTTGAGGGCCTCGCCGTCCGCTGCCGGGATGATGCCACCCACGATCACCGGGACATCCTCCACCCCGGCCCGGCGGAGCCGGTGCAGGACGTCGGGCACCAGCTCGGAGTGGGCGCCGGAGAGGATCGACAGGCCCACGCAGTGCACGTCCTCGGCGACGGCCGCCGAGACGATCTGCTCCGGGGTCAGCCGGATGCCCTGGTAGACCACCTCGAACCCGGCGTCGCGGGCCCGGACGGCGATCTGCTCGGCGCCGTTGGAGTGCCCGTCCAGGCCGGGCTTGCCGACCAGCAGGCGCAGCTTGCCGGTGCCCAGCTCGGCGGCGGTCGCGGCGACCGCCTCGCGGACCGCGGCCAGTTCGCCGCCGGGCTCGGCGGCCACCGCGACCGGGGCGCCGCCGACGCCGGTGGGGGCGCGGTACTCGCCGAAGACCTCGCGCAGGGCGAAGGCCCACTCGCCGGTGGTGACGCCGGCGCGGGCGCAGGCCAGGGTGGCCGGCATCAGGTTGGCGTCGGTCGCGGCGACCGCCTTGAGCTCCTCCAGCGCGCGCAGCGCCGCGGGCTCGTCGCGCTGCCCGCGCCAGGCCTCCAGGGCGGTCAGCACGGACTGCTCGGAGGCCGGGTCGACGACCATGATCGCGGTGTCGAGGTCGGCCGTGAGCGGGCTCTCCTCGGTGGTGTCGAAGCAGTTCACCCCGATGATCCGGTCCTCGCCGGACTCGATCCGGGCCCGGCGGGCGGCGTGCGAGGCGACCAGGTTGGACTTGAGGTAGCCGGACTCGACGGCCGGGATGACCCCGCCCATCTCCAGCACCTTGGCGATCTCGGCCTCGGCGCCGGCCAGCAGCTCGGCGGTCTTGGCCTCGATGACCTCGGAGCCGTTGAAGATGTCCCCGTACTCCAGCAGGTCGGACTCGTAGGCGAGCACCTGCTGGATCCGCAGCGACCACTGCTGGTCCCAGGGGCGGGGCAGGCCGAGCGCCTCGTTCCAGGCGGGCAGCTGGACGGCGCGGGCGCGGGCGTCCTTGGAGAGCGTGACGGCGAGCATCTCCAGCACGATCCGCTGGACGTTGTTCTCCGGCTGGGCCTCGGTCAGGCCGAGCGAGTTGACCTGGACGCCGTAGCGGAACCGGCGCTGCTTGGCGTCCTCGATCCCGTACCGCTCCCGGGTGACCTTCTCCCAGAGCCGGCCGAAGGCGCGCATCTTGCACATCTCCTCGACGAACCGCACGCCGGCGTTCACGAAGAAGGAGATCCGGGCGACCACCTCGCCCATCCGCTCGGCCGGCACCTGGCCGGAGTCGCGGACGGCGTCCAGCACCTCGATCGCCGTGCACATCGCGTAGGCGATCTCCTGGACCGGGGTGGCCCCGGCCTCCTGGAGGTGGTAGCTGCAGATGTTGATCGGGTTCCACTTCGGGATGTTCCCGACCGTGTAGGCGATCATGTCGGTGATCAGGCGCACCGAGGGCCCGGGCGGGAAGACGTGCGTCCCGCGCGACAGGTACTCCTTGACGATGTCGTTCTGGGTGGTGCCGGTGAGCCTGGCGATGTCGGCGCCCTGCTCCTCGGCGACCACCTGGTAGAGCGCCAGCAGCCACATCGCGGTGGCGTTGATCGTCATCGAGGTGTTGGTCTGTTCGAGCGGGATGCCGTCGAACAGGGTGCGCATGTCGCCGACGTGGCCCACCGGCACGCCGACCCGGCCGACCTCGCCGCGGGCGAGGATGTGGTCGGAGTCGTAGCCGGTCTGGGTCGGCAGGTCGAAGGCGACGGAGAGGCCGGTCTGCCCCTTGGCGAGGTTCTTCCGGTAGAGCGCGTTGGAGTCGCTCGCGGTCGAGTGGCCGGCGTAGGTGCGCATCAGCCAGGGCCGGTCGCGCTGCACGCGCCCGTCCGGCGCCGGCACGCCGGTGCGGCCCGTCATCAGACGTTCCGGAAGCGGTTGATGGCCGGCAGGTGCTTCTCGCGCAGTTCGCCGTTGCGCACGCCCAGGCCCTCCTGCGGGGCCAGGCAGAGCACGCCGACCTTGCCCTGGTGCTTGTTCTGGTGGACGTCGAGGGCGGCCTGGCCGGTCTGCTCCAGGGAGTACACCTTGGAGAGGGTCGGGTGGATCCTGCCCTTGGCCACCAGGCGGTTGGCCTCCCAGGCCTCCCGGTAGTTGGCGAAGTGCGAGCCGACGATCCGCTTGAGCGACATCCACAGGTAGCGATTGTCGTACTGGTGCATGTAACCGGAGGTCGAGGCGCAGGTGACGATGGTGCCGCCCTTGCGGGTGACGTACACCGAGGCGCCGAAGGTCTCGCGGCCCGGGTGCTCGAAGACGATGTCCACGTCCTCGCCGCCGGTCAGCTCGCGGATCCGCGAGCCCAGGCGCTTCCACTCGCGCTGGTCCTGGGTGTGCTCGTCCTTCCAGAACCGGTAGCCCTCGGCGGAGCGGTCGATGATCGCCTCGGCGCCCATCGCCCGGCAGATGTCGGCCTTCTGGTCGCTGGAGACCACGCAGATCGGGGTGGCGCCGCCGGCCAGCGCGTACTGGGTGGCGTACGAGCCGAGGCCGCCGCTGGCGCCCCAGATCAGCACGTTGTCGCCCTGCTTCATGCCCGCGCCGTTCTGCGAGACCAGCTGGCGGTAGGCGGTGGAGTTGACCAGGCCGGGGGAGGCGGCCTCCTCCCAGGTCAGGTGGGCGGGCTTGGGCATCAGCTGGTTGGTCTTCACCAGGGCCAGCTGGGCCAGGCCGCCGAAGTTGGTCTCGAAGCCCCAGATCCGCTGCTCCGGGTCCATCATCGTGTCGTTGTGGCCGTCCGAGGACTCCAGCTCGACCGAGAGGCAGTGCGCGACGACCTCGTCGCCGGGCTTCCAGGCGTTGACCCCGGCACCGGTGCGCAGCACCACCCCCGCGAGGTCCGAGCCGAGCACGTGGTACGGCAGGTCGTGGCGCTTGGCGAGCGGCGACAGTCGGCCGTAGCGCTCCAGGAACCCGAAGGTGGAGACCGGCTCGTAGATCGAGCTCCACACCGTGTTGTAGTTCACCGCGCTCGCCATGACGGCGACCAGCGCCTCGCCCGGCCCGAGCTCGGGCAGGGCGACGTCGTCGAGGTGGAGGGACTTCCGGGGGTCCTTGTCGCGGCTGTCGAGGCCGGCGAACATCTGCTCCTCGTCCTTGTGGAGCGTCACGGCCCGGTAGGACTCCGGCAGCTTCAGCGCGGCGAAGTCCGCCGGGGTGCTGTCGGAGCTGAGGATCGCGTCGAGGATTTCCTTCATGGCTGCCTCCGAAGGCGTACCTGTGTGAGGGGCACAGGGCGTCTGGGGGAGCCGGGAGCGGACACCGGCTTCGCTGGGACGGATGGTGGGTGGGACGTGGCTGATGGGCCTGGCACGCAGGGCGTCGCCCCCGGGGTGTGGGGGCGCCGGTACGACGGCGCGCCGAGGTGGGAGCCGCGGCGCCGCGACTGGTGGGTAACAAGGTAGTGGCACCCTGTGCCACTCGTAAAGACACCGGGTGTCATCATTCCGCTGGGCCGGACCCCTCCCGGGGGGCCTCGCGCGGGCGCGGAAAGGGCCCGCACCGGCACTCCGGTGCGGGCCCTCGAATCCACCGTGGCCTGCGGAAACCCAAGCCCTCAAGGCCGATTGACGGCCTCCAGGGCGGCTCTGATCGAGTCCACCACCACGTCCAGCGGGGCATCGGTGCGGGCCACTGTGATGAGTACCTCACCTCCGGGGCTGGCACTCAGGGTGCTGGCGGCCACCGCCTCCGGCACCGCCCCGCTGGCACCGGGTGCCACCAGCGTCCCGCGCCGGCGCACCCCCGGCTCGCTGGCGGCCCAGAAGGTCCGCCGGATCACCTCGAAGGAGTGGTCCAGCTGCGCCTCCACGTCCCCCCGGCCGCCGGCCCGCAGCCAGCGCCGCAGCACGTGGTTGTGCGCCGCGACGACCGCCGCCGCCGACACCTCGGCCAGCATCGAGTCGTCCTCGCCGCCGCGCTGCCAGCCCGTCGGGATCTCCTGGCCCGTGTCGAACCGGCCCAGCAGGTAGCGGGTGAACAGCCGCTCGTACCGGGCCACCACCGCGATCTCCCGCTCGCGCAGCGCCGGCACCTGACGGATCAACTGGTACCGGGCCACCGAGACCGCGGGCGTGGAGGCGTACATCCGCAGCACCTCCTTGATGCCCCGGCAGACCACGTCCAGCGGGTGCTCCTCCGGCTCGGCGCTGGCCAGCAGGTCGGCCACCCGGACCAGGGTGTCGTCGTGGTCCGGGAAGATCGCCTCCTCCTTGGACCGGAAGTACCGGAAGAAGGTCCGCCGGGCCACCCCGGCGGCCGCGGCGATCTGGTCGACCGTGGTCTCCTCGTACCCCTGGGAGGCGAACAGCTCCATGGCGGCGGTGGCCAGGTCCTGGCGCATCTGCTGCCGCTGGGCCGCCGCGCGGCGGTTGCCCGGGCCGCCCTCCTGGCCCGCCTGACCGGCCGAACGGGCGTCGCGCGGGAGGACGGACTGCTGCGGCGAGACTGACTGAACCCGATCCATGGCCGGAACGCTACACGTCCCGGGGGCCGGGGCAGCGGGCCTTCCCCGGCGCACCGGCGCGACCGGGCCGGTCACCGCCGGTCTGGGCCAGCGGGCGGACACCGCACCCGGTGTCCGGGCCGACCGGTCCGGTCCGGGCGGCGGCTGGCCGGGTTGCCCGTAGGACGGTTGCGTGGTCACCGGCGCGCGTGGTCGCGGAAGCCGCGGCCGGTCTTGCGGCCCAGGCAGCCGGCCGCCACGAGGTGCTCCAGCAGCGGCGCCGCCGCCAGGCCCGGCTCGCGGAACTCCTGGTGCAGCACCTGCTCGATGGTCAGCGACACGTCCAGGCCGACCACGTCCAGCAGCTCGAACGGGCCCATCGGGTAGCCGCAGCCCAGCTTCATCGCGGTGTCGATGTCGTCCACCGTCGCGTAGTGCTCCTGCAGCATCCGCACCGCGTCGTTCAGGTACGGGAAGAGCAGCGCGTTCACGATGAACCCGGCCCGGTCCCCGCACTCCACCGGGTGCTTGCGCACCTTCGCGCACAGCTCCAGCACGGTCGCCGTGACGTCCGGCGCGGTCAGCACCGTCGACACCACCTCGACCAGCCTCATCGCCGGCGCCGGGTTGAAGAAGTGCATCCCGACCACGTCCTGCGGCCGCGAGGTGGCCGTGGCGCAGCTGATCACCGGCAGCGAGGAGGTGGTGGTGGCGAGCACCGCGCCCGGCCTGACGACCTTGTCCAGGGTGGCGAACAGCTCGCGCTTGACCGCCAGGTCCTCGGCCACCGCCTCGACCACCAGGTCGACCTCGGCCAGCTCGCCGTACCGGTCGACCGGCGTGACCAGCGCGAGCGCCGCGTCCCGCTGCTCCGTGCTCAGCCGGCCCCGGGTCACCGAGCGCTCCAGCGACCGCGCCAGCTGCGCCTTGGCCTTCTCCGCCTTCTCCTGGCTGCGGGCCGCCAGCAGCACCGGGTACCCGGCCTTGGCGAACACCTCGGCGATGCCGGTGGCCATGGTGCCCGAGCCGCAGACGCCGACCGTGCGCACCTCCCGGCCCGGCACCGCGGGCTGCGCCGGTCCGGTGGCCGCGTCGACCGCCCGGGACGAACCGGGGGCCTCGTAGGTGTAGAAGCCGCGACCGCTCTTGCGGCCCAGGAGTCCGGCCGAGACCAGCTGGCCGAGGATCGGCGCGGGCGCGTGCAGCCGGTCCCGGGACTGCTCGTACATGGCCTCCAGGACGGTCCGGGCGGTGTCCACGCCGATCAGGTCGAGCAGGGCCAGTGGGCCCATCGGCAGGCCGCAGCCGAGCCGCATCGCGGCGTCGATGTCCTCCCGGGTGGCGTACTTGGACTCGTACATCGCGGCGGCCTGGTTCAGGTACGCGAAGAGCAGGCCGTTGACCACGAAGCCGGCCCGGTCGCCGGCGGCCACCGGCTCCTTGCCGAGGTCCCGGGCGAGGGCGGCGGCGTCCTCGGCGATCCGGGGGTCGGTCAGCACGGTGCGGACCACCTCGACCAGCTTCATGGTGTGCACCGGGTTGAAGAAGTGCAGGCCGAGCACCCGCTCCGGGCGGGCGGTGGCGGCGGCGATCCGGGTCACCGAGAGCGCGGTGGTGCCGGTGGCCAGCACCGTGTCCGGCGGGCATATCCGGTCCAGCTCGGCGAAGAGCTCCCGCTTCAGCTCCAGCTGCTCGGGCACCTCCTCGATCACCAGGTCGGCCCCGGCGGCCGCCTCCAGCGCGTGGCCCACCGAGATCAGGGCGAGCAGCGCGGTGCGCTCGTCGGAGGTGAGCCGCTCGCGGGTCACCGCGTACGCGGTGGCCTCCTCGATCCGGGCCAGGGCCCGGGCGGCCTGCTCCTCGCCGGCCTCGATGCCGATCACCCGGCGGCCGCTCCTGGCGACCGCCACCGCGACGCCGGCACCCATCGTGCCGAGGCCGACCACGGCGACCGTGGGAAAGGGACGCTCCATCTGTCCTGACTCCTTGTCATGGGTGGCCCGCGCGCGCTCCGGCGGACGCGCCGACGGAGGAGGGTCCGTGCGCGGGGCGGGGGAGAAGACGGTTGCGGCCACCGCGCAGCCGCCGGTCCGCTCCGGCGGTGCTGCGGGTGTGCCGTGGTACTCAGGCGCTCGGGGTGAAGGAAGCGACTCTGAAGCAGGGAGGCGAAGAAGAGAGAAACCCCGGTCTTCGTCCGCGATCCGCGGAAACGACCGGTGGGTGAACACACAGTCCGGGCGCCGACCGCTCCGTGCGGTCCCGCACGACGGTCGGCACCCCCCGCCGGTGCGGCTCCCGAAGCCCGGCGGTGGTGCGTGCCGACACTGTAGCGAAGCTACTAGCAGGTAGGAAGGGGGTGGGGGCGACGGATCCGAAGCCGTCCGCACGCCACGGGGCTCCGGGGGCGCGCCGGAGGGGATCCGCCACCCGGACCGGGCGGACCGGATCCTCCGGGTGCCGCGGTCCGGGACGCGCACCGCCGGGGCCGGGATTCACGTCGCTGGAACGGGTGACGGAGTGGACGGACGTCCGTTCGGACCACTCGATAGGGGAGTTACGCGGGCCGGCCCGGCCGGGGAGCATGGGGACATGAGCACCGGAACCGTGGCCACGGGGCGTGGCGAGTCCTCCGCCGAGCGGGCGGCCGCCGCCGCCGAGGAGGCCGGCCGCCCGGCGGGCGTCACACTGCCGCCGCGGGCCGACCGGGCGGAGCGCGGCGAGCGGGCCCGGGCCGCCGCCGAGCGGCTCGGCGCCGCCGGCGTCGAGGCGGTGGCCGTCACCTGGGTGGACAACGCGGGCATCGCCCGGGTCAAGGCCGTGCCGCTGACCGGGCTGGTGCACGCGGCGCAGTGGGGGGTCGGCACGGCGCCGTGCTTCGACGTCTTCCTGGCCGACGACACCATCGTCTCCAGCCCGCTGGCCGGCGGCCCCACCGGCGACCTCAGGCTCTACCCCGACGTCGACCGGCTCGTCCCGCTGGCCGCCCAGCCCGGCTGGGCCTGGGCGCCGGGCGACCGGTACACCCAGGGCGGCGCCCCGCACCCGGGCTGCCAGCGGCTCTTCGCCCGCCGGATGGTCGCGGCGGCGGCCGAGCGCGGGCTGGGCCTGAAGGCCGGGATCGAGGTCGAGTGGGTGGTCGCGCTGGACGGCCCCGCGGAGGAGGAGCCCCGCTTCCCGACGGCCGGCCCCGCCTACGGCATGCAGCGGCTCACCGACCTCTCCGGGTACCTGCGCGACCTGCTCCGCGCGCTCGCCGGCCAGGGGCTGAGCGTGCTCCAGATCCACCCCGAGTACGCGGCGGGCCAGTTCGAGGTCTCGGTCGCCCCCGAGGGCCCGGTCGAGGCCGCCGACACCTCGGTGCTGGTCCGGCAGACCGTCCGCGCCGTCTCCGCCCGGCACGGACTGCGGGTCTCCTTCGCCCCGGTGGTCGTGGCCGGCTCGGTCGGCAACGGCGGCCACCTCCACCTCAGCCTCTGGCGCGACGGCCGGAACCTCGCCCGCGGCGGCCCCGGCCCGCACGGGCTGACCGCCGAGGCCGAGGGCTTCCTGGCCGGCGTGCTCGGCGCGCTGCCCGAGCTGCTGGTGCTCGGCTCCTCCAGCCCGGCCGGCTACCTCCGGCTGGTCCCCTCCCACTGGGCCGGCGCCTACCAGTGCTGGGGGCTGGAGAACCGGGAGGCCGCGCTCCGGCTGGTCACCGGCTCCACCGGCGAGCGCTCCACCGCCGCCAACGCCGAGGTCAAGTGCTTCGACGCCACCGCCAACCCCTACCTGGCGGTCGGCGGGGTGCTCGCCGCGGGCCTCGCCGGGCTCGACCGCGGGCTCGCGCTGCCACCGGAGTCCACCGGCGACCCGGCGCAGGCCGAGCCCGGCAGCGTCCCCCGGCTGCCGAGCGCCCCGGCCGCGGCGCTCGCCGCGTACCAGCGCTCGGCGCTGCTCCGCGAGGCGCTCGGCGAGCCGCTGTACGAGGCCGTCCTGGCCGTCCGCCGGGCCGAGGGCGAGCAGTTCGCCGACGCCACCCCCGAGCAGCTGGTGGCGGCCACCCGCTGGCGGTACTGACCGGTGCCCCCGCCGGACGCCCCCGCCCTGCCCGGCCGCCGTCGCAGCGGCGCGCCGGCTGCCGGGGCGGTCCGCCCCGGGACCGGCGGGCGGAGCCGTGGCGTGCTGCCGGTCGCTCCGCGGGCCGGGGGCCTGCGCCGCACCGGTGCCGCCTGCCGGCCGCGGCGGCGGGGGTGCTGACCGGTGCTCCCGTCCGACCTCCCCGCCCTGGTCGACCACCACTGCCACAGCGTGCTGGCGGTCGACCTCGACGACGACGAGCTGGCGGGGCTGCTCACCGAGTCCGACCGACCGCCCGCGCCGGGCACCTCGCCGTTCGACAGTGCGCTCGGCCTCGCCGTCCGCCGCTGGTGCCCACCCGCGCTCGGCCTGCCCGCGCACGCCCCGGCCGCCGAGTACCTGGCCCGGCGCCGTGAGCTCGGCGCCCCGGAGGCGACCCGCCGCCTGCTGGCGGCGGCCGGGATCGGCACCTGCCTGGTCGACACCGGCCTGACCGCCGCCGCGGGCCGTCCGCTGCTGCCGCTCGCCGGGTTCGCCGAGGCCTCCGGCGCCCGCGTACGCGAGGTGGTCCGGCTGGAGCGGGTCGCCGAGGGGGTCGACGCCCCGGCCGGCGACTGGTCCCGGGCGGTGCGCGAGGCGCTGGCCGCCGCCGCCTCCGAGGCGGTCGCGGTCAAGTCGGTGGTGGCCTACCGGACCGGCCTGGCGGTGCCCGCCGAGCGCCCCGGCCCGGCCGCGGTGACGGCCGCCGCGGGGGAGCGGCTGCGCACCGGGGGCGGGCGGCTTTCCGACCCGGTGCTGCTGCACCACCTGCTCTGGACGGCCCTGGACGTCTGCGCCGAACTCGGCCGCCTGCCGCTCCAGTTCCACACGGGCTTCGGCGACCCGGACCTCACCCTGCACCGGGCCGACCCGTCGCTGCTGGCCGGCTTCGTCCGGGCCGCCGAGCCGTCGGGCGTCCCGCTGGTCCTGCTGCACGGCTATCCGTACCACCGGCAGGCGGCTTGGCTGTCGCACGTCTTCCCCCTCGTCCACACCGATCTCGGGTTGTCCGCCTCCTACACCGGCCCCCGGGTGGCGGCGGTGCTCGGCGAGATGCTGGAGCTGGCGCCGTTCGGCAAACTGCTGTTCTCCACGGACGCCTACGGCCTGCCGGAGCTGTACCTGGTCGGCGCGGCCCAGTTCCGGCACGGCCTGGGCACCCTGCTGGACGGCTGGCGGGCCGACGGCGCCTGTACGGCGGCCGACGCGGAGCGCCTCGCCCGGCAGGTGGCCGCCGGGAACGCCGGTCGGCTGTACGGGCTCTGACGGCTACCAGGGCGTGAGGTTGGCCATGTCGTTCCCGAAGGGGCGGAGCTCGGGCATCCCCTGCTTCTCGACGTCCATCCGCCAGTCGCCGTCGACCCAGCGCAGGTCCACCTGCACCGCCCCGTACATGGCGGGCAGCCCGCCGGGGAAGCGCACCAGCAGCATCACGTGGGACTGCTCAGGCGTGTAGGTCATCACCGAGAACGCGGCGACCTTGACCTCGCCGACGCCCTCCGGGTTGATCGGGTCCTTGAGCCGCTTGTCGGCGTAGCTCTTGGCGGCGCTCGGCGGGTGGATCTGGGCCCGGGCGGCGACCTCCCAGTCCTCGTGGCCGGTGTCGATGGCGGCGAACACGGCGGCGGCCCGCGCGGCGCCCTCGGGGGTGCGGGCGAAGCAGTGCCAGTGGCCGCCCTCGCGGATCAGCGGCCCGGCGGTGCGGGAGGTGGGTACCTGCAGCGAGCCGAGCGGCTTGAACTCCGTCCCGGGCGGGGTCCGCTCCAGCCGCTCCTGGTTGCCGTCGTCGGTCCGGCACCCCGGTGCCCGGTCCCCGGCGGGCCGAGGCGCCTCGGCCGGAGGGGCGGTCACGGCGGGTGCCGTCGACGAGGGCGCGGCCGGGGCGGCAACGGCCGGCGGGGTCGTCGCGCCGGGTGCGGCCGAAGCGGGCGCCGTCGGGGCGGGCGCCGTCGACGCGGGCGCCGTCGGGGCGGGTGCGGCGGGGGCGGGTGCGGCGGTCTCCACGGCGGCGGCGGACGGAGCGGTCGCCGAGGTCGTCGAGGACGCGCACGCGGTGCTCAGGGCGAGGAGGGCGCCCGCGGTGGCGGTGGCTGCCCTGGATCTGCTGGACATGGCTGAAGTGGTCCCCCCGTGATGGCACGTCAGTACGAGTTGATCATGCCAGTCCGCGCCGGGCTCTGATGGTCGTTCGGGCCGAATCGACCGCCGCCCGCCCCCCTCGGCGAAGGGCGTCCATTCACCGTATGGATTGGTGAAGTGCCGGTTTCCTCGGAAGTGCCGCCTTCAGAAGTGGCCGAACGGTGTCGATTAGATGACTACCCCTTGCGGATTGCGACACATGTTCACTAGCGTCCCGATCATTCCAGTGCACCTGCCACACGCAGTTGCATGACGACTCGGGAGGGCCAACCCCTATGAGTGTTCCTCGGATCAGCCGGACCCGGTTCGCGGCGGTGGGCGTCGTCCTCGCCACCGCCGGCGCCCTCGCGCTGCCGGCCGGCACCGCCTTCGCCGCCGGTGCGGAGTCGACGACCGGTCCGCTGCTCAGCTACGTCGTCAACACCAAGGCCAACCACGGCCAGGTGCAGAAGGTCGAGAGCGCCGTCAAGGGCCTCGGCGGCACCGTGGTGTACTCCTACGAGCAGATCGGCGTGGTGATCGCCCGCTCGACCGACACCCAGTTCGCCGCCAAGCTGCGCAAGGCCAAGGGCGTCGAGTCGGTCGGTGCGAGCCGCACCAAGGGCATCACGGCCTCCGAGGACCGGACCGCCGAGGTCGCCGCGGCCCCGTCCGCCGCCCCCGCCGCCGGCGAGGAGCCCTACTGGGCCAACCAGTGGGACATGCGTCAGATCGGTGTCGACAAGGCCCACAAGCTGTCGCTCGGCAGCCGCAACGTCACCGTGGGCGTCCTGGACTCCGGCATCGACGGCACCCACGAGGACCTCGCGGCCAACGTCGACGCCTCCAAGTCGGTCTCCTGCATCGACGGCGGCAAGCCGAACACCGCCTGGGACGCCTGGCAGCCCGGTGTGGACGGCGCCCACGGCACCCACGTGGCCGGCACCATCGCCGCCGCCAAGAACGGCAAGGGCATCGAGGGCATCGCCCCGAACGTCAAGCTGGCCGCGGTCAAGGTCGTCGACGACGGCGGCTTCATCTACCCGGAGTACGCCATCTGCGGCTTCGTCTGGGCCGGTGAGCACAAGTTCGAGGTCACGAACAACAGCTACTTCGTCGACCCGTGGATGTTCAACTGCCAGGAGGACGCGGACCAGGCGGCGATCACCACCGCCGTCCGCCGCGCCGTCGAGTTCTCGCAGCGCAAGGGCGTCCTCAACGTCGCCGCCGCGGGCAACGAGAACATCGACCTCGCCCACAAGACCAAGGACGTCGCCAGCCCGGACGACACCACGCCGGGTGAGCGCCCGATCAACCAGAACTGCCTCAACCTGCCGACCGAGCTGGACGGCGTCGTCTCGGTGTCCTCGGTGGGCGTCAACGGCGACAAGTCGTACTACTCCAGCTACGGCAAGAACAAGGTGACCGTCGCCGCCCCCGGTGGCGACCGCCGGTACCAGATCCCGGACACCCCGGACAAGAACGGCCGCGTGCTGTCCACCATCCCGGGTGGCGGGTACGGCTACATGCAGGGCACCTCGATGGCCTCCCCGCACGCCGCGGGTGTCCTCGCCCTGCTGGCGAGCACCTTCCCGTGGGCGAGCCCGGAGGAGCTGACCGAGCTGCTCACCAACCAGGCCGAGTCGCACGCCTGCCCGTCCGGCCCGTACAACCCGGGCGGCGCCGGCGAGTTCGCCGCCACCTGTGAGGGCGGCGTGGACGACAACGGCTTCTACGGCGCCGGCATCATCAACGCCGAGAAGGCGGTCCAGTGGTGGCGCTGAGCAGCTGACACGCTGATCGGCCGCTGAACCCACGACGGGGGCGGGACGCGAGTCCCGCCCCCGTTCCGCGTGTCCGGCCCCGTCCGTCGGGCCGGGGCGTCCTGCGCGGGCCCGCCGTCCGACCGCCGGCCCGCCGTCCGATCGCCAGCCGTTCGACCGCCGGCCCGCCGTCCGACCGCCAGCCGTTCGACCGCCCGTCACCGGCGGCCCGGCGCCGGGCCGCTCACTCGACGTGCTGCCCCCAGGCCGTCTCCACCGAGGGCTTGCCGTGCAGGTCCGGCACGTCCTGGAGCCAGGCCGGCCGGCCCGCCCTGGTCCGGTCCGCCCGCCGGCGCTCGGCCTCGCGCAGCTGCTCCGGAGTGGAGAACCCCTCCGGCAGCCATTCGGCGGAGCGCGCCGCCCGGGCGGCCAGGTGCGCGACGTAGGCGCGGCGCACCGCCGCCACCGAATCGAAGCCGGGCTCGTCGGCCAGCCACTCGTCCGGGACGAGCGCCAGCACCTCCTCCAGCACCGCGGCGGTGACCAGCGGCCCGAGCTCCTCGTCGGCGCGCCGGACGTCCGGACGGTACCCGCCGAGGGCGTGGGCGCTCAGGTCGTACCGCTTGCCGACGGCCGCCGCGGCGGCGGACCAGCGGTGGTGGAAGATCAGTGCGGCGCCGTTGTCGATCAGCCAGAGCCGGCCGTGCCAGACCATCAGGTTGGGGTTGTGCACGGTCCGGTCGACGTTGCCGGTGAGCGCGTCCAGCCAGACGACCCGCCCGGCCAGGACCGGGTCGACGTCGATCATGCCGGGCCTGAAGTCGCGGGCGCCGGGCAGCAGGTCCATGCCGAGGTTGAGCCCGCCGCTGGACCGCAGGATGTCCTGGACCTCGGGGTCCGGCTCCCCGTCGGCCACCGCCGGGTCGAAGTCGACCAGCCGCAGCTCCGGCACCGGCAGGCCGAGCCGCCGGGCCAGCTCGCCGACGATCACCTCGGCCACCACCGCCTTGCGGCCCTGCGCGGCCCCGGTGAACTTGACCACGTAGGTCCCCAGGTCGTCGGTCTCCACCACGCCCGGGACGGACCCGCCGGCCCGCAGCGGGTCGACGTAGCGCACTGCTGTCACCTGATCGAGCACACCTGCCACCCTAATGCCCGCCCCCGGCACGCAGGCCACCCGCGGGTGCGCCGGACGTCCTGTGGTTGGCTTGCCGGTGGCCCCGAACGATCGCGCGCCACCGGAGACCGTCCAGGCCGGTCGGCCGCGGACGCCGGGAGACCTCACCACACCGGACGACCTGACGAGGAGAGCACGACCATGGGACAGGTGCAGGCCACCACCGAGCGGGTCTACGACGCGGCCCCCGAGCGGGTGTACGAGGCGCTGGCCGACTACCAGGTGACCCGCCCCAAGCTGCTGCCCGAGCAGTACAGCGAGTACGAGGTCCGGGTCGGCGGCACGGGCGCGGGCACCCAGGTGCACTGGAAGCTGCAGGCCACCGAGAAGCGGATCCGCGACTGCCTGTTCACCGTCTCGGCGCCGCAGCCGGACCAGCTGGTGGAGCGGGACGCGAACTCCTCCATGGTGATCACCTGGACCGTGTCGGCGGTCGGCGAGGGCCGGTCGAAGGTCACCGTCTCGGCCGCCTGGCAGGGCGCGACCGGCATCGGCGGCTTCTTCGAGCGGACCTTCGCCCCCAAGGGCCTGAACCGGATCCACGACCAGGTGCTGGCCAACCTGGCCGCCGAGGTCCGCTGACCGTCCGGCCCGCCGACCGGCCGGGCCGAGCCGGGTCCGGCCGACCGCCGGCCGGTCGGCCGACCGGCGCCGACCGCCCGGGCGCGTCGGCGCCGGTCCCGGAGCGCCGCCCCGCCGGGGCGACCCCCGCCCGCCGGAACCGCCCCTCCGCTCGCTCGGGGATTCGACGGATCCGTCCACCCGTGCGAGCCGGAAGCCGTACGGGTGGACGGCCGCCACGTGCGGGTGACGACGGCCCCGCGGCACGGTGCGGCCACCCTAGGCTCGCCGCCGTGCATATGACGATCCTTCACATTTCGCAACCCGTCGACGGCGGCGTCGCCCGCGTCGTGGTCGACCTCGTCCGGGGCCAGCGCGAGGCCGGCCACCGGGTGCTGGTCGCCTGTCCGCGCGGCGGCCGGCTGGCCGAGGAGGCCGCCGCCGTCGGCGCGCTGGTCCAGGACTGGCCGGCCCGGCGCTCGCCCGGCCCGGCCACCGCCGCCGAGGCGTGGCGGCTGCGCCGGATCGTCCGGGCGGCCGCGCCCGACATGGTCCACCTGCACAGCGCCAAGGCCGGACTGGCCGGCCGGCTGGCCGTCCGGGGCGCCGCGCCGACCGTCTTCCAGCCGCACGCCTGGTCCTTCGCCGCCGTGGACGGCGCGCTGGCCGCCGCCACCCTGCGCTGGGAGCGCTACGCGACCCGCTGGGCGCACCGGCTGCTCTGCGTCTCCGTCCAGGAGCGGGCCGACGGCGTCGCGGCGGGCCTGCACGCCGACTGGGCGGTGGTGCCCAACGGCGTGGACGTCCGCCACTACGCGCCGGCCGACCGCCGGGCCGCCCGGATCGCGCTCGGCCTGGAGCCGGACGGTCCGCTCGCGGTCTGCGTGGGCCGGCTCTGCCGCCAGAAGGGGCAGGACGTGCTGCTCGACGCCTGGCCCGAGGTGCAGCGCCGGGTGCCGTCGGCCCGGCTGGCGCTGGTCGGCGGGGGGCCGGAGGAGGCCCGGCTGGCCGCGGTGGTCCGGGGGTCGGCCGAGCCGGCCCGGGTCCGGCTGGCCGGGGACGTCGCGGACCCGCGCCCGTGGCTGGCCGCGGCCGACCTGGTGGTGCTGCCCTCGCGCTGGGAGGGCATGGCGCTGGCCCCGCTGGAGGCGATGGCGTCCGGCCGCCCGGTGCTGCTGACCGACGTCCCCGGGGCCCGCGAATGCCTGCCGCCGGGGGAGCGGAAATCCGCCGTGGTGCCGCCGGAGGACGCCGCCGCGCTCGCCACCCGAATGGCCGAAGCGTTGTCCGATCCGATCGAGTGCGAGCGACGCGGTGCGCGCCTGCGCGAGCACGCGGCGGCCCGCCATGATGTTCGCTCGGTCGTCGAACAGGTGGACGCGCTCTACCGGGATCTGCTGGGGGCCGGTCCGGCGGCCGGACGCCGCCGCGCCCGTGTCCCGCAGCGGATCTGATCGTTTCACATGCCGTGAATGCCCCGCCGCTCCGGCGCTGTCGTATTCGCACCCTCAACCGGTTGTGGGCGAGGCGTGAAATCGGAAATACCTATTAATGGGCGGCTGGAATGAAATGGCAAGTCGACTTCCGGCATTCCAGGCAGCGTTCGGTATTGTCTGATTTTGCCTGCTCCATTTCGATTTCGCGCCGGGAATTCGCGAGAAAGCCGAAAGCCGCCAGCGGCAGCAGGTGCAGTCAGGACCGCGCCCACCGGGCCGGGACGGCCGCCCCGGGCCAACCGGTGCCGGACCGCCGTCACCCCGGGCACACAGCAGGGGAGTTCGTGCGCTGATGACCATTGACCACGACAGCGTGCCACGGCCCGGCCGGCCCCTCTCCGGCACGAGCCGGCCCGCCACCGGGCTGCTCGACCGCCCGGCAGGGTCCGCCCAGACCCGCAGCGCCCCGACGGCCCGGCGCCACCGCCGCCCGGTCCGCTCCCGGATCGCCCTGCCCGTCGCCCTGGTCGTCGTCGACGCCTTCGCCCTGTGCACCGCCACCGGGATCGCCAACCGCGCCCTCGACCCGGCCGTCCGGGTCGCACCACTGCTCGGCGTGGCCGCCCTGCTGCCACTGCTGATCCTCGTCAACCTGGCCGGCGGCCTCTACCGCACCCGGCTCACCCTGTCCGTCCTCGACGAACTGCCCGCGCTCACCGTCCGGGCGGGCGTCGCCACCGCCTTCGCCGTCACCCTGGCCGGCTGCCTCGAAGGCCGCTGGCCCGACTCCGGCCCGGCCACCCCGGCCCGGCTGACCGTCCTGCTCGGCACCCAGCTGGTGCTCGCCGTCCTCGCCCGCGCGGTGCTCTACCACCTGGTCCGCCGGATCCGCCGCAGCCGCCCCAGCCCCGTCCTGGTGCTCGGCGCCGGCCGGCTCGGCCGCCGGGTCGCCGCCGCCCTCAGCGAGCGCGGCGAGTACGGGATGCGCCCGGTCGGCTTCCTCGACCCCGACCCGCCGCTGCTCACCGGCGACACCGACCTCCCGGTGCTCGGCGGCCGCGAGGCCCTCGAACGCGAGGTCCGCCGCCACCGCGTCCACCACGTGGTCGCCACCGCCGGCGCCGCCGACGAGGCCGAGACCGCCGCCGCCCTGCGCGACGCCGCCCGGCTCGGCTGCCAGGTCTGGCTGGTGCCCGCGCTGCGCGAGTACGGCTCCCTCGGCGCCGGCCGGCTGGCCGGCGCCGACCACCTCTGGGGGTTCCCCTGTCTGCGCGTCGGCCGCGCGGCGATGCGCCGCCCCGGCTGGACCGCCAAGCGGGCCCTGGACGTCACCGCCGCCGGCCTCGGCCTGCTGCTGCTCGCCCCCGTCCTCGCCCTCTGCGCACTCGCCGTCCGCTTCGACACCGGCCCCGGCGTGCTCTTCCGCCAGCAGCGCACCGGGCTCGACGGCCGGGTCTTCACCGTCCTCAAGTTCCGCACCCTGCGCCCCAGCAACGAGCACGAGTCCGCGACCCGCTGGAACATCTCCCAGGACCACCGGATGGGCGCCGTCGGCCGGCTGCTGCGCCGCAGCTCCCTGGACGAGCTCCCGCAGCTGTGGAACGTCCTGCGCGGCGACATGAGCCTGGTCGGCCCGCGCCCCGAGCGCCCCTACTTCGTCATGCGGTTCAGCCAGGCCTACCCCGAGTACGCCGACCGTCACCGCGTCCCGGTCGGCCTCACCGGCCTCGCCCAGGTCAACGGCCTGCGCGGGGACACCTCGATCGAGGACCGGGCCCGCTTCGACAACCGCTACATCGAGAGCTGGAGCCTCTGGCAGGACGTCAAGATCCTGTGCCGCACCGCGGCGCTGATGCTCCACCCGGACGGGAGCTGACCCAGCGTGGCCCTGACCCTTCCCGCGCCCCCGCGCCCCGCGCACCTCTTACGGCGCGCGGGGGCGCTCCTCCGGGACCGCCCCGCCCTGCTCGCCGCCGCCACCGTCCTGCTGGTCTGCGTCCCCACCGGGGAGAAGGACGTCGCGGCCGCCGTCCACGTCACCGCCGCCGACCTCGCCTCGCTCGCCCTGGTCGCCCTCACCGCCGTCAACCTGCTGCGCGGCCGGACCCCGGCGATCGCCCGCGCCGACGCCGTCCGGTTCGGTGCGGTGGTGGCCGCCGCCGCCGTCGCCACCATCGGCTCGATCGACCCGGCCACCAGCCTCACCGGCTTCGTCCGGCTCACCCAGGTCTTCGTGCTCGTCCCCGCCGCCGTGCTCTGCGCCCTGCGCGACCGCACCGACCAGCGCCTCGTCCTCGGCTCCTTCGTGGCCGCCGCGCTGATCCAGGGCGTCGTCGGCGTCCACCAGTTCCTCACCGGTACCGGCGCCTCCTACACCGGCCGGCCGATCCGCGCCGTCGGCACCTTCGGCGCGCTGGACATCATGGCGATGTCCACCGTGGTCGGCTTCGGCCTGCTCGCCGCCCTCGCCCTCGCCCTCGGCGAACGCGGCCCGGCCGGCGACCCCCGGCTGCGGCGGGCGCTGTTCGCGGCCGCCGCCTTCCTCGCCCTCCCGCTCGCCGTCTCCTTCAGCCGCGGCAGCTGGATCGCCACCGCCGCCGGAGCCGCCGTCCTGCTGCTGCGCGCCGACGCCCGGCTCGCCGTGCGCAGCACCGTCCTGGGCCTGGCCGCCGCCGTCGTGCTGGTCGGCGGCCTCGGTCTCGGCGGCTCCGGCGTGACCGCCCGGCTCAGCTCGATCGGCTCCGTCTCCGAGGCCCCCGACCAGTCGGTCTCCGACCGGTACGACCTGTGGGCCACCGCCGGGCGGATCTGGCAGGACCACCCGGTCTCCGGCGCCGGCCCCAAGGCCTTCCAGCAACTGCGCGACGGCCACGCCCCGTTGCGGCTCTCCTCCGGCAGCGACGCCGCGGACGCCACCATCGGGTTCCAGCGCGAGCCGCTGCTCTCCCCGCACAACATGTACTTCCTGGTGCTCAGCGAGCAGGGGCTGGTCGGCATCGTCGCCTACGGCGTGCTCTTCCTCGGCCTGCTCCTCGGCTGCCTCCGGCACGCCCGCGGGCCCGGCCTCGCGGCGCTGGCCCTGCTCACCTGGGTCCTGGTCGACTTCCTCTACGCCGACATCGGCGGCACCACCACCGTGCTGACCTCGGTGGTCCTCGGACTCGCCGCCGCGGCCTCCCGCCCCACCGGCCCGCGGGCGGCCGCCCGATGAGCACCGACCAGCCCACCGCGCTCACCCCGGCACTGCCCGCCCCGCGGCCCGCGCCGGCCGACCCCGCCACCGGGGGCCCGGCCGCGGCACCCCGGCGCGGCTTCCTCGCCAAGGCCTTCGGCGTCACGGCCGTCCTCAGCGCCGCCGGCTCCGCGCTCGGCCTGCTCCGCGACCTCCTGCTGGCCCGCTACTTCGGCGCCAACCAGGGCACCGACGCCTTCCTGGTCGCCTGGACCGTCCCCGAGACCGCCGCGCCGCTGCTGATCGAGGACGCCATGTCCTTCCTCATGGTGCCCGCCTTCGCCCTCGCCCTGGTGCTCCGCGAGGAGCGCCCCGACGGCCCCGACCCGGTCCGCCAGCTGGTCCGCGCCACCCTGCCCTGGCTGCTGCTCGCGCTCTCCACGCTCTCCCTCGGCGCGGCGCTCGGCGCCCCCTGGCTCGTCGACCTGCTGGCCCCCGGCCTGGCCAACCCCGGACTCGCCGTCACCTGCACCCGGATCACCGCGATCACCGTGCTGCCGTTCGGCGTGGCCGGCTACCTCGCCGCCGCCCTGCGCGCCCACCACCGGTTCACCGCCCCGGCCGGCATCTACGTCGCCTACAACCTCGGCATCCTCGGCGTCCTGCTCAGCTGCCACGCGATCTGGGGCGTCCGCTCCGCCGCGGTCGGCGTCGCCCTCGGAAGCCTGCTGATGGCCGGCCTGCTGGTGGTCCCGTTCCTGCGCGGGCTGCGCGCCGGCGCCGGGAGCGGCCGCGCAGGCCGCGGCCGGCGCTCCCGCAACGCGCTGGTGCTGATCCCGTTCGCACTGCTGCCGGTGGCCGCCTTCACCCTGACCCGGCAGTCCCAGGTCTTCATCGAACGGTTCCTGGGCTCCGAACTGCCGCCCGGCACCATCTCGCACCTCAACTACGCCGCCAAGGTCTCCCAGCTGGCGATGACCGCCGGCATCCTGATCTGCACCGTCACCTTCCCGCTGGTCGCCCGGGCGCTCGCCGCCGGCGACCTCACCGCCGCCCGCGACCGGGTGGAGAAGGACCTCGGCCAGGCGGCCGCCGTCGTCCTGCTCGGCACCGCCTTCCTGCTCGCCTGCGCGCCGTCGGTGGTGGCCCTGCTCTTCGAACGCGGCGCCTTCGGCGCCCGGGACACCGCCGCCACCGCCGCCATCATCCGGGTCTACAGCTTCGGCCTGCCCGCCCAGGCGCTGATCGGCGTGATGATCCGCCCCTACTTCTCGCTCCGCCCGGTGGTCCGCCGGGCCGGCGACCCGCGCCCGGACGACGGCGGACGCCGGCTGCTCGACTGGTACCCGGCCGCCGCCATGGCGCTCGGCCTGGTCGTCACCGTCGTCGGGGGGCTGCTCGCCACCCCCAGGTTCGGCGCCCCCGGCCTGGCCGCCGCGAACGCGGTCGGCATCACCGCCACCGCCGCGCTGCTGCTGCACGGCCTGGTCCTGCGCGGCATCCCGCTGCGCCTGCGCCGCGTCCTCGGCGGCCACGCCCGGCTGCTGGCCGCCGCCGCGGGCGCCGTCGCACTCGGCACCCCCGCCGCCGGCCTCACCGCCGACCCCCTGCTCTCGACCGTGTTCGGGGGCCTCACCGTGGCGCTGGTCTTCGCCGCCCTGGGCACCGGCCTCGGCGCCCGTGAGGTGCGCGGACCGGTCCGCGCCGCAGCCCGGGCCCTGGGCCCGTCACCTGTCGCCGATGAAGGGAAGCCTCCCCATGGACGCTGAACGGGGATTCGTCCGGCCGGTCCTGTCGGGCGTCCGCCGCCCCGCCGCACCGGCGGCCGCAGGCCCGCACCCCGACGCCCGGCGCACCGACGCACCGCGCACCGGCACCCGCCGGCCGGCGGCACAGCTGCCCCGGAGCCGCCGCCCGCTCGCCGAGGCGCCCGTGCCGGAGACCTCCTCGCCGTGGATCCTGATGTACCACTCGGTGGCCGTCGAGGACGAGGACCCGTACAAGCTGACCGTCAGCCCCGAGCGGTTCGCCGAGCAGATCGCCTGGCTGCACCGGCGCGGCCGACGCGGCGTCTCGGTCCGCGAGCTGATGCGGGCCAGGGCCGCGGGCCGCGACGACGGACTGGTCGGCCTCACCTTCGACGACGGCTACGCCGACTTCGGCCGCTACGCCGTACCGATCCTGCAGGCCTACGGCTTCACCGCCACCGCCTACGTGGTCGCCGACCTGCTCGGCCGCGCCAACGACTGGGACACCGAGGGCCCGCGGAAGAAGCTGCTCACCGTCCAGGAGGTCACCGACCTCGCCGCGGCCGGCTGGGAGATCGGCTCGCACGGCCTCGGCCACCGCGCCCTGCCCGGCCTGCCCGCCGACGTGCTCGCCACCCAGACCAGGGAGAGCCGCCGAGCCCTGGAGGAGGTGGTCGGCGGCCCCGTCACCGGCTTCTGCTACCCGTACGGAGCCGTCGACCTGGCCGCCACCCACGCCGTCCGGGACGCCGGGTACGACTACGCCTGCGCCATCGCGCACTCCCCGCTCACCGGCCGGTACGCCCTGCCGCGCTGCTACGTCGGCGACCGCGACGGCGCCTGGCGGCTGCGCGCCAAGCGCGGCCGGCACCGCCTGCGCGACACCGTCACCGAACTGCGCCGTTCCCGCCTGGCCGCCCGCGCCCGCCCCGAACCGGCCGGACGCCCGGAGCCCAAGGGCCGCACGGCCGAGGGCGAGGGGCGCACCGGGGGCGACCCGGGCGCCCCCGCCCGGAGGCCGGGCGAGGGCGGCGGGGCGCGGGGACGCCACCCCGCCGCCGGACCGGCCGACGGCGCAGGCCGCGGGGCCGAGCGCCCCGGCGGCGGGCGGGCCGGCCACGGCAGGGCCGCCCGATGAGGGTGCTGCACGTCGTCACCGGCCTCGCCTCCGGCGGCGCCGAGCGCCAGCTCCAACTGCTGCTCCGGCACCTGCCGGCGCACCAGCACTGCGAGGTGGTCGCGATGACCAACCCCGGCACGGTGGCCGAGGCCCTGCGCGCCGAGGGCGTCACCGTCCACCACCTCGGCATGCGGGGCAACCGGGACCTCGGCGCGCTGCCCCGGCTGGCCCGTCTGATCCGGGCCGGCCGGTACGACGTGGTGCACACCCACCTCTACCGGGCCGGACTGTACGGCCGGCTGGCCGCCCGGCTGGCCGGGGTCCGGGCGGTGGTCTCCACCGAGCACTCGCTGCACGCCGGGGTGATCGAGGGCCGCCCGGTCACCCGCGGCGTCAAGGGCCTCTACCTGGCCGCCGAGCGGCTCGGCACCACCACCGTCGCGGTCTCCCGGCAGGTCGCCCAGACCCTGCACTCCTGGGGCGTCCCGCCGGCCCGGGTGGAGCTGATCCCCAACGGCATCGACTCCGCCCGCTACGCCGGCCCGGACGCCGACCGGGCCGCCACCCGCGCCCGGCTGCGCGCCGAACTCGGCCTGCCGCAGGGCAGCTGGGTGGTCGGCGGGGTCGGCCGGCTGGTCCCCGGCAAGCGCTTCCCGGTGCTGGTCCGGGCGCTCGCCGAACTGGACGGCGCGGCCCGGCTGGTGCTGGTCGGCGAGGGGCCCGAGCGCGCCGCGCTGGAACGCCTGGCCGTCGAACTCGGGGTCCGCGAACGCCTGCTGCTCACCGGCGAGCGCGACGACGTCCCCGAGCTGCTGACCGCCCTGGACGTGCTGGCCGCCCCCTCCACCGAGGAGACCTTCGGGCTCGGCGTGCTGGAAGGGCTGGCGGCCGGCCTCCCGGTCCGCCACAGCGCCTGTCCGGCCCTGGACGAACTGCCGCCCAGCGCCGCCCCGCAGGCCCGCCGGATCCCCTCCGAGGCCGCCGCGTACGCCGCCGCGCTGCGCGAGCTGCGCCACCTCGACGACCACAGCACCGACCCGCTGCCCCGGCCCCCCGCGGTCGGCCACTACGACATCGTCCGGGTGGCCGCCGACCTCGGCGCCCTCTACGACCGCCTGGCCCCCGCTTGAGCGGGCGGCTCCCCAGTCGCCGGGCCGCCGGCCGGGTGGCCCCCATACCCAAGGAGTCTCGATGACCGAACCGCGCCGAAGCGCCCGCCGCCTGGTCCGCCGCTGGTGGCCGGTGGCCCTCGCGGTGCCGCTGGGTGCCGCCGCCGGCGCCGGGTACGCCGCCGTCGCCCACCCCTCGTACGCCGCCGACTCCTACGTGATCGTGGTGGCGCAGAACCCGGGGGAGAGCGCCACGGCAGTCAACTTCGCCCAGGCGTACGGCCGGCTGGCCGGCCGGCCGCAGGTGCTCGCGGCGGCCGCCGCCGAGACCGGGCACGGCCGGTCCGAGCTGGAGGCCATGGTGCACGGCACCACCTCGCCGGACGCCCCCATGATCGAGATCACCGGCACCGGGGCGGACCCGCAGGAGGCCGTCCTGGCGGCCGACGCGGTGGCCCGCTCGCTGGTCGCCTTCGCCAACGGCAGCAGCAAGGAGACCGGCGTCCGGCTGGTCCCGCTCGCGGCCGCCGCCGAGCCCGACAAGCCGACCACCCCCTCGGCCGAGCTGGACGTGGCGGTCGGCGGCGCGGCCGGCGTCCTGATCGGCGCGCTGGTGATGATGACCCGCCGCCGGCCCGGGTCCGCGGCGGACACCGGGTCCGGGACGGAGTCCGCCGCCGGGGCGGGCCCCGCCCCGGCCGCCCCGCGCCCGCGCGCCGCGGAGCCCCTGCCGGAGCCGGATCCGGCGCCCGCGGCCGCCGCGGAGGCCCGGCCCGAGGGCGGGGAGAAGGGCAGGGGCGGCGACAAGGCCGCGACCGGGGCCGGGGCCGAGGACGACCGCAAGGCCGGGGCCGGGGCGTCCCCGGCGTCCGGGCCCGCCGCCGGGGAGACCCCGGGCAAGTCGGAGAACAGGACCAAGACCGCCGCCGGGAGTGGACGATGAGCACCGAGGCCGCCGCCCCGACCACCGGGTTCCCCGCCCAGGCCTGCGCCCCGCGCTGGACCACCGAGCTCCGCCGCGAGGACGACGCGCTCGACACCCTCGCCGAGGAGTGGGACGACCTGGTCACCCGCTGCCGGACCGCCACCTTCTTCCAGGCCGCCGTCTGGCAGCGCTCCTGGTGGCGCAACTACGGACGCCCCGGCGCCCTGCTGGTGGTCCTGGTCCGCCGGGACGGCCGGCTGGTCGGCGCGGGCGCGTTCCAGCGGCGCGGCGGCCCGCTGGGCGGCCTGACCGGGCTCGGCGCCGGACTGATCGACTTCACCGACGTCCTGCTCGACGACTCCTGCGCCGACCGGGCCGCCGCCGAGTTCGCCGCCGCGCTGCCGCTCACCCGGCCCTGGCACAGCCTGGACCTGCGCGAGGTCCACCCGGAGGCGGCCGTCCAGCGGGTCTTCGCGCACTGGCGCGGCCGGCGCAGGCGCTTCACCGACTCGCTCTGCCAGTACCTGCCGGCCGTCCCGATGGAGCAGCTGCTCAAGCGGGTGCCCGGCAAGACCGCCCAGCGCAGCCGGGTGAAGCTGCGGAAGATCGCCGAATCGGGCGTGGAGGTGCGGTCGACGCCGCCGGAGGAGGTGCCCGAGGCGCTGGCCGGGCTGCTGCGGCTGCACTTCCTGCAGTGGGCCGAGCGCGGCGTCACCGCGGAGCACCGCACCGAGCGGTTCGCCCGCCACCTGGACGAGTCGACCACCGGCCTGGTGGCGACCGGCCGGGCCGCGGTCCACCAGTACTGGCTGGACGGCGAGCTGGTCGCCGTCAACCTGCTGCTGCTCTGCCCGTCCTTCGGCGGCCTCTACCTGTACGGCGCGCACCCGAAGCTGCGCGAGCGGCTGGACATCGCCGGCCTGCTGTTCGGCGCGGCGCTGGACGAGACGCTCGACGCGGGCATCCCGGTGCTCGGCCTGCTGCGCGGCCAGGAGCCGTACAAGCAGCGCTGGCGGCCGGACGGGCTGCCCAACCAGCGGCTGCTGTTCGGCCCGCGGGGCCCGGCCCCGGCCGCGGCCGCCCGGGGCGGCGCGGTCCGTTCCCGGCAGGCCGCGGTGCGGGTGCTCAGCACTCGGATGCCGAAGCTGAAGGAGGCCCTGCTCGCCCGTCGCCGGCGCTGAACCGGACACCCGCTCAGCGCCGTGCCGGTGCGGCGGCCGGTGACGGGCTCGGCGACGGTACCGCCGTGGCGGAGGGTCCCGCGGTCGCCGCCGCGGTCGCGGGAGCCGTCGCCGTCGCGGACGCCGTCGCGCCGGCCGTTCCGGAGGCCGCAGCGGTGGGGGAGGCCGGAGCGGTGGGGGAGCCGGCGGCGGTGGCCGAGGGGGCGGACGGGGCCGGCGGTGCGGACGGCATCGCCGGCGCCTCCGGTGCCGGGGGCGCGGCCGCCGCCGGGGCCGGGGCCGGCGCCCCCTGGGAGCCGGCCATCAGCTGACGGAACCGGGCGCTGGAGCGCGGGTTCCGGTCGCACTGCCAGAAGCCGTGCGGGCAGTAGTCGGTGACGGTCTGGTACGCGGTGTCGTGGGTGCGGATCCACTCCACCATCCGCTGCACGAACTCCGGGTTGTCGCCGTTGCGGAACAGCCCCCACTCCGGGTACGAGACCGGCTTGCCGCGCTTGGCCGCGAACTCCACCTGGTCCTGCAGCCCGTAGGGCTCGTGCACGTAGTCGTCGAAGGAGCCGCCGGCGGGCTGGTCGTAGCTGTCCATGCCGATGATGTCGACCACGTCGTCGCCCGGGTAGCACTTGGTCCACGGGATCGCGTCGAGCCCCCGGTTGGGCGTGAAGTCGAAGCGGAACCGCTGCCCGGGCACCGACCGCATCACCGTGACGATCCGCCGCCAGTAGGTCTTCCAGGCGGCCGGGTCGGGCTTGCAGCGGTGGGTGTAGGTGACGCCGTTCATCTCCCAGCCGAGGGTGAGCACGGTGTCCGCGCCGCCGAGCGCCACCAGCCGGCGGGCCAGCTTGAGGAAGTGCCGGTCGAAGTCCCCGCGCGCGCCCTGGGCGAGCAGCTTCGCCACCTCGCCGTCCGGCACGTTCGCCTCGTTGGGGACCAGCATCGGCACCCCGAGGATGAGCATCCGGGACGGGTCGGCCAGCCGCCACTGCGACCACATGCCGAGCACCATCGGCTCGCCCTCGACGTCCGCCCAGCCGTTGCCCGCCAGGTAGGTGTGGCCGACCTGGAGGTTCGCGTTGTTCAGCCACTGGGCGTAGCGCCCGATCTGCGGGATGTACCGGTCCCAGGAGCCGACGAAGGCGCCGAACGGCGGCTCGTGCTTCGGCCGCTGGACGACCGGTCGCGGGGCGGCGCCGCGGGGCGAGATGGCGTCGGAGGAGAGCGCGTGCCGTTCGGTCTGGCTCAGCGGCGTGCCGGCGGGAACGCTGGCGGTGGTGAGCAGCAGCAGGGCGGCGGCGGCCAGCGCCAGGCGGCCGAATCGCATGGTCTCTCCTCGGGCGGGGGCCTCGGGCAGGGCGGGGCGGGAGGGCGACGCAGCGTGGTGCCCCCATCGCCGACAGTAGGCCCGCGAGGCGGAGGAAAAGCCGAATGTCACCCTAAAGTGGGCGGTATTCGAACGCCGTCCGGCGGTGTGCCGTGTATCACCTCTGTAACAGTCCCGGTGCGCCGGGGAGCCCTACCGCCGCGGCCCGCCCGGGCGGTGGCGGGGGCGTCACCGGGCCCGACGGCGCAGGTCGGTGGGCGGCGCCCGCCGGACGGCGCGAAACCGGCCGGCGGGGTTCCGCCGTCCGGCCCTACGGGGAAGTCCGGCTGACTCGCGCGGGCGGTGAAAGGTACGCTCCGCCCGTGTCCTGGAAGTCGCGCGCCCTCAGCCCCCGATCGATCCTGCCTGCCCTGGCGGTGCTGCTGGTCCTTGTGGCGGGTGCGGCCGCGCACGCCAACAAGCCCGTCCCGTTCGGCGACCGGGTGGCCGCGCCGGGAGCCACCGGCGCCCCGGACGCGAGCCCGGACGCCGTGCGGACGCTGGACGCGGCGGACCTCGAACTGAAGGTCGGGCCGGGCCTGGAGGCGTACCACAAGGCCACCGGGGAGCACGCCTGGTCCTACCAGCGGGAGGGCGCCACCGCGCTCTACCTGTCGATGGCGGGGGAGAGCGCCGTGGTCGTCTGGGACGACGGCCTGGTGACCTCCGTGCGCCCCGGCGACCACGCGGTGCGCTGGCACCGCGCGGTGCCCGGCCTGGCCGACTGGCTGCGCGGCGACGGCGAGCCGGGCGCCGACAAGCGCACCGAGGAGCAGCGCAAGCAGCTCGCGACCGAGCGGGCGGCCGCCTCGCTGCGCACGGTCCAGCAGTCCGCGCCCTGGGTCGCGGTGGTCACGCCCAACCTGACGATGGGCTTCCGGGACGCCGACGGCGACCTGCGCTACAACTCCAAGCCGGCCGGCAACTGCGTCTACGACCCGACCCGCACGGTGGCCACCGACTTCGCGGTGCTGGTTCCGCGCAGCTGCTCCAACAGCACCGGCCAGCCGGTCTCGGGCGGGATCTCCGGCTACCGCCTGGACAGCACCGGCTGGCAGCTCAACGCCGGCCCGGGCGCCTCGATGAAGGCGCTGGACGGCCACCGGGTGCTGATCTCGGACGGACCGATCGTCGCGCCCAAGGTCTTCGACACCCGGGCGGCCGCCCCCGAGGCGGCCTGCGGCAGCCCGGCCGAGCCGTTCGCCGCCGTCCGCCCGGAGGGCAGCTGTGCGGCTCCGGCGGACGGGCGGCAGCCCCGGTAGCCGGGCTTCCGGTTACCCCCGGCCGGTAATCCTCCGGGCCCGCTCGCGCGGCCCGGTAGACTTGCCGCCATGGCTGTTCTCTCCGGGCACTAGCGGGCGAGCGGCGCCGCGCCCGCGCGGTCCGCCGACCCTCCGCCGACGCCCCTTCCCCGCCGTCCCGGCCCGTGCCCCGTCCGGGCGCCCGCCCACGTCCCAGGAGTAGTCCCCAGCCATGATTTCCGTCAACGCCCTAGAGCTGCGCGCCGGTGCCCGGATCCTGATCGAGTCCGCGAGCTTCAAGGTCGCCCCCGGTGACCGGATCGGTCTGGTCGGGCGCAACGGTGCCGGAAAGACCACGCTCACCAAGGTGCTGGCCGGTGAGGGCATCCCCGCCTCCGGCACGGTGACCCGCTCCGGCGAGGTCGGCTACCTGCCGCAGGACCCGCGCACCGGCGACCTCGACGTCCTCGCGAAGGACCGCATCCTCTCCGCCCGCGGCCTCGACACCGTGCTGAAGAAGATGCGCGAGAACGAGGACCGGATGGCGAACGGCAAGGGCGCCACCCAGGAGAACGCGATGAAGAAGTACGCGCGCCTGGAGACGGAGTTCCTGACCAAGGGCGGGTACGCCGCCGAGGCCGAGGCCGCCACCATCGCCGCCGCGCTGGGCCTGCCGGACCGCATCCTCGGCCAGCCGCTGCACACCCTGTCCGGTGGTCAGCGCCGACGGGTCGAGCTGGCCCGGATCCTCTTCTCCGACTCCGACGTGCTGCTGCTCGACGAGCCCACCAACCACCTCGACGCCGACTCGATCGTCTGGCTGCGGGACTTCCTGAAGACCTACAAGGGCGGCTTCATCGTCATCTCGCACGATGTCGAGCTGGTCGAGACGGTCGTCAACAAGGTCTTCTACCTGGACGCCAACCGCTCCGCGATCGACGTCTACAACATGGGCTGGAAGCAGTACCAGCAGCAGCGCGAGGACGACGAGAAGCGCCGCAAGCGCGAGCGGGCCAACGCGGAGAAGAAGGCCGCGACGCTGAACGCGCAGGCGGACAAGATGCGGGCCAAGGCGACCAAGACGGTGGCCGCGCAGAACATGGCCCGCCGCGCCGAGAAGCTGCTCTCCGGCCTGGACCAGGTCCGGCAGAGCGACAAGGTCGCCAAGCTGCGCTTCCCGGACCCGGCGCCCTGCGGCAAGACCCCGCTGACCGCGAGCGACCTGTCCAAGTCCTACGGTTCGCTGGAGATCTTCGCGGGCGTCGACCTGGCCATCGACCGCGGTTCGCGGGTCGTCGTGCTCGGCCTCAACGGCGCGGGCAAGACCACGCTGCTGCGGATGCTGGCCGGGGTGGAGCGGCCGGACACCGGCGAGGTGATCCCGGGCCACGGCCTGAAGATCGGCTACTACGCCCAGGAGCACGAGACCCTGGACCCGGAGCGCACGGTGCTGGAGAACATGCGCTCCTCCGCGCCCGACACCGACCTGGTCCAGATCCGCAAGATCCTCGGCTCGTTCCTGTTCTCCGGCGACGACGTCGACAAGCCGGCCGGGGTGCTCTCCGGCGGTGAGAAGACCCGGCTGGCGCTGGCCTCGCTGGTGGTCTCCAGCGCCAACGTGCTGCTGCTCGACGAGCCCACCAACAACCTCGACCCGGCCAGCCGCGAGGAGATCCTCGGCGCGCTGCGCGAGTTCAGCGGCGCGGTCGTGCTGGTCACCCACGACGAGGGCGCGGTCGACGCGCTCCACCCGGAGCGGATCATCCTGCTGCCGGACGGCGTGGAGGACCTCTGGAGCCCGGCCTACCACGACCTGGTCTCGCTGGCCTGATCCGCCGGCGCGGTCCTTCGGCCGGATTCGCCGGCCCGATTCGCCGACCCGATCCTTCGGCCTGATCCCGCAGGCCCCCCCGTTGCCCGGTCGCCCGTACGGACGGCCGGGCATCGCTTTGTTCGTCCGGCCGGAACTAGACGTTCCATCCGCTTTCTGGACCAGGAAAACTAGTCCCTTCGGCGTGTCCGGGAATGAAGAGGTCCTGTATTCCGTTTGAGGAGCTCCCGTTAGCCCATCGCTCGATCGTGGCCGGGGCGACGCTGCTGATCAGCTCTTTCTCGCCGGACGGCGGTATCCGACCGGGGGCGTGCACTCTGCGTGAGCGCCCTTGTGCGCTCGGATCACCACCGAAGGACCGCGCATTCCCGACATGGACCTTGTCGAATGGGTGGCCAGGACGCGGTGGATGGGTGATCATGGGAATCTGACCGAGCAACGCTACGAGGAGGCACGGGTGGCCGAGACTCTGAAAAAGGGCAGCCGGGTGACCGGTGCCGCGCGTGAGAAGCTCGCGGCCGATCTCAAGAAGAAGTACGACTCCGGGGCGAGCATTCGCGCTCTCGCGGAGGAGACCGGTCGCTCGTACGGCTTCGTGCACCGGATGCTGAGCGAGTCCGGAGTGATCCTCCGGGGCCGCGGCGGTGCCACGCGGGGCAAGAACAAAGCTACTGCCGGGGCAGGTTCCTGACGCTCCGTCAGTCAACGGACGGATGACTCGGCGGCAGGGCGCCGACCGGGGAGACGACTGAGGATCGTCCTCCCCCGGTCAGGGCGGACCGGCCGCCGATCGTCATGTCCGCGACCGGCGCGCGGCGCGCTCGTCCACCCCCTTCGCGCAGCCCCCTGCCGCCGTCCCGCCAGTTTTGTTACTCTCCGGTAGCCAAGCACTCTCGCCACCGGAGGTCCCCTCATGACCGCGCCCGCCGCCGATCCGCAGACCCCGAGCCGGGAGCAGGACGGCGTCCGCCTGGAGATCGACGGCGCCCTCGCCGTCGTCACCCTCTGTCAGCCCAAACGGCGCAACGCCCAGTCGCCCGCCCTGTGGCGCGCCCTGGCCGCCGTCGGCCGCGACCTGCCCGGCACCGTCCGCGTGGTGCTGCTCCGCGCCGAGGGCGTTTCCTTCTCGGCCGGCCTCGACCGCGCGATGTTCACCCCCGAGGGGATCCCCGGCGAACCCAGCTTCCTCCAGCTGGCGGCCTCGGAGCCCGAGGAGCTCGACGGGACCATCGCCGGCTACCAGGAGGCCTTCACCTGGTGGCGCCGCCCCGACCTGGTCACCATCGCCGCCGTCCAGGGCCACGCCGTCGGCGCCGGCTTCCAACTGGCCCTCGGCTGTGACCTGCGGGTGGTCGCCGACGACGTCCAGTTCTCCATGAAGGAGACCTCGCTCGGCCTCGTCCCCGACCTCGCCGGCACCAAGCCGCTCACCGAACTCGTCGGCTACGCCCGGGCGCTGGAGATCTGCGCGACCGGACGCTGGGTCGGGGCCGAGGAGGCCACCGCGACCGGCCTGGCCAACCTGGCCGTCCCCGCCGACGAGCTGGAGGCCGCCGCCCGCGACCTCGCCGCCGCGCTGCTCGCCGCGCCGCGCAGCGCCGTGATCGAGACCAAGGCCCTGCTCCAGGGCGCCGGCGGCCGCTCCTACGACGAGCAGCGCTCGGCCGAACGGGCGGCCCAGGCCCGCCGGCTGCGGGACCTCGCGGGCATCGGCGACTGACCACCGTCGGGTACGACGAGGGCCCGGTCCCAGGGGACTCCCCCCTTGGGTTCTAACGGTCCTCGCAACACCCGTGATCGATGGGAGTTGCGGGGACCGTGGGCGTTGGACGCGATGATCTTTCGGGGTTGAGGGAGCGTTTCCTTGCGCGGCTGGATGCCGTGGGGAACGTGACCGTGGTGGCGCGTGAGCTGGGGATGAACCGGAACACCGCCTTCGGCTGGGCCCGGAAGGCCGGACAGAGCTCGGTGCGCCTGCCACGGCGGCACCCCGGGCGCGACGAGTACGAGCGGCTCCGGGCCGGGGGTGTCGCGCGTCAGGAGGCGGCCCGGCGGGTCGGTGTGAGCGAGCGCACGGCCAGGGACTGGGACCAGGGCGTCAAGAAGAGTGCCATGACGCGGACCTATCCCGACGGCCGCCGTGTCGACTACGCCACCGGGACCGTCACGATGTGCGGTGTGACCACGGCACCAGTGGGCCTGACGGCCCTGGAACAGCAACTGCACCCGAGGTTCCTGACACTGGCCGAGCGCGAACGGATACGGGATCTCCAGGCACTCGGTCAGTCGTTGCGGGCGATCGGACGTGCCCTGGGGAGGCCGGCGAGCACGGTCAAGCGGGAGATCGACGCGAACTCGGGCAGCAAGGGATACCAGCCCTACGCGGCCCACCGGGCGGCCGCCGCACGCAGGCCCCGGCCCAAGGAGCGCAAGCTGCTGCGCGAGGGACGACTGCGCGGCTTCGTGCAGGACAGACTGCGCGTCCGGTGGTCACCGGAACAGATCTGCCACGCTCTACCGACGGAGCATCCCGACGACGAGAGCATGCGGGTGAGCGTGGAAACGATCTACCAGGCGCTGTACTTCCAGGCCCGTGGCGGCCTGAAACGGGAAGTACAGGCAGCCGTCCGCTCCGGCCGGACCCGCCGCAAACCCCGCCGCGACCCCGAGCGGCGCACCCCGCGGTTCATCGACCCGATGGTGATGATCAGCGACCGACCCGCCGACGTCGAGGACCGGGCCGTGCCCGGTCACTGGGAAGGGGACCTGATCATCGGCGCGGGCGGCCGCTCCGCGATCGCCACCCTGGTCGAGCGCAGCACCCGTTACACCATGCTGGTCCACCTGCCGGGCGGTGCCCACGACGCCGAGACCGTCCGCGACGGCCTCGTCCGCACCATCCAGACCCTGCCCGCCCACCTGCGCGGCTCCCTCACCTGGGACCAGGGCGGCGAGATGGCACGCCACAGGCAGTTCACCATGGCCACCGGCATGCCCGTCTACTTCTGCGACCCCGCCTCACCCTGGCAACGCGGTTCGAACGAGAACACGAACGGGCTCCTGCGGCAGTACTTCCCGAAGGGAACCGACCTCAGCCCGCACAGCCCCGAAGACCTCGAACACGTCGCCCAAGAACTCAACGGCCGCCCACGCAAGACGCTCGGCTGGGATACCCCAGCCGAGCGTCTACGTGATCTACTCACCACCTAAAACCAAGTGGTGTTGCGACGACCCCTTGAACCCAAGCCCGGGGCCGGGCCCTCGTCGTACCGGACGGCTCCGGGAGCGGGAATCGTGGCGAAATGCCAGAGTTGGAGCGATTTGCGATATAGCTGGAGCCGTACGACGGGAGATGAGCCCATGCCTGACACTCCGACGCCCGCCACCCTGCACAAGAACCTCTCCGCCGGTCCCCACGCCGGAGCCTCCTCGGCCGCCGCCGGAACCGAGCAGGTCGGCGAGCGCGGCCGTACCGCGCTCGCCGTCGGCGTGGTCGAGAAGATCGCCGGGATGGCGGCCCGCGAGGTCAGCGGCATCCACTCGCTCGGCTCCGGCATCTCCCGGACCTTCGCCGCGATGCGCGACCGGGTCCCCGGCGGGCGGGCCAACGTCGGACGCGGCATCAAGGCCGAGGTCGGGGAGAAGCAGACCGCCATCGACATCGCGCTGGTCGTCGAGTACGGCGTCGTCATCCCCGACCTCGCCCGCCAGGTGCGGGAGAACATCATCGACGCGGTCGAGCGGATGACCGGACTGGAAGTCGTCGAGGTCAACATCGCCGTCAACGACGTTCACCTGCCCGACGAGCCGGACGTCGAGGAGGAGGAAGAGGAACTCCCCTCCTCCGGCCAGCGGCCCAAGCTGAAGTAGTCCCTGCGCGGCGGCCCGCCCGGAACGGCGGGCGGCGGAAGACGAGGTGGAGCGGATGAGCCTGGCCATCGTCGGCCTGGTGGTGGGAATGGCCCTCGGCTTCGCCGGTTACTTCGGCGGGTTCGCGGCGTTCCTGCTGGTGGCGGCCCTCGGGGTGGTCGGATTCGTGGTCGGGCGCCTGCTGGAGGGCGACATCGAACTCGGGGACCTCGGCGACCTGCTGCGCGGCCGCGACCGGCGCCGCTGATGGCGGCCGTCGTCCCCGTCCCCGCGCCCGCGGCCCGGGAGCCCGCCGCGCGCGGCCGGCTGCGCCTCGCCGACCGCGTCTACGCGCGGATCGCCGCCCGGGCGGCCCGGGAGGCGCTCACCGAGGCCCGGCGGGGCCGGGACGGGCCGGGCGAACCGCCGAGGGTCTCGGTCACCTCGACCGCCGCGTCCGTCTCGGCGGCGGTGTCCCCGGCCGCCGTCACCGTCCGGGTCGCCGTCGACCTGCCGTTCCCCGCCGACCTCGCCGCCCTGGCCCGGGCCGTCCGCGACCGGATCTCCGCGCAGCTCGGCGCGCTGACCGGCACCAGGGTCACCGAGGTGGTGGTCGTCGTCGAGCGGCTGGTCACCGAGGGCGCGGGATGACGCAGGAGGAGCCGGAGACGCCGTCGGCGGACCTCGTGGGCACCGCGGAGCCCGAGGACCCCGGCGCGTCCGGCGGGCCCGGCGCCGCCGCCAGGGCGCCGCGGCTGCGGGCGCCCCGGACCACGGCCGCGGTGGTGGTCGCCACGGTGGTGCTGATCGCCGCCGTGGCGCTGCTCTACGACGTGATCGCCGTCCGCACCGGGCACGCCGCCCGCCGCTGGCGCACCGAGGCCGCCGAGGCCCTCGCCACCCGGCACCTCGACGACACCTGGGTGCTGGTCGGGTCCGGCGCGGCCGTGCTGCTCGGCGGCTGGCTGCTCTGGCTCGCCCTCGCCCCCGGGCTGCGCCGCTGGCTCCCGCTCCGCCCGCACGGGGGCACCTCCGCCGCCATCGACCGGTCCGGCGTGAGCGCGCTGCTGACCGACCGCGCGGCCGGTCTGCCGGGCGTCGAGCACCTGAGGATCCGGACCGGCCGCCGCCGGGTCCGGATCGCCCTCACCGGCCCGGCCGACCCGGCCTCGGTGCAGCGGCAGCTGCGGGACGAGCTGGAACTCGTCACCCTGGCCCGGCCGCTGCAGCTGGACGTGCGGACCAGGCGCCGGAGCCGGCGCGGCTCCGGCGGGGCAACGGAGGGCACCGTCGTGGAGGGTGGTGGGCACGCGTGAGCCGGAGCACCGTCAACCGGGTGCTGGTGGGCGTGGCGGGGGCGGTCCTGCTGGCCGCCGGGCTGCTGGTGCTGGCCGGGGGCCTCGACCTGTACCGGCGGCTGGGCACCGACCCGCCGCACTGGTGGCCGCTCACCTCGCCGGACCGGCCGGTGGTCGGCGCCCGCTCGCGGACCCGCTGGGTGGACCAGGCCTGGTGGTGGCCGACGGTGATCGCCGGACTGGCCGTGCTGGTCGTCGGAACCGCCTGGTGGCTGGCCGCCCAGCTGCGCCGGAGCGGGCCGGCGACCGTCGTAGTGCCCACCCCCGGCACGCCGGGGCTGCGGCTGCGGCTGCGGACCGGGGCCCTGGAGGACGCGCTGGAGACCGGTACGGTCGCGCTCCCCGAGGTCGAGCGGGTGGGCGTCCGGCTGCTGCGCGGGACCGGGCACCTTCGGCTGCGGGCGGCCGTCCGGATGACGCCCGGCGGCGACCCGGCCGCGCTCGCCGAGCACTTCGAGACCGGCCCGCGCACCGACGCGCGGGTCAGCCTCGGCCTGCCCGACCTCCCCGCCGACCTGCGGATCCACGTGGTGGCGGCCAGGCCGGAGGTCACCAGGCGGCGGCGCCGCGGGCGCCGCCGCCAGCCCCGCGTGGTCTGACCGGCCGGCGGAGCCGGTCGGAGCAGGCCGGGCCTGCCCCGACCCGCCGGAGGCCCTCAGAGCCCGGGCAAAGCGCCGCCGTCGACCGGGACCATCACACCGGTCAGGTAGGAGGCGGCGGGGGAGAGCAGGAACGCGGCGACCCTGCCGAACTCCTCCGGAGTGCCGTAGCGGCCGAGCGGGATGGCGGCGCTGTGGTGGGCGCGGGCGGCGTCCGCGTCGCCGCCGAGCGCGTCCAGCTCGCGCACCCGGTCGGTGTCGATCCGGGCCGGGAGCAGGCCGACCACCCGGATCCCGCGCGGCCCGAACTCGGCGGCGAGCGACTTCGCGGCCATCGCCAGGCCGGGGCGCAGCCCGTTGGAGATGCCGAGGCCCGGGATGGGCTGGCGGACCGACCCGGAGAGCACGAAGCCGATCACCCCGCCCTCGCCGAGCGTCCCGGCGGCGGTGCGGGCGAGCCGCAGGGCGCCGAGGAAGACCGACTCGAAGGCGTCGCGCCAGGCCTCCTCGGGGACGGTGCTCACCGGGCCCGCCTGCGGTCCGCCGACGCTGATCAGCACGCCGTCCAGCCGGCCGAACCGTTCGACGGCCCCGGCGACCAGCCGCTCGGCGGTCTCCGGGGCGGAGTTGTCGGCCACCAGGCCGTGCACCGCGTCCGCACCGCGGGCGAGGGCGGCGAGCCCGGCGACGGCCGCGTCGACCGACTCCCGGCTCCGGCCGCTGACCAGCACCCGGGCGCCGTCGGCGACCAGCTCGCGGGCGGTCGCGAGGCCCAGGCCCCGGGTGGCGCCGGTGACCACGTACACCTTGTCCTGCAGTCCGAGATCCATGGGGCCATCCTGCCCGGTGGGGACGGGCGGGAGGTAGTGCGGACACGGCGGCGCGGACCGGCCGGGCGC
Organism: Kitasatospora sp. NBC_00458; assembly: GCF_036013975.1. Taxonomy (NCBI): domain Bacteria; kingdom Bacillati; phylum Actinomycetota; class Actinomycetes; order Kitasatosporales; family Streptomycetaceae; genus Kitasatospora; species Kitasatospora sp. NBC_00458. The sequence continues at coordinate 6,564,922 of NZ_CP107904.1, forward strand.
AGGCGGCCCTGGCGTTGACGCGGACGTCAAGGTCTACCGTCGTTCCCGGCGGCCCCCGGACAGCGGCCGGAAGGGCGAGGATTCGGTCATGCGCATCGGTGAGCTGGCGGAGCGGGCGGGGACGACCCCCCGGGCACTGCGGTACTACGAGCAGCTCGGGCTGCTCCCGGCCAGGCGGGCCGGCAACGGCTACCGCGCGTACGGCGAGGAGGACCTGAGGCTGCTGCGGCAGATCCGCACCCTCCAGGACTTCGGGTTCGGCCTGGAGGAGACCAGGCCGTTCGTGGAGTGCCTGCAGGCGGGTCACCCGCACGGCGACTCCTGCCCGGCCTCGCTGGAGGTCTACCGGAGGAAGCTGGCCGAGCTGGACGAGTGCATCACCCGGCTCCAGGAGGTCCGCACCCAGGTGGCCGGGCAGTTCGCCCGGGCCGAGCGGGAGCGGGACGAACTGGCGGCGGGCGCCGGGGCCGGCGGGGAGCCGCCGCAGTGCGAGTGGGCCGCCCGGTCCGCAGTCGAGTGGGAGGAGAGCTAGGCCATGGTGCAGATCGCGGGAGTGGCGCAGGTCACGGACGAGACGTTCGCCGCCGAGGTGCTGGCGGCCGAGGGGCCGGTGCTGGTGGACTTCACGGCGGACTGGTGCCCGCCGTGCCGGCAGATGGTGCCGGTGCTGGCGGAGATCGCCCGGGAGGAGGCGGACCGGCTCACCGTGGTGAGCCTGGACGTCGACCGCAACCCGGAGACCCAGGCGGCGTACGGGGTGCTCTCGATGCCGACGCTGATGGTGTTCCGGGGCGGTGAGCCGGTGAAGTCCGTGGTCGGGGCCCGGGCCAAGGCCCGGCTGCTGCGCGACCTCGCGGACGTCCTGTAGGGCCCGTCGGGCCCGCGCGGGCGGCGGAGGTGACGGGGGCGGCGGCGGGTGCCCCGGCTCAGGCCGGGACGGCGACCGCGGCCACCTCGGCCTCGGCGGCCTCCTTGCGCCGGTCCTTCGCCTCGCGCCGGACCATCACCCAGAACCCGACCGGGATCATCGCGGTGAACAGCCACCACTGGATCGCGTACGCCATGTGCGGGCCGATGTCGGAGTGGTTGGGCTCGGGCAGCAGCTCGGGCTGGTCGGCCGGGGCCGGTGCGGTGGCGGTGAGCTCCAGGTAGCCGCCGAGCAGGGTCGCTCCGGTCTCCTTGGCCTGCTGGACGGTGCTGATCAGGTTGAACTGCCGGTCCGGCAGGCCGCCCCGGTCCTTGAGGCTGCCGCCGGCTGCCTCGTCGGCGCGCAGCCGGCCGGTCAGGGTGACCTCGCCGGTCGGCACGGCCGGGACGGACGGGTAGGCGGCGGCGGAGGCGCCGGACTCCACCCAGCCGCGGTTGACCAGCACGGTGCCCCTGCCGTCGGCCAGCACCAGCGGGGTGATCACGAAGTAGCCGATCTTGTCACCGCTGGAGTCGGTCCGCTTGCGGACCACGAACTCGTGCGCCGGGTCGTACTGCCCGGTGGCCGTCACGGTGCGCCAGGTGAGTGCCTTGGGAACCGCGAAACCGGGTGCCGCGGACAGGCTGTCGTACGGCACCGGCGGGTCGGTGAGGGAGCGGGCGATCAGCTCGTTGCGGTCCACCCGCGCCTCGTGGCGGTGCAGCTGCCAGAACCCCAGCCGGATGGTGGCGGGGATCAGCAGCACGGCGATCAGCAGGGTGACCAGCCAGCGCCGGGAGAGCAGAAAACGGTACACATGGGCACGGTACGCCCACCTCACAACCCGCTCACGCACCGGGGTGCGGGGCGACCTCGCGCAGCAGCTGGAGGAAGGCGTCCTCGCCGACTACGGGGGTGCCGACCTCGCGGGCCTTGCGGGCCTTGCCGCTCCAGCTGCCCGGCTCGTTGGTGACCAGCAGGCTGGTGAGCCGGCTCACGGAGGTGGCGATGTGCAGTCCGGCCTCGGCGGCGCGGTCCTCCAGCAGCTCGCGGTCGGTGGAGGTGTCGCCGGTGAACGCCACCCGCATCCCCTGGACCAGCGGCTTGCCGTCCTCCCAGCGCCCGGGGTTCGGGTACGGGCAGGCGGGGCGCTTGCGGGCCTGGCGGTAGGCGGCGCCGGTCCAGTTGCCGCGGGCGGGGGAGGCGGGCTGGTCGTCGCCGAGGTCGGTGACGGCCACGCAGGCCTGCAGCGGCAGCGGGACGCCGCCCTGGCGGGCCAGGTGCAGGCTGGGGCGGAACGCCTCGGCGAGCACCCGGGCGTCGTCCAGCGCGTTGTGCGCCTGCTGCTGGAGGACGCCGAAGTACTGGGCGAGCGAGGACAGCTTGCCGTTGGGCAGCGGCAGCCGCAGGTCGCGGGCCAGCACCATGGTGCAGATCCGCTGGTCGACCGGGGCGCGCAGACCGGCCCGGGAGAACTCGCGGGAGATCATGTTCCAGTCGAAGAGCGCGTTGTGGGCGACCATGACCCGGCCGCGCAGCCGCTCGGCGAACTCCTCGGCGATCTCCGGGAAGGTGGGCGCGGCGGTCAGCAGGTCGCTGGTGAGGCCGTGGATCCAGACCGGCCCGGGGTCGCGCTCCGGGTTGACCAGCGTGTACCAGTGGTCGGTGACGGTGCCGTCCTCGTCCAGCTGGTAGACGCCCGCCGAGATGACGCGGTCCGTGCGGCCGAGGCCGGTGGTCTCGACGTCCACCACCGCGAAGCCCTCGGCGGGGGCGGCGGAGCGCTGGGCCGGGACGGGAGCCGTCCGCGGTACCGCGCCGGGCGTCTCGGGCTGGATCGCGTACATGGTCCAACAGAATAAGGCCCGCGGGCGGTGGTGGACCGCGATACGGGTGGGGCCGGGGCGCTCGGAATGATGGACGGGGCCGGTCGGAATAGAGTGGGCGGAGTATTCGTCGTACATCTGGTCGAATATCTGCCGGCCGCCCGCAGCACCCCCGCGGGCGCCTCTCCGAAGGACGAACCCTCATGCGCGCCACCGTGATCCACGGCCCCAACGACATCCGGATCGAGCAGGTGCCGGACCCGGTCGTCCAGCAGCCGACCGACGCCGTGGTGCGGGTGGTGAACGCCTGCATCTGCGGCAGCGACCTGTGGGCGTACCGCGGTGTCGCGGCGCGGGTCGCCGGGCAGCGGATCGGGCACGAGTTCCTGGGCGTGGTCGAGGAGACGGGCGCCGAGGTGCGCGGCTTCAAGGCCGGAGACCTGGTGCTGGCGCCGTTCGTCTGGTCGGACGGCACCTGTGACTTCTGTCGCGAAGGGCTGCAGACCTCCTGCCCGCACGGCGGCTTCTGGGGCCAGGTCGGCTCGGACGGCGGGCAGGGCGAGGCGGTGCGCGTCCCGTTCGCGGACGGCACGCTGGTGCAGCTGCCCAAGGAGGCGCAGGGTGACGAGAAGCTGCTGCCGGGCCTGCTGGCGCTCTCCGACGTGATGGCGACCGGGCACCACGCCGCCGTCTCCGCGCGGGTCCGGCCGGGCTCCACGGTGGCGGTGGTCGGCGACGGCGCGGTGGGCCTGTGCGGCGTGCTGGCCGCGCACCGGCTCGGCGCCGGGCGGATCATCGCGCTCGGCCGGCACACCGCCCGGACCGACCTGGCCCGGCGGTTCGGGGCCACCGACGTGGTGGCGGAGCGCGGCGAGGCGGCGATCGAGGCGGTCCGGGAGCTGACCGGCGGGCAGGGCGCGCACGCCGTGCTAGAGGCGGTCGGCACCGAGGAGTCGATGCGCACCGCCGTCTCGATCGCCCGGGACGGCGGCGCGGTCGGCTACGTGGGTGTGCCGCACGGGGGCAGCGCCGGCGTCGACATCGGTCAGATGTTCGGCCGAAACGTTTCGCTGAACGGCGGGGTCGCGCCGGCCCGCGCGTACATCCCGGAGCTGCTGCCGGACGTCCTCTCCGGCGCCATCGAGCCCGGTCTGGTGTTCGATCGCACGGTGGACCTGGACGGCGTTCCGGATGGTTACCGGGCGATGGACGACCGTTCGGCGCTGAAGGTGCGTATCGCCTTCTGACGGCGCCTTGTTGACGACTTCCGAGGGGCGGCACCGCAGGTCGGTGCCGCCCTTCGGCATGTCCGGATACGTCGGTTTTCGGCCAATCGGCTAGTGCAACGGGGTGAACGGATGGCTGATCACGGTCAACCTCTTTCGGCCTGCGCGCCACCCTCCTAGCATTGCGCGGCGCGCATCCGGACTGTGACGCCGCTCACGTCCGATCGTTCCACTGGTGCGACCACTACGCCGAAGGAGTGAGGAGTCAGAGTGGAATCGCCGCCGATCACCACCACCGCTACGGAAACCCAACTCATCGAGGAGGGCGCGGAGTTCCGCGCCCTCCGGCGCTCGTTCCGGAACTTCGCGTTCCCGGTCACCATCGGCTTCGTGCTCTGGTACCTGCTCTACGTCCTGCTCTCCAGCTACGCCCCCGGCCTGATGGGCACCAAGGTCGTCGGGCACGTCAACATCGCCCTCGTGCTCGGACTGCTCCAGTTCGTCACCACCTTCGCCATCGCGGCCTGGTACGCGCGCTACGCGGACCGGAGGCTCGACCCACCCGCCGCCGCCATCCGCGAGGCGCGCGGCGCGGTGGTCCACGCCCCTCGGGAGGCCGCCGAATGACCCTGTCCGACAGTCATGCCGCGAGCACCGCGCTCGTCCACCCCGTCCACCACCTCGCCACCGCCGCCACCCAGCACCGCGGCCTCACGATGACCCTGTTCGGGCTCTTCGTGCTCACCACCCTCGGCATCACCGTCTGGGCCGGACGCCAGACCAAGGACGCCGCCGACTTCTACGCCGGCGGCCGCAGCTTCTCCGGCTTCCAGAACGGCCTGGCCATCTCCGGCGACTACATGTCGGCGGCGTCCTTCCTCGGCATCGCCGGAGCCATCGCGCTCTTCGGCTACGACGGCTTCCTCTACTCGATCGGCTTCCTGGTCGCCTGGCTGGTCGCCCTGCTGCTGGTCGCCGAACCGCTGCGCAACTCCGGCCGCTACACCATGGCCGACGTGCTGGCCTTCCGGATGCGCCAGCGGCCCGTCCGCACCGCCGCCGGCATCTCCACCATCGTGGTGTCGATCTTCTACCTGCTCGCCCAGATGGTCGGCGCGGGCACCCTGGTCGCCCTGCTGCTCGGCGTCAGCGGGGACGCCGCCAAGCGCTGGACCATCGTCGCGGTCGGCGCGCTGATGGTCGTCTACGTCGCCATAGGGGGCATGAAGGGCACCACCTGGGTGCAGATCGTCAAGGCCGTGCTGCTGATCGCCGGCACCGCCCTGATGACCGTCCTGGTACTGGCCAAGTACCACTTCAACGTCTCCGCGCTGCTCGGCGCCGCCGCCGACGCCAGCGGCAAGGCCAACGCCTTTCTCGAACCAGGACTCAAGTACGGCGTCACCGGCACCAGCAAGCTCGACTTCATCAGCCTCGGCCTGGCGCTCGTGCTGGGCACCGCCGGCCTGCCGCACATCCTGGTCCGCTTCTACACGGTCCCCACCGCCAAGGCCGCCCGGAAGTCGGTGCTCTGGGCCATCGGGATCATCGGCGGCTTCTACCTGATGACCCTGGCGCTCGGCTTCGGGGCGGCCGCGCTGGTCGGCCCCAAGGCGATCAAGGCGGCCAACGCCGCCGGCAACACCGCCGCCCCGCAGCTCGCCGAGACGCTCGGCGGCGGCGCGGGCACCACCGGCGGCGCGATCCTGCTGGCGGTGATCTCCGCGGTCGCCTTCGCCACCATCCTCGCCGTGGTGGCCGGGCTCACCCTCGCCTCCTCCGCCTCCTTCGCCCACGACCTCTACGCCAACGTCATCCGGCGGGGCAGGGCCACCGAACGCGAGGAGGTCAACACGGCCAAGTGGGCCGCCGCCGCGATCGGCGCGGTGGCGATCGTGCTGAGCCTCTTCGCCGACAAGCTCAACACCGCCGCCCTGGTCGCGCTGGCCTTCGCGGTGGCCGCCTCGGCGAACCTGCCCACGCTGCTGTTCTCGCTGTTCTGGAAGCGGTTCAACACCGTCGGCGCGGTCAGCTCGGTCTACGCCGGGCTGGTCTCGTCGGTGGTGCTGGTCGCCTTCTCCCCGGTGGTCTCGGGCGGCAAGAACTCGCTCTTCCCGCACTCCGACTTCCACTGGTTCCCGCTGGAGAACCCCGGCCTGGTCTCCATCCCGGTCGGCTTCCTGGCCGGCTGGATCGGCACCCTGCTCTCCCGCGAGCAAGCCGACCCGGCGAAGTACGCTGAACTGGAGGTCCGCTCGCTGACCGGACTGGGCGCACACTGACGGACGGCCGATGACTAAGCTGGCCCGGCCCGCCGAGACGGCGGGCCGGGCCGCCGCTTTCACGGGCCGCCACTCTCGGGAAGGGACCGCCGTGCTGCTGGACACCTTCGGCCGCCGCGCCGTCGACCTGCGGGTCTCCCTCACCGACCGGTGCAACCTGCGCTGCACCTACTGCATGCCGGAGGAGGGCCTGCAGTGGCTGGCCAAGCCGGAGCTGCTCACCGACGAGGAGATCGTCCGGCTGGTGACCGTCGCCGTCCGCGACCTCGGCGTCCGGGAGGTCCGCTTCACCGGCGGGGAGCCGCTGCTGCGGCCGGGGCTGGTCGGCGTCGTCGCCGCCTGCGCCGGGCTGGAGCCGCGCCCGGAGCTCTCGCTCACCACCAACGGCATCGGCCTGGCCCGGACGGCGGCCGCGCTGCGCGCCGCCGGGCTCGACCGGGTCAACGTCTCGCTCGACACCCTCGACCCGGACACCTTCCACACCCTCACCCGTCGCCGGCGCCACCAGGACGTGCTGGACGGCCTGGCCGCCGCCGAGGACGCCGGGCTGACCCCGGTGAAGCTCAACGCGGTGCTGATGCGCGGGGTCAACGACCACGAGGCGCCCGGGCTGCTCGCCTGGTGCCTGGAGCGCGGCTACGAGCTGCGGTTCATCGAGCAGATGCCGCTGGACGCCCAGCACGGCTGGGACCGCTCCGCGATGATCACCGCCGAGGAGATCCTGGAGCGGCTGGCCACCCGGTTCGCGCTCACCCCCGAACCCTCCGCCCGCCGGGGCGCCGCGCCCGCCGAGCGCTGGGTGGTGGACGGCGGCCCGGGCCGGGTCGGGGTGATCGCCTCCGTGACCCGCCCGTTCTGCCGGGCCTGCGACCGCACCCGGCTGACCGCCGACGGGCAGGTGCGCAACTGCCTCTTCGCGACCGGCGAGACCGACCTGCGGACGGCACTGCGCTCGGGGGCCGACGACGCCGAGCTGGCCGCGCTGTGGCGGGCGGCGATGTGGGGCAAGAAGGCCGGCGCCGGGATCGACGCCCCGGAGTTCCACCAGCCCGACCGCCCGATGTCGGCGATCGGCGGGTAGGGGGTCCCTTCGGCCCTCAGGTCCTCAGGCCCTCAGGCCCTCAGGCCCCGTCCTCGGGGGTCCAGTCGGCGAAGGCGACGACCTCCTTGAGGAAGCCGCGCACGCCCAGGAACTGGGAGAGGTGCTCGCGGTGCTCGGGGCAGGCGAGCCAGGTCTTGCGGCGGTCCGGGGTGTGCAGCTTGGGGTTGTTCCACACCAGCACCCACGCGGCGTCGGACCGGCAGCCCTTGGCGGAGCAGATCGGGGTCTGCGGCTGGGAGGCGTCCGGGAACAGCATCGGGGTGGTCCTCAGGCGGTCGGCGGGTGTCGTCACCGCCAGTCTGTCACGCGTCCGGACGCCGCCCGTACGCCGTCCGTACGCGGTCCGGAGGAGGGAGCCTCGTCGGGGCCGCGGTGTGCGTGCGGGCATGGCGACGCCGGGCAGCCACGGGGGGAGCCGCCCGGCGTCGGTCCGTCGCTCCGACGGGGGATGCGGAGCGCGTACGCAGTATGTCACGGTCCGACCCGTGCATGGGGAGGTCTTGCATGATTAATCTGAGCTTCTTCTGAGCTTTCCGTCGATCGAAAGGGTGGAGAACTACCCAAAACGGACAGTCAGTTCGACGTCTGTGAAGAATCGGTGGGCATGCGCTCCGCCACATCAGTACCGTGCGTCACATTCGACCCGCCCCCCGCGCCCCCGCCGCCGCTCCCTCCGGGGCCGAGCATCAGCGGAGTGGTGGGCGGCACGTCGAAGGTGGACGGCAGGCCCGGAGCCCGCTCCCGGCCGGCGTTGGCGATCAGCACCGCGAAGTAGGGCAGCAGCACCGCGCCCGCGAGGGCCGCGAACGCCACCCAGCGCTGGACGTCCCACAGCGCCACCGCGAGCAGCACGCAGACCGTCCGCAGCAGCATCGAGGCCACGTAGCGGCGCTGCCGCCCGCGGACGTCCTCGGAGAGGCTGCTGCGGGCCCCCGTGATCCGGTAGACCTCGCCATCACCGGCGCTCTTGCCCATGTCCAACCGCCCTCGTCCGTGCACCCGCGCGCCTCGCCGCGCGGCCTCCTCACGGTACGCCGCGGAGGCACCGGCGACGAGACCGGGGCGGGCCGGACACGCGTTCCTACGGCTGGGAGAGGTACTCCGGAGGCACCGCGTCGGTCAGCCAGACGCCGTTGGCGCTGATCCGGAACTCGTGGCCGGCCGCCGCCATCGAGGCCGCGTCGACCGTCAGCACCACCGGGCGGCCGTGCCGGGCGCCCACCCGGGTGGCCGTCTCCGTGTCGGCGGACAGGTGGACGTCCTGCCGGGCCATCGGCCGCAGGCCCTCGCTGAGGATCGCGCCGAGGCTCCGGGTGGCGGTGCCGTGGAACAGAACCGCCGGGGGCACGGCGGCGGCCAGACCGAGGTCGACCGCCACCGTGTGCCCCTGACTGGCCCGGATCGAGAGGCCGTCCTCCGAGTAGGCGAAGCGGCGCTTGTTGTTGGTCGCCACCACGTGGTCCAGCTCGGGCCTGGTCAGCCGGTTGCCCCTGGCCGCCAGTGCGGCCAGCAGCACGTCGACCCGGACCCAGCCGGCCGCGTCCAGCACCACCCCCACCCGCTCCGGCTCGTGCCGCAGGATGCGGGACAGCATCTTGCTCGTTCTGACCGTGCGCTTCTCGTCCATCTCCGTGATCCTTCCCCCCCGGGCCGCCCTGCTACGAGGCCTGGCTGACCGAACTCATGTTGAAGCCCTCGACCCGTACCGGCGGCATCGCCGTCCGGGTGAACCAGTCGCTCCACTCGCGCGGCAGGCAGCGCTCGGTGCGGCCCACCTCGGTGATCCGGCCGAGCAGCTCCACCGGCGACTCGTTGAACCGGAAGTTGTTCACCGCGCCGACCACCCGGCCGTTCTCCACCAGGTAGACGCCGTCCCGGGTGAGGCCGGTGAGCAGCAGCGTCGCCGGGTCCACCCCCCGGATGTACCAGAGGCAGGTGAGCAGCAGCCCGCGCTCGGTCCGGGCGATCATCTCGTCCAGGGTCGGCGCGGTCTCCTGGTCGGCCGTCTCCAGGACCAGGTTGTCCACCGCAGGGCGCAGCGCCAGCCCGGTCAGGCCGGCCGAGTGGCGGCTGGTGACCAGTCCGGCCAGCTCGCCGCGGCGGATCCACTCGGTCGCGGACAGCGGCAGGCCGTTGTCGAAGACCGAGGACTCGTCCTCGGTGGCGTGCGCCAGCACGAACGGCGCGGCCTCCAGGCCGGGCTCGGCCGGGTCGGAGCGCAGGGTCAGCGGCAGGGCGCTGAGCTCGTCGCCGATCCGGGTGCCGCCGCCGGGCCTGGAGAAGACCGTCCGGCCCTCGAAGGCGTCCCGGCCGCCGGTGGACCAGCTCAGGTACACCATCAGGTCGGCGACGGCGGAGGGCGGCAGCAGCGTCTCGTACCGGCCGGCCGGCAGGTCGATCCGCCGCGCGCCCCAGCCGAGCCGGGTGGTCAGCCCGGCGTGCAGGGCGGTGACGTCCACGTCCGAGAAGTCCCGGGTGGCGGCGCCCGCCCAGGCGGAGCCCGACAGGTCGGCGGTCTTGGCGTTCAGGTCGACCGTGCCGGTCGGCTGGTCGTGGCGCAGCCGCAGGCCGGTGGAGGTGCCCAGGTAGCTGGAGACCAGCTCGTGCCGGGCGAAGCCGTACAGCAGCTCGCCCTGCGCGGCGGCCCGGGCGAAGGCCGCGCCGAGGGCGGGTGCGAACTCCTCGAAGACCGCGATCGAGGTCTCCGCCGGCGGCTCGGTGAAGTCCGGTGACGCCTTCTGCTCGGCGGCCGCGACCAGCGGCCGGGCGTCCTCGGCGGGCCCGGCCGCCCGGGCGGCGTCCTCGGCGGCCCGGACCAGGCCGGCCACGTCGTCCGGCGTGACGGCCTCGCGGGAGACCACGCCGGAGGCGGTGCCCTCGGCACCGGCCACGGTGGCGATCACGGTGAGCCGGCGGCCCCGGGTGACGCCGTTGGTGGTGAGCGCGTTGCCCGCCCAGCGGAGGTTGGCGGTGGACTCCTCGTCGGCGATCACCACGCAGCCGTCGGCGCGGGAGAGGCCGAGCGCCAGCTCGACGAGTTCGTGGGGCTGCATCGCGGTCATCAGTGACCCGCCTCCTGCTGGGTGTTGAGCACGTTGACGTTCCGGAACAGGGCCGAGGGGCAGCCGTGGCTGACCGCCGCGACCTGTCCGGGCTGCGCCTTGCCGCAGTTGAACGCGCCGCCCAGGACGTAGGTCTGCGGTCCGCCGACGGCCGCCATCGAGCCCCAGAAGTCGGTGGTGGTCGCCTGGTAGGCGAAGTCCTTGACCTGGCCGGCGAGTTCGCCGTTCCGGATGGCGTACGCGCGCTGCCCCGTGAACTGGAAGTTGTACCGCTGCATGTCGATCGACCAGGACCGGTCCCCGACGATGTACAGGCCGTTCTCGACGCCCGCGAACAGGCCCTCGGTGGACGGGCCGTCCGCGACCGGCTGCAGGGAGACGTTGGCCATCCGCTGGACCGGGACGTGCGCGGGCGAGTCCGCGAAGGCGCAGCCGTTGGACCGCTCGAAGCCCTTCAGCTTCGCCATGCCGCGGTCGAGCTGGTAGCCGGTCAGGACGCCGTCCTTCACCAGGTCCCAGGACTGCGTGGCGACGCCCTCGTCGTCGTAGCCGATGGTGGAGAGGCCGTGCTCGGCGGTGCGGTCGCCGGTGACGTGCATCAGCTCGGAGCCGTACTGCAGCGAGCCGAGCTTGTCGAAGGTGGCGAAGGAGGTGCCGGCGTACGCGGCCTCGTAGCCGAGCGCGCGGTCCAGCTCGGTGGCGTGGCCGATCGACTCGTGGATGGTCAGCCAGAGGTTGGACGGGTCGATGACCAGGTCGTAGCGGCCCGGCTCGACGCCCGGCGCCTTCATCTTCTCGGCCAGCAGGACCGGCAGGGCGGCCAGTTCGGCGTCCCAGTCCCAGCCGGTGCCGGTCAGGTACTCGAAGCCGCGTCCGACCGGCGGGGCCAGGGTGCGCATCGAGTCGAAGGCGCCGGTGCGCTCGTCCACCGAGGTGGCCTCCACCACCGGGTGCAGGCGGATCCGCTGCTGGGTGGTGACGGTGCCCGCGGTGTCCGCGTAGAACTTGTTCTCCTGGACGGTCAGCAGGGTGGCCAGGACGTGCGAGACGCCGTCGGCGGCCAGCAGCCGGGAGCTCCAGTCGGCGAGCAGCGCCGTCTTCTCGGTGTCCGGCACCTCGAAGGGGTTCACGTCGTACGCGGAGACCCAGGTGGCGTCCGGGTACACCGGCTCGTCGGCCAGCTCGACCCGCTCGGCCGACCCGGCCGCGCGGCTGATCCCGCTGGAGAGCCGGGCCACCGCGACGGCCTGCTCGGCGACGTGCGCGGCCGCCTCCGGGGTGAGGTCGACCCCGGCGGCGAAGCCCCAGGCGCCGTCCAGCAGCACCCGGACGGCGAAGCCGAGCCGGACGCTGTCGGAGGTGCCCGCCGGGCGGGCGTCGCGCAGCCGCCACGAGGCGCTGCGGACCCGCTCCAGGCGGAAGTCGGCGTGCGAGGCGCCGAGTCGGCGGGCACGGTCGAGCGCGGCGTCGGCGAGGGTGCGCAGCGGGTAGCCGAGGAAGAGCGGGTCGACGGCGCGCGGGGCGCCGGAACTGCTGGTCGGGGGCAGCGGAGGCAATCGGGCTCCCTGGTCGGGGGGCGGGAAGGGCGGTGCGGGTACCCCGGGACACAGGGGTACCCGCACGGCATCATTTCCCGTCAAAGTGGTTTCGGCCAGCGCATTTCCCCCGGGACACGCGGTACCGGCCGCGTCACCGACCGTGCCGCCCGCCGCCCGGTCCGAGGCCCGGTCCGGCGTGCGCTACCCGACCGCCTCCCACCAGCCGTCCAGCTCCGGCGGGTTGTCGACGTCCACCCGCTCGCCCGGGCGCGGCACCGCGAGCCGCACGCCCTGCTCCTTCGCCTCGACCAGCAGCCGCTCGATCGGTTCGGCCCACGGGTGCAGGCCCAGGTTGAAGGTGCACCAGTGGACCGGCACCAGCAGGTCCGCGTCCAGCTCGCGGTGGGCGAGGACGGCGTCCTCCGGGGTCATGTGGATGTCCGCCCAGGCCGGGTCGTAGGCGCCGACCTGGACCAGCGCGGCGTCGAACGGGCCGTGCTCGGCGCCGATCCGCCGGTAGCCCTCGAAGTAGCCGGAGTCGCCGGTGTAGAAGACCCGGCGGGTCGGCCCGGCGACCACCCAGGAACCCCAGAGGGTGGTGTTGCGGGTCAGCCCGCGCCCGGAGAAGTGGTGGGCGGCGGTCAGCGTGAGGGTCAGCTCGCCGAGCGTGCAGGTCTCGTCCCAGTCCAGCTCGATGATCCGGTGCTCCGGCACCCCCCAGCGGCGCAGGTGGGCGCCGATGCCGAGCGGCACCGCGAACGGCGCGGACTGGCTGCGGACCAGCCGGCGGACGGTCGCCATGTCCAGGTGGTCGTAGTGGTCGTGGGAGATCAGCACCGCGTCGACCTGCGGCAGCTCCTCCAGCTCCACCGGCACCGGGTGCAGCCGGCGCGGGCCCACCTGGGCGGCGGGGGAGCAGCGCTCGCTCCAGATCGGGTCGAGCAGCACCCTCGACCCCTCGACCTCGACCAGCGCCGAGGCGTGTCCGTACCAGGTGATCGCGACGCCCTCGGCGGCCGGGCCGGCGCCGCCGGCCGGGCGGACGGTCGGCACCGGGCGGCGCGGCGTCCGGCCCTCGCGCTGGAACAGCATCCGGCGCACGGTGTCCCGGTCGACGGACGGCGCGCCGGCCGGCCTGGCCAGCTCGGAGGGCGCGTTGTGGAAGACGCCGTCGCGGTACTGCGGCGAGTTGCGCAGCCGCTCCTCCCGCTCGCCGTCCGGCCGCCGGCCGAACGCGGCCGGAAGGTCGCGCAGCGCCCAGGCCACCGCTCCCGCCCCGGCCGCCAGGGCGGTCAGGGCCAGCAGTCGTCCGCGCCGGTGGGTGCTCCCCGGCTGTGCCTCGCTCATCCGCGCTCTGCCTCCGCTCGTCGCCGGGGCCTTGTCCGGCGTCTGCGGTGCGGCGGCCCCGGCTCGTGCCACACCACGGGGGCAACGGGTTCACCCCGTCGCGGGGTTCCCGGGCCGGGACGCACCGGACACCACAATCCGGCCCGGACCTGCGGGTGGACCGGGCGAAAATGGCATGGCACGGATTGTCGGGTACCGACAGTTCCTTTGGTGAGGCGCTGTGGGAGACCGATTCGCCGCCGTGCCGGGCCGACCGATAGCGTCACACCGCGTACATGATTGCGACGTACGCGGACATCACGACGTACGCACACCACGGAGAGAGGTGGATCGTTGAGCCGCTCGGTTCTCGTCACCGGAGGTAACCGGGGCATCGGCCTCGCGATCGCCCTGGCCTTCGCCGAGGCTGGCGACAAGGTCGCCATCACCAGCCGGTCGGGAGAGGTGCCCGAGCAGCTGGCCAAGTACGACGTGCTCGCGGTCCGCTGCGACATCACCGACACCGCCCAGGTCGACGCGGCGCTGACCGCGGTCGAGGGCGCGCACGGCGCGGTCGAGGTCCTGGTCGCCAACGCCGGGATCACCCACGACACGCTGCTGCTGCGCATGTCGGAGGAGGACTTCACGTCGGTCCTGGACACCAACCTCACCGGCACGTTCCGCGTGGTCAAGCGCGCCTCCCGGCTGATGATGCGCGCCCGCAAGGGCCGCATCGTGCTGATCTCCTCGGTGGTCGGTCTCTCCGGTTCCCCCGGCCAGTCCAACTACGCCGCCTCCAAGGCCGGTCTGGTCGGATTCGCCCGCTCGCTCGCGCGTGAGCTCGGGCCGCGCAACATCACCGTCAACGTGGTCGCCCCCGGCTTCGTGGACACCGACATGACCGCGGTGCTCAGCGACGAGCGCCGCGCGGAGATCGTCGCCGGCGTGCCGCTGGGCCGCTACGCGGCGCCCGCCGAGGTCGCTTCCACCGTGCGGTTCCTCGGTTCGGACGAGGCCGCGTACATCACCGGAGCCGTCATTCCCGTCGACGGCGGATTGGGCATGGGTCACTGACATGAGCGGAATCCTTGAGGGCAAGCGGATCCTGGTCACCGGTGTGCTGATGGAGTCCTCCATCGCGTTCCACACGGCCAGGCTGGCCCAGGAGCAGGGCGCCGAGGTCATCCTCACCGCCTTCCCGCGGCCGAGCCTGACCGAGCGCATCGCCAAGAAGCTGCCGAACCCGGTGAAGGTCCTGGAGCTGGACGTCTCCAGCGAGGAGCAGCTGGCCGGCATCGCCGACCAGGTCCGCGAGCACCTGCCGAGCCTGGACGGCATCGTCCACTCGATCGGCTTCGCCCCGCAGGACGCCCTGGGCGGCAACTTCCTCAACACGCCGTGGGAGTCCGTGGCGACCGCCATGCACGTCTCGGCGTTCTCGCTGAAGTCGCTCACCATGGCGCTGCTGCCGCTGATGCAGGACGGCGGCTCGGTCGTCGGCCTCACCTTCGACGCCCAGTTCGCCTGGCCGAAGTACGACTGGATGGGCCCGGCCAAGGCCGCGCTGGAGGCCACCTCCCGCTACCTGGCCCGCGACCTCGGCCCGCGCGACATCCGCGTCAACCTGGTCTCGGCCGGCCCGATCGGCTCGATGGCCGCCAAGTCCATCCCCGGCTTCGGCGACCTGGCCGCCACCTGGGACAACCGCTCGCCGCTGAAGTGGGACGTCAGCGACCCGGAGCCGGCCGGCCGCGGCGTCGTCGCCCTGCTGTCGGACTGGTTCCCGAAGACCACCGGCGAGATCGTCCACGTGGACGGCGGTCTGCACGCCATCGGCGCCTGACGCACCCGTACGCCGCTGCCCGGCCCCCGCTCACGCGGCGGGGCCGGGCAGCGGCGTCTGCGCGGGGCGGGGCTCACGGCTGGCCGTTCCGCCCGAGGGCGCTCATGGCGTTCGCGTGGCCGGTGGTGTGGCCGGTCCCGAGTTCGGCCGCGACCAGGTTGCCCGCCCTCTCGTCCGCGTGCCCGGCCTCGGCCCAGCCCGCCGCCATGGCCTTGCTCTGGGTCAGGGCGGCGTGGTGGGCGTCGGCGGAGCGGGTGTCGCCCGCGTGCCGGGCGTCCTCCCTGACGTTCTCCGCCCACTCGCCGATGCCGGCGTCGACGATGGCGCCCGCCACGTCCCCGATCTCCGGGACGAAGCCGGTCGCGGTGCCGCCCACCACGGAGGCGAACCCGCCGGTCCGCTCGGCCCACTCCATCCGGTCGTCCTTCTCGTCCAGGACGACGTCCGACCGGATGGCGTCGAAGGCCCCGAGCGCGGTGCCGATCTGCCGGGCGGGGATCTGCCGGTCCTCCGCGTCGTCCCGCGGACCGGGCGGGATCGCCGCCAGCGCCTCGGCGGCCACGGCCCGTTCGGCTCCGTAGAGCGCGGCGTACGCCTCCGGGTCCCCGGAGGCGCCGCGCATCACCCGGACGACGTGGTCGGCGCTCCCGCCGAGCCGGCCGGCGCCGTCCTTCTCCCAGGCGCCGTCGTGCCCGGCGGTCGAGACGTGCTCGCCGAGGATCAGGTGGGTGTCGTGCGCGTAGTCGGACAGCGCGTTCGCCAGCGGTACGCGCAGGTCCCGGTGGACCTCGCTGCCCCTGCCGTCGGCGTCCAGGGCGTCGATCGCGCCCTGCATGACGCGCGCCTGCACCGGGGTGTGCGGGCCGCCGTCGTGACCGGCCCGGCCGGCGGGGTCGCCGGTGGCGGCGGCCTCCAGGGCGGCGGCGAGGCCGGTCCGGTGGGTGCTGGTGTCCCGCATCGGCGGGCCGACCAGGGTGGTGACGTAGCTGGTGGGCCAGGCGCGCTCGCGCAGCAGGTAGCCGAGGCGGTCCTCCGCCCCGGGGCGCTCCGGGTCGAGGAACAGGGCGGCGGCCCCGGGGTTGCGGCCCATCAGCGCGAGCACGCCGTCCACCGGGTCGTGCACCAGGCCCGGGCGCGGGCCGTCGAACTGGTGGAGCGGCCAGGGGCGGTCCCGGCGCTCGGCCGCGAGGACGTCGGTGCCGAGGTCGTCCAGGAACCGGGCGCCGTACTCGGCGCCGCCCTCCCGCAGCAGCGTGGCGAGCACCTGGTAGCCGTGGACGGGCGCCGGGCCCCGCTCGTCGGTGCTCCTGGTGCCCGCCTCCCGGAGGCCGGCGCGGAAGTCCCGGTAGAACCGGGTGCCGGTGTCGCGGGTGGCGGCGGCGACGGTGTCGGCGAGGCCGGTCCGCAACCCGGCGTACGCGTCCTTGTGCCTGCCGCCGCGGTCGTTGATCCGCAGGTCCAGCTCGTCGGCGAGCCGCAGGGTCCCCCCGGCCCCGAGGGCGGCGAGCAGGGTCCGGCCGTACACCGGGCTCCCGGCACCGGACTTCATCAGGTCGCCGAGTTCGGCGAGCTCCTCGGGGGAGAGTGTCCTGCCGTCCTTGAGGCGTGCGGCGAGTTCGGCGGCGCGGCTGCCGTCCGCCTCGTCCCCGCCGCCGAGGGCCTGCCCGTTGAACTCGTTCACGAAGTCGCCGACCCCGGCGGCGCGGCGGAGCCTGAGGGCGGCCCGGCCGTCGGCGGCGGTCGCCTCCTCCAGGTGGGCCCTGATCCGCTGCGCCCACCGGGCCGCCGCCTCGTCGCGCTCGCGCCGGTGGTCCGGCCCGTGGTGGCGGGCGGCCGGGTCCGCCGGGCCGGGGGCCGCGGCCTCGGGCACGACGGTGCCGGTCCCGGTGACCCGCATGCCGTCGGCCCCGGCCTCCGCGACGGTCCGCCTCAGCTTCTGCCGCGCCGCCTCGAAGTCGTTCCTCGCGTCGGCGATGACCGAGGCGACGGCCGCGGCCTCGGTCTGCGCGTCGGCGGCCTGCTGCCGGGTGCGGTCGACGTGCCGGTCGGCGGCGTGGGCGGTGGAGCCCAGCCAGAGGCCGCCGCCGGTGACGGAGAGCACCTCGTTCTCCAGCCGGTGCCGGACGAGCCGGTACCTGTGCGCCATCTCGGCCCAGTCGGCGGCGGCCTTCGCCATGGCGGACGGGTCCGCGTTCATGACGTCCTCGAAGCCGAGCACGCTCACGCCCCGCCCGTGAACGTGGCGGCGATGCCGTGCTCGACGTCCAGGTAGTTGGTGTGGGTCTGCCGCATCATCCCGGCCTCCTGGTTGAGCCGGCCGTTCAGCTGCGACACCTGCTCGTGCCATTCGCGGAGTGCCGCGCGCAGGGCGGCGGCGGTGTCCCACCCGCTGAGCTTCGTCGCGGCCGCCGCGGTCGACTCGTCGGCCGCCCGCCCGGCCGCGGTGCTGTCGTCGGCGATGCCGCCGAGCGCGGTGGCGGCCTTGTCGAGTGCCCGGGGCGACACCTTGGTCGGGGCCCCGCCGGCCGGTCCCGGAACCGGGCCGGGTGTTCCGGGGCCGGTCGCTCCCGGGCGGACGGGGCCGGTTCCGGCCGGTCCCGCGGTGAGCGGTCCGGTGCCGCCGGGGCGTGCGGTGGGCGGCCCCGTTCCGACGGGGCCCGCGCCGGGTGCCGGGTCCGGATCCGCCATCGCCACTCCCTGCCGTGAGCACATCCCGGCCGGGCACCGGCCGTCCTCGAATCGTCACGGGACGTTAGCATGCGGAGGACCGCCCCCCGGCGCGAGCGGGGTGCGGCAACGGCGTTTTGCGCGCGCGGTGTTGACGGTGCGGCAGGGTGTTGACGCTGCGGTGGGTGGGTGGGTGGGTGGTTCGGGGTCGCGGCCCGGTCAGGCCTGCTGGCGGTCGGCGCAGGCGCCGATGGCGCGGCCGGCCTCGTGGGAGGCGCGCTGGGGGTCGCGGGCGCGGATGGCGTCGACGATCTTGTCGTGGCCGAGGTAGCGCTCGGCGATGAGTTCGGGGCCGACGTCGTGGCGCAGGTGGGCGCGGGTGACCTCGCCGAGGTCGGCGTAGACGGCGGCGAGGACGTCGTTGTGGGCGGCGGCGACGACGGCCTGGTGGAAGGCGGCGTCGGCCTGGATGAAGTCCTCGGCGTCGCCGGAGCGCCAGGCGTCCTCGCGGCGGGCCAGGGCGGCGTCGAGGAGGACGAGGTCGCGGTCGGTGCGGCGGGTGGCGGCGAGGCCGGCGGCGGAGGTCTCCAGGGTGACCCGCAGTTCGGCGACCTGGGCCTGGTCGGCGTCGGCGAAGCGGCGGTGCATGACGCCGGCGAGCTCGCTGGTGGCGAGGACGTAGGTGCCGGAGCCCTGGCGGATGTCGAGCAGCCCGTTGTGCGCGAGGGCCCGGACGGCCTCGCGGACCGTGTTCCGCGCCACACCCAACTGGTCGACCAGGGCGGCCTCGGTGGGGATGCGGGAGCCGACGGGCCACTCGCCGGAGGTGATCTGGGCCCGCAACTGGGAGATCACCTGGTCGGACAGCGGGGTGCGCCTCGGCGAGGACAGCGCCACGGGGGACTCCTTGGGGTCGGGTGGGTCGGGCCATCATGCCAACTCAGGGGTGCGCTAATTCATCCCATCATTCTATGATGGCCCGCATGTCGTCCGCAGCAGACACCGCCGCCTCCCCCCGTGCCGGGACCCGACCGCAGGCCGAGCGGTCCGCCCCGCCCCGCCGCAGCCACCTCGGCTGGCTCTTCGCCGTCGCGATCGCCGCCGCCGCCTTCAACCTCCGTCCGGTGGTGACCAGCCTCGGGCCGCTGCTCGACCAGGTCCGGGCCGACCTCGGGATGAACCCGACGGTGGCCGGCCTGCTCACCGCCGTCCCCTCGCTCTGCTTCGCCCTGTTCGGCTTCGCCGCACCCGGACTGGCCCGCCGGTTCGGCCCCGTCGCGGTGGTCACCGCCGGGCTCGGCGCGATCACCGCCGGGGTGCTGGCCCGCTCCTTCGCCGGCGGCACCGCGGTCTTCCTGCTGCTCACCGCGCTGGCGCTGGCCGGCGTCGCGGTCGCCAACGTGCTGATCCCGGTGGTGATCAAGCGCTACTTCCCGGACAGGGTCGGGCCGATGATCGGCCTCTACTCGATGGCGCTGTCGGCCGGCACCGCGCTCGCCGCCGCCGTCACCGTGCCGCTGACCAGCGCGCTCGGCGGTGACTGGCGGTTCGGCCTGGGGGTCTGGGCCGCGCTCGGCGCGGTCGCCCTGCTGCTCTGGCTGCCCGTCCTGGTGTCCCGGCGGCGGGAGGCCGGCGGACAGGCCGCCGCCGGGGCGGCGGTGAAGCTGCCGATCACCCGCAGCCGCACCGCCTGGGCGCTGGCCTGCTTCTTCGGCTGCCAGGCCACCGGCGCGTACGTGGTGATGGGCTGGCTGCCGACGATCTTCCAGGACGCCGGCGTCTCCGAGGGCACCTCGGGCGTGCTGCTGGCGCTGACCATGGTGATCGGCGTGCCGGTCTCCTTCGTCCTGCCGAACCTGGCCGCCCGCCGCGGCGACCAGCGGCTCTTCGTGGTGGTCCTGGCCGCGTTCGGCATCGCCGGGTACTCCGGGCTGGCGCTCTCCCCGTCCGCCGCGCCGTGGGTGTGGGCGGTTTTGGTCGGCCTCTCCAACTGCGCGTTCCCGCTGGTGCTGACCATGATCGGGCTGCGCGCCCGGTCGGCCGGCGGCGTGGCCCAGCTCTCCGCCTTCGCCCAGGGCGTCGGCTACCTGATCTCGATCCCCGGGCCGATCCTGATCGGCCGGCTCTACCAGGCCACCGGCGAGTGGTACCTGCCGCTGGGCTTCCTGGCGCTGCTGCTGGTGCCGCAGATGCTGTTCGGCCTGCGGGCCGCGCGGGCCCGGCACATCGAGGACGAGGCGGTCCTGCCGGCGGTCCCGGCCGGGACCTGAGCGGCCGGGATCCGAGCGGTCGGGGCTCTGAGCGGTCGGGGGCCTGAGCGGCCGGTCCGGGGCTTTCCGTGCCCCGGCCGGCCACGGGCGGGACCCGCCCGGGCGGTCCGGGCCCGCCGCCCGGGTGCGCCGCCCGCGGCCCGTGCGTCCGCCGGCGTGGGGCCGGTGGCGGGCGGACGCGTCCGGGGTGGGAGAATCCGGTCATGCCCGTACTCGACCCGAACCCCACCGACGGCCACAAGAAGCTGGGCCAGCTCGCCGCCGTGATCGGCGGCATCGTCGTGCTCCTGGCGATCGTGGCGATCGTCGCCCGCAACCTGGGCTGACGCCCCGGCCACGTCCGGGTGAACCACGCATGATGGCACTCCCCACCCCTGAGGGTGGCGGCATCCGGCAGCGCCGCGCTCCCGCGCGGCTTTTCTGCCAAGCTTGCTGGGTATGAGCGCCGACACGCCCCGCAGGATCATCGTTCTCCGCCACGCCAAGGCCGACTGGCCGAACGGCGTCGACGACCACGAGCGGCCGCTGGCCGACCGGGGCCGCCACCAGGCCCCCGAGGCCGGACGCTGGCTCGCCGATTCCGGCATCAACCCCGACTACGTGCTCTGCTCCACCGCCCTGCGCACCCGCGAGACGTGGAAGCTCGCCGCCCACGAGCTGCCCAAGCGCTCCCGCAGGACGGTGTACGAGGACCGGGTCTACGAGGCCAGTCCCGGCGAGATCATCGCCGTCCTCCAGGAAACCCCGGAGGACCACGCCGACCTGGTGCTGGTCGGCCACAACCCCGGCGTGCTCGGCCTGACCCAGGTGCTGGCCGGCGACGAGGGCGACCGCGACGCGCTGGAGCGGCTGCGGCTCGGGGGCTTCCCGACGGCCGCCGTCGCGGTGCTCAGCTTCAGCGGCTCCTGGAAGAACGTCGAGCCGGGCGTGGCCGCCCTGGTCTCGTACTACACGCCCCAGGACTGAGCCGACGGATGCAGGAAGGGGCGCGCGGACCATGTCCGCGCGCCCCTTCCTGTTCCTACGCGTACGGGCCGCTGCGCGTACGGCCCCCGTGGCCGCGCGGGCTAGTCGGTCGGCAGGCCGTCCAGGACGTCGGCCGCCTCGACCTCCTCGCGGGTGATCCCGAGCAGGTACAGCACGGTGTCCAGGAACGGCACGTTCACCGCGGTGTCCGCCGCCTCCCGGACCACCGGCTTGGCGTTGAACGCCACGCCCAGCCCGGCCGCGTTCAGCATGTCGAGGTCGTTGGCGCCGTCGCCGATCGCCACCGTCTGGGACAGCGGCACCTTGGCCTGCTCGGCGAACCGGGCCAGCCAGCGGGCCTTCCCCGCCCGGTCGACGATGTCGCCGACCACCCGGCCGGTGAACCTGCCGTCCTCCACCTCCAGGGTGTTGGCCGCCGCGTAGTCCAGCCCCAGCTGCTCCACCAGGTGGTCGGTGACCTGGGTGAACCCGCCGGAGACCACCGCGACCTGGTAGCCCAGTCGCTGGAGCGTCCGGATCAGGGTGCGCGCCCCCGGCGTGAACCGGACCTCCGCGCGCACCTTCTCGGTCACCCCGGCGTCCAGGCCGGCCAGCAGGGCCACCCGGGCGCGCAGCGACTCGGCGAAGTCCAGCTCGCCGCGCATCGCCGCCGCCGTCACCTCGGCGACCTCCTGCTCGCAGCCCGCGTGGGCGGCGAACAGCTCGATCACCTCGTCCTGGATCAGCGTCGAGTCGACGTCCATGACCACCAGCCGCTTGGCCCGCCGCTCCAGCCCGGCCGCCACCACGGCGACGTCCACCCGCTGGGTGGCCGCCTCCTGGGCCAGCTCGGCGCGCAGCCGGTCGGTGGCCACACCCGAGACGGCCAGCTCGACGGCGGTCACCGGGTACTTGGCGAGCCGGAAGACGCGGTCGATGTTGCCGCCGGCGGCGGTGATCCGGGAGGTGAGCGCGGAGACGGCGGCGGCGGTCAGCGGGTGGCCCAGGACGGTGACGTGGGACCGGCCCTCGCGGCGCGGCCGGTTGTCGCCGATGCCGGAGATGATCTCGGCCTGGAGCTTCTGCTCCTCGGCCCAGCGGTGCACGACGGACCGCAGCCCGCCCTCGGCGCCGGGCGCGCCGGGCGGGGTGACCAGGGCGCAGAGCGTTATCCGGCCACGGGTCACCACCTGCTCGATGTCGATGACGTCGACGCCGAACCCGGCCAGGGTGGCGAAGAGGCCGGCGGTGATGCCGGGGCGGTCCTTGCCGAACACCTTGACGAGCAGGGTGCGCTCGTCCTCGGTCCGGGGCTGCGGGGCGGGGAACGGCTCGGCGGCCAAGGGCGATGCGTTCATGGTGCCTCCCACGCTACCCGCCGCCCGAGGGGGCCACGGCACCCGTCCGCGTCGTGGACGCACCGGCGGCGCGGCGCGGACGGGAGCCGCGGCGGGCCGGGCCGGGGGACGGCCGGGGGACGGCCGAGGCCCGGCCGGGGCGGTGCCCCGGTGCGGCCCCGGTGCGCCCCGGGACGCGGTGCGGGCGTGCCGTGGACGCGCCGGGTGGACGTCGCGCGGGTACTGCGCGCACGCCGCGTACGGGCCGTGGACGCACGGTTCGGGGGCCGTCCGCGAATCGTTGCCGCCTGGTCACAGTCACCGGGGTCGACTTTCACCGACGGCCGACGGGCTGGAATGATTCCCCCGTCAGATTCACGATCATTTCGCCCCGGGACGGGGCGCACCATCGGGGGAACCGAGAGAGCGGGGCAGGCGCGCAGTGCCGCAACTCGTCATCGAGATCAACGGACAGCAGCGGACTCTGGAGCCGGGGCGGTCCTACACCATCGGTCGCAACCCGCAGTCGGACTTCCCGTTCGACGACGCGCGGGTGTCCTGGCACCACGCCACCATCTCCTTCAACGGGACGGGCTGGCAGCTGGACGACCACGGGAGTACCAACGGCACCTGGACCGGCGGGGCCCGCACCATGCAGGCCGCGCTCTTCCCGGGCGCCGCGGTCAACCTCGGCAACGCCGAGAACGGCCCCCGGCTCGCCTTCTCCGCGCCGGCCCAGGCCGCCGCCCAGGCCCCGGCCTGGCACGAGGCCGCCACCAGCCGCAGCGCCGCCCCGCAGGCCCAGGCCGCCCAGCCGCAGGCGCAGCAGCCGTGGGCCCAGCAGGCCCCGGCGGCCCAGCAGCCGTACCCGCAGCAGGGCCAGCCCCAGTGGCCCGGCCAGCAGCAGCCCTACCCGCAGCAGCAGGCGCAGCAGCCGTACCCGGCGCAGCAGGGCTTCCCGCACCAGCAGGGCGTCCCCCAGCAGGGGGCCGCGCCGCACGAGGGGCCCGGCGGCCCGCAGCCGACGGTCATCCGCAACCTGACCGCCGGCATGAACACCATCCGGATCGGCCGCGCGCTCGACAACGACATCGTGGTCTCCGACCTCCAGGTCTCCCGCCACCACGCCGAGCTGCGCCAGCTGCCCGACGGCCGGTACGAGATCGTCGACCTGGGCAGCCACAACGGCATCTTCCTCAACGGTCTGCGGGTCGAGCGCCAGCTGATCGGCCCGCAGGACCGCCTGACGGTCGGCCACTCCAGCTTCGTGCTGGTCGGCGACCAGCTCCAGGAGTTCGTCGACACCGGCGCCGTCTCCTTCTCCGCCCGCCACCTGACCGTCGAGGTCGACTTCAAGGGCGGCAAGAAGGTCCTGCTCAACGACGTCAGCTTCGGCGTCCCGGAGAAGTCCCTGGTGGCCGTCATCGGCCCGTCGGGCTCCGGCAAGTCGACCCTGCTGCGCGCCCTCACCGGCTACCGCCCGGCCGACCGCGGCGACGTCCTCTACGACGGCCGCAACCTGTACAAGCAGTTCGCCGAGCTGCGTTCGCGGATCGGCCTGGTGCCGCAGTCGGAGATCCTGCACAAGGAGCTGACCGTCCGCACCGGCCTCAAGTACGCGGCCCGGCTG
This sequence comes from Kitasatospora sp. NBC_00458, assembly GCF_036013975.1. Lineage (NCBI taxonomy): Bacteria > Bacillati > Actinomycetota > Actinomycetes > Kitasatosporales > Streptomycetaceae > Kitasatospora > Kitasatospora sp. NBC_00458. Next base: position 6,588,904 of record NZ_CP107904.1, read on the forward strand.
CGCTTCCCCGGCGACACCGAGCCGCGCGAGCGCGAGGCCCGGATCGACGAGGTGCTCTACGAGCTGCGCCTGGACAAGCGTGCCGACAACCGGATCACCGCGCTCTCCGGCGGCCAGCAGAAGCGCGTCTCGGTCGCGCTGGAGCTGCTCACCAAGCCGTCGCTGATCTTCCTGGACGAGCCCACCTCGGGCCTCGACCCGGGCATGGACCGCGAGGTCATGCAGATGCTGCGCGGTCTCGCCGACGACGGCCGCACCATCCTGGTCGTGACCCACTCGGTGGCGGAGCTGGCGCTCTGCGACCGGCTGCTGGTGATGGCGCCGGGCGGTTCGGTGGCCTACTTCGGTCCGCCGGACGAGGCGCTGCACTTCTTCGGGTACGAGACCTGGGCCGACGTCTTCCAGGCCTTCGAGAACTACCCGGACCACGACTGGGCCGGGCGCTACCGCGGTTCGGTGCACTACCAGCAGTACTCGGCGGACGTGGAGTCCGGCGCCGTGCAGTCGGCGCCGATCGTCCAGGAGGCGGTCCGCCCGCCGAAGCCGCAGAGCTGGGGCTCGCAGCTGTGGACGCTGATCCGCCGCTACGCCTCGGTGCTCGCCTCGGACCGGGGCTTCCTGGCCCTGTCGGTGCTGCTGCCCGCGGTGCTCGGCGCGGTCAGCGTGCTGATCCCGAACGAACCCGGTCTGGCCCCGAACCCCAAGTCGCAGCTCGGCCTGAACAGCGGCGCGGCGACGATCATGCTGATCCTGGCGATCGGGGCGTGCTTCTCCGGGGCGGCCAACTCGGTCCGCGAGCTGATCAAGGAACGGGCGATCTACGAACGGGAACGGGCCACCGGGCTCTCCCGCTCGGCGTACATGATGTCCAAGATCATCGTGCTGGGCTTCTTCAGCGTGATCCAGGGCGCGATCATCTCGGCGGTCGGCTTCCTGCCGCGCAAGCTGCCCGAGCACGGCCTGGTCGTCAAGGACCTGCCCATCATCGAGATGAGCCTCGGCCTGATCCTGCTGAGCTTCGCGTCGATGATGTTCGGCCTGGCGATCTCGGCCCTGGTCAAGACCGCCGAGAAGACCATGCCGCTGCTGGTCATGTTCGCGATCATCCAGGTCGTCTTCACCGGCTGCCTCTTCCAGATCTTCTCCAAGCCCGGCCTGGAGCAGTTCGCCTGGCTGATGCCCGCCCGCTGGGGTACCGGCATGGTCGCCACCACGCTCGACCTCTCGCACCTGCTCGGCCCCTGGAACAAGGACTTCCAGAACCCCGAGTACGACGCGCTCTGGGGCCACAACGCCGGCCAGTTCTGGCTGGACGCCGGCGTGCTGATCGCGATGTCGGTCGTCATCGGCGTCGTCGTGACCCGCCTCCAGCGCCGCCACGAGCCCGAGGTCATGCAGAAGGGCTGACCCCCTTCCGCACCGGCCGCGCCGCTCACCGCCGCACCGCTCACCGCCCGACCGCTCACCGCCTGAGCGCTCACCGCCTGAGCGCCGCCCAGGGGCGGCCCACCCCACCGGGGAGGGCCGCCCCTCGGCGTTCCGCCGTCCGGCGGCCTCGCCGCCCGGAGCGGCGGCCGCCGGTGTCCGGCCGAGGCTTCCCCCGTTGTTTCCCCCGCGTTCGCCGCCCCGCACGCCGGCCCCGAGCGCCGGCCCCGCCCGTCGGCCCCGTGACCCGGCCCCGGAGGAAGGCCTAGGTCTCCGGACCCGGGACCGGCCCTGCCCCGGACCGACGCGACCGCCCCGCGGGCGGCGGTAGGTTGGCGGTATGCCCACCGTGCCCAGCGACCACCGGCACGCCGGCCTGCTGCCCGTCGACCGCATCCCGGTCGGCCCGCCGCCGGACGGCACCCTGCCCGCCTGCGAGCCCTGCCTCGCCGGTATCGAGGCCGTCAGCCAGGCCCTGCTCGGGATGAGCCGCCACCTGGAGGTCCGCGAGGTCCTGCGCCGGATCACCGCCTCCGCCCGCCGACTGCTCGGCGCCGAGTACGCGGCCCTCGGCGTCCCCGACGACCACGGCGGCTTCGCCCAGTTCGTCGTCGACGGCGTCACCGACGAGCAGTGGAAGGCCATCGGCCCGCTGCCCCGCCAGCACGGCGTCCTCGCCGCGATGCTCCACGAGACCGGCCCGATCCGGCTCGCCGACGTCCGGCAGGCCCCCGCCTTCGGCGGCTGGCCCTCCGCCCACCCCCAGCTCGGCGCCTTCCTCGGCATGCCCATCGTCGACACCGACCACGCCGACGACGAACCCGAGGTCCTCGGCGTCATCTACCTCGCCAACAAGCAGGGCGGCGGCGGCTTCACCGACCACGACGAGGAGCTGCTGCGGATACTCGCCGCACACGCGGCCCTCGCCCTCTACAACGCCCGCCTCTACGAGCGCAGCCGCGAACTCACCCTGGCCGGCGAGCGCGCCCGGATCGCCCACGACCTGCACGACGCCGTCTCGCAGAAGCTCTTCTCGCTGCGCCTCACCGCCAAGGCCGCCGCCAAACTGGTCGACCGCGACCCGGCCCGCGCCCGCGCCGAACTCGCCGAGGTCGCCCGGCTCGCCGCCGAGGCCGCCGACGAACTGCGCGCCGTCGTCGTCGAACTGCGCCCCGCCGCCCTGGAGGAGGACGGCCTCTCCGCCACCCTCGCCTCCCAGGTGCAGGTCCTCGACCGCGCCCACGGCGCCGACATCGCCTTCGCCGCCGACGGCGTGCGCGCCCTGCCGCCCGCCCAGGAGGCGGCCGTGCTGCGGGTCGCCCAGGAGGCCCTGCACAACGCGCTGCGCCACTCCGACGCCCGCCGCGTCACCGTCACCCTGGCGGGCACCTCGGGCCGCGGCGCCGTGCTGCGGGTCAGCGACAACGGCCGGGGCTTCGACCCCGAGTCCGTCCGCCGGGCCGGCCGCCACCTCGGCCTGGCCTCGATGCGCGACCGCGCCGCCGCCGTCGGCGGCCGGCTCACCCTGGAATCGGCCCCCGGCAGGGGAACGGTCGTCGAGATGGAGGTCCCCGGTGCCTGACACCGTGTCCGCGATCCGCGTCCTGCTCGTCGACGACCACCAGGTGGTCCGCCGGGGCCTGCGCACCTTCCTGGAGGTGCAGGACGACATCGAGGTGGTCGGCGAGGCCGCCGACGGCGCGGAGGGCGTCGACCAGGCCCGCGCGCTCGACCCGGACGTCGTCCTGATGGACCTCAAGATGCCCGGCGTGGACGGCATCGAGGCGCTGCGCACGCTCAAGGACGAGGGCAGCCGGGCCCGGATCCTGATCGTCACCAGCTTCACCGAGCACCGCACGATGGTCCCCGCCCTGCGGGCCGGCGCCGCCGGGTACGTGTACAAGGACGTCGACCCGGAGGCGCTGGCCGGTGCGATCCGCTCGGTCCACGCCGGCCACGTGCTGCTCCAGCCGGAGCTGGCCGAGGCGCTGCTCGCCGACGACGGCCCGCGCGCCCCGCAGGGCCGCGGCGGCACCCTCACCGAGCGCGAGCGCGAGGTGCTCGGGCACATCGCCGACGGCCGCTCCAACCGGGAGATCGCGCGCAGCCTGCACCTGTCCGAGAAGACCGTGAAGACGCACGTCTCCAACATCCTGATGAAGCTGGACCTCGCCGACCGGACCCAGGCCGCGCTCTGGGCCGTCCGCAACGGCGAGACGCGCGCGTAGCGGGCGGCGGGGGAGCGGGGCAGCGGAGGAGCGGGGGCGGCCCGGGAGCCCGGGCCGCCCCCGCCGTCAGCCCTTCTCGTCCACCAGCGCGTTGTACGCCGCGACCTGCGCCCGGCGGGCCGTCCGCCAGAGCGGCGCCAGTACCGCCTGCCGGGCCGCGATCTCGGACGCGCTGACCGCCGCGCCGTGACTGCCGGACGCGATCGACAGCAGCGCCGCGACCTGCCGCGCCGACTCCAGCACCCGCACGGCGCGCGGCGGGTAGCCCGGCGCGAGCAGCTCGGCGTGCCCGCGCCGCCGGTACGCCTCCAGCGCCCGCAGCGCCTCCGGACCGGCACCGGCGACGTCCAGCCGGGTCAGCAGCAGCGTCGCCTCGCGCAGCCCGTCGGTCAGCTCGTACTCGGCCTCGTGCAGCGAGGGCACGTCGGCCGGCGGGGCGTCGTTCACCTCGTGGCAGCGCCAGAGCACGGTCGCCGAGCGGTCCCCGGGCGGGCCGAACACCTCGACCTCCGGCACCAGCCCCAGCGGCACCCCGACCGCCAGCACCGCCTCGCCGGCCGCCATCGCGCGGTCGTTGAACGGCGCCGGCCCGGTCAGCCCCAGCGGGTGCCCGGCCGAGGGCAGTGCCAGCCGCAGGCCCTTCACACCCAGGACCCGGAGCCGCCCCAGCGCCCAGGTGAGCCCGTGCCGCTCGTCCGGGCCGTCCCCGGGCAGACCGGTCACGCGGTGGCTCTCGTCACTCCCCAGCACCGCCGCGGCGGCGTTGTCGGGCGGCGCCAGACCGGCCAGCAGGGCATTGCCCCAGGCGGCCAGCCGTCCCGAACGGGGCTCTTCGTACGGATTGTCGGCAGGAGTCGCGAGCATCCGGCCAGCCTACGGAATCGGCGGTCATCCGCGTGGCGTAGGTTTGCCCATGCGCGTGCGGCGCACCCACTCCGTGCCCACCGGCCGCCGGAGTAGGCTGCCCGCCCGCACCGACGGCCGTATTTCTGTTTTGGGGAAGGCGTAGGTCATGAGCGACGTGCTGGAGCTGGTGGACGTATCCGTGGTCCGGGAGGAGCGCGCGCTGGTCGACCAGGTCTCGTGGTCCATCTCGGAGGGCGAGCGCTGGGTCATCCTCGGCCCGAACGGCGCCGGGAAGACCACCCTGCTGCAGATCGCCTCCACGTACCTCTTCCCGACCTCCGGCAAGGTCACCGTCCTCGGCGAGAAGCTCGGCGAGGTCGACGTCTTCGAGCTGCGCTCCCGGGTCGGCCTGGCCGGTGCCGCCATGTTCGACAAGCTGCCCGCCGAGCAGACCGTGCTGCAGACCGTCCTCACCGCCGCCTACGGCATGACGGTCACCTGGCAGGAGACCTACGAGCAGTCCGACGAGTCCCGCGCGCTGGCCCTGCTCGACCGCCTCGGCATGTCCGGCCTGACCGCCCGCAAGTTCGGCACCCTCTCCGAGGGCGAGCGCAAGCGCACCCTGATCGCCCGCGCCCTGATGACCGACCCCGAGCTGCTGCTGCTCGACGAGCCCGCCGCCGGCCTCGACCTCGGCGGCCGCGAGGACCTCGTCCGCCGGCTCGGCGCCCTGGCCCAGGACGAGTTCGCGCCGGCCATGGCGATGGTCACCCACCACGTCGAGGAGATCGCCCCCGGCTTCACCCACGTGCTGATGATCCGCCAGGGCAAGGTGCTCACCGCCGGTCCGATCGACACCGAGCTGACCGCCCGTAACCTGTCCAAGTGCTTCGGCCTCCCGCTCATGCTGGAGCGGCACGGCGACCGCTGGTCCGCCCAGGGCCTGCCGCTCGGCTGAGCGCCGCAGCCCCTTCCCCCACCGCCGTTCCCCACCGCTGTTCCCCGCCGCCCGGACCCCGCCGCCCGGTCCCTGTTTCCCGCCCCCGGTCCCGGGCCGGCGGGGACCGGGACCGCCGGCCGGGGGGCACTGAACTCCACTGAACTGGAACCGGTCGCACGTGCGACCGGTTTCCGCCCCTCCACCTGCGGGAACTGACCGCCTGGTAGGCCCTTCCCTCCCTAGGATGGACACGTGGACAGCTGGATCTGGTGGCTCCTGGCCGCCGTCGGCCTCGGTATACCGCTGGTGATCACGGTGATGCCGGAGTTCGCCATGTTCGCCGTCGGCGCGCTCGTCGCCGCCGGCGTGGCGGGCCTGGGAGCCGACCCGGTGTGGCAGGTGCTGGCCTTCGTCGCGGCCTCGGTCGCGCAGCTGGTCGTGGTCCGCCCCATCGCGTACCGGGCACTGCGGAAGGGCTCGCAGGTCAAGATGGGCATCGAGGCGCTGAAGGGCGCCACCGCGGTCGTCGCGGAAAGGGTCGACGGGGAGGGCGGACGGATCAAGCTCAACGGCGAGATCTGGTCGGCCCGCGCGCTCCACCCCGAGCAGGTCTACCAGCCGGGGCAGCAGGTCGACGTCGTCGAAATCCAGGGCGCGACCGCCCTGGTCATCTAGGGGAGAGTCCGTGGAACCCGTCCTTATCGTCCTGGTCGTCCTGGTCGTGGTGGCCTTCATCGCGCTGATCAAGACGATTCAGGTCATCCCGCAGGCCAGCGCCGCGATCGTGGAGCGCTTCGGCCGCTACACCCGGACGCTCAACGCGGGACTGAACATCGTCGTCCCGTTCATCGACCGCGTCCGCAACCGGATCGACCTGCGCGAGCAGGTCGTGCCGTTCCCGCCGCAGCCGGTGATCACCCAGGACAACCTGGTGGTCAACATCGACACGGTGATCTACTACCAGGTCACCGACGCCCGCGCCGCCACCTACGAGGTCGCCAGCTACATCCAGGCGATCGAGCAGCTCACCGTCACCACGCTGCGCAACATCATCGGTTCGATGGACCTGGAGTCCACCCTGACCTCGCGCGAGGTCATCAACGCCGGTCTGCGCGGGGTGCTGGACGAGGCCACCGGCAAGTGGGGCATCCGGGTCAACCGCGTCGAGCTCAAGGCCATCGAGCCGCCGACCTCCATCCAGGACTCGATGGAGAAGCAGATGCGCGCCGAGCGTGACAAGCGCGCCGCGATCCTCACCGCCGAGGGCAACCGGCAGTCCCAGATCCTGCGCGCCGAGGGTGAGAAGCAGGCCGAGGTGCTCAAGGCCGAGGGTGAGGCCCAGGCCGCGGTGCTGCGCGCCGACGGTGAGGCGGCCGCCATCCGGACCGTCTTCGAGGCGATCCACGAGGGCGACGCCGACCAGAAGCTGCTCGCCTACCAGTACCTGCAGACGCTGCCCGAGCTGGCCAAGGGCGACGCCAACAAGCTCTGGATCATCCCGAGCGAGATCGGCGACGCGCTCAAGGGCATCGGCGGCGCGTTCACCGGCGCGTCCGGCCTCGGCGGCGGTGCCAACGGCGCCGCGGTCGCCGCCCCGAGTGCCCCGGCCGCGCCTCCGGCCGCCACCCAGGTGCCGCTCGACCCGGCGGCCGGTCCGCGCCCGCTGGACACCGACACCAAGGGCTCGGCCCGCCCCCGGATCGACCCGCTCCGCGAGTACCGCAAGAGCGACCCGGAGTGATCCCCGGGCCCCCGGCCCGACCGGCCCGGGGCCCGTCCGACGCCGTACGGCGCCCGCCGTCGTCCGTCCGACGCCCGGGGGCCCGCTTCCCGTAGCGCACGGGGCGGGCCCCCGGGCGTCTTTCGCGACGGTGTGTCGAACATCCCGAATCCCGGTCGCCGCTGGAACGGCCACCCTCCCGTCGGGCATGATCGCCGCGGATGGACAGGACCGGCAGGGGAGGTGGCTCATGACGACCTGGGAGGCGATCGCCGTCCTGGTGGCGGGTGTCGGTGCCGGAATGATCAACGTGATCGTCGGCTCGGGGACCCTGATCACCTTCCCCGTGCTGCTCGCCGTCGGACTCCCACCGGTCACCGCCAACGTCTCCAACTCCTTCGGCCTGGTCCCCGGCTCGCTCAGCGGCGTGATCGGCTACCGCCGGGAGCTGGCCGGCCAGGGCGCGCGGCTCGCCCGCTTCGGCACCGCCTCACTGCTCGGCGGGGTGCTCGGCGCCTACCTGCTGATCGAACTGCCCAGCAGCGCCTTCGACGCGATCGTCCCGGTGCTGATCCTGCTCGCCCTGGTCCTGGTGATCGTCCAGCCCCGGGTGGCCAAGGCCGTCGCCGCCCGCCGACGCCCCGACGGAGACCCGCACGGCGGCCCGCTGCTGCTCGTCGGCATCTTCCTCACCGGCGTCTACGGCGGCTACTTCGGCGCCGCCCAGGGCGTCCTGCTGCTGGCCCTGATGGGCATGATGCTCCAAGAGGAGCTCCAGCGGATCAACGGCATCAAGAACGCCCTGGCGATGATCGTCAACGGCGTCGCCGCGCTGTTCTTCCTCTTCACCTCGACCGTGAACTGGGCGGCCGCCGGCCTGATCGCGGTGGGTTCGCTCGTCGGCGGCCTGGTCGGCGCCAAGGTCGGCCGGAAGCTGCCGCCGCAGGCCCTGCGCGCGGTGATCGTCGTCGTCGGCCTGGCCGCCGTCGTCAAACTGCTCACGAGCTAGCCGGGGCCCGCTCCGGTGGAGCGGCGGCCCGGCTCTGCGGTGCGCCCGCGGACGCCGGGGCCCGGTCCGTTTTCCCCGAACACGCCCTGGGAGGCACACCGATGGCCCTGGAGATGCGGGAGATCTGCGAGCGCTGCGAGGTGTCGCTGACGCCGGACGGCCCGGCTTCTATATGTTCCTACGAGTGCACCTTCTGCGCGGCGTGCACCGAGGCGATGGCCGGCGGCTGCCCCAACTGCGGCGGCGAGCTGGTGCCCCGTCCGCGCCGGAAGAGCTGACACCTTCCCACCGACTGCTGGTACGCGTGACGGGAGCGGGCCGATGAGCCGAGCACGGCTGACCGAGGACGAGATCACTGCGGGGCTGGAGGGCCTGCCGGACTGGTCGCGCGACGGCGACTCGCTCGTCCGCACCGCCGAGGCACCCGACTTCCCGGCCGGGATCCGGGCCGTGACCGCCGTCGCCGAAGCCGCCGAGTCGATGGACCACCACCCCGACATCGACATCCGCTGGCGGACCCTGCGCTTCGTCCTCTCCACCCACAGCGCCGGCGGCCTCACCGCCCTCGACCTCGCCCTCGCCGCCCGGATCGACGCCATCCTGCGCACGGAGTCCGCCCGCTAGTGTCCTCCGGGGCGTGCCCGGCCCGCCCGGCCCGCCCGTCCCGTTCGTCCCGCCGGTCACTGCCCCGGCGGGCACACCGGAACCGTCCGCTCCGGGGCCGTGAGATGCTGGCTGCCGTTGTGCAGGCGGTCGGGAGGGACGGAACGGATGGCTCAGGACCCCCTCGGCGACGGTCGGCCGCAGCAGTGGCAGGCGCAGCAGGTGCCGCAGGAGTGGCCCGCCGGGTACGGCGAACACGCCGGGCAGGCCTGGCCGGGGGAGCAGGGGTACGGGGCCGGCGACGGCACGGCGTACCCGGACCGGGGATACGGCGAGACCGCGTACGGGCAGGGCGGCCACCAGGACGGGACGTACGGTCGGCACGACCAGTACAACCAGTACAACCAGTACGTCCAGGGCGATCAGTACGTCCAGGGCCAGTACGTCCAGGGCGAGGAGTACGGCCAGGCCGACCCGTACGTGCGGTACGACCAGGGCACGCAGTACCAGCCGCACCAGCAGTACGCCGACTACGGCCAGCAGCAGTACGCGCCCTACGCCGTCCCGCAGCAGCCGGTGGGGGAGGAGCTGTACGCGCCCGCCGGCGCCGAGTACTCCGCCGACGGCTATGTGCACCTCGAACCGGAGCCCGAGCCCGAGCCGCTCCCCGCGCCGGAACCCGAGGCGGAGGCGGAGACGTCGGTGCGGACCGCCGGACCCGCGGCCGGACCCGCCGCCGGGCCGCGTGCCCGGGCCGGTCTCGCGGCCAGGGCCCGGGCCGCCACCGACGCCGCCGCCGAGCACACGCCGAGCAGGCGCGCCCTCGCCGTCCGGACGGGCGCCGGCGTCGCCGCGCTCGGGGTCCTGATCGCGGCCGGACTGACGGTCGGTTCGGACGGCGGCGGCCGCGGGTCCGCCGGTGCCGCCGCCGGCGGGGAGCCGGGCTTCACCGTCGCCCACACCAGGATGTGGTCCGCCCAGTCCGTTCCGGTCACCCAGGCCGCCCAGCCGGGCGGCGACGACACACTGGTCGGCAGCTGGCTGCTGGCCGACACGGTGGTGCGCGCCGACGCGACCGGCGTCCACGCGTACGACCTGGCGGCCGGTCGCCCCACCTGGTCGGTGGAGCCGCCCGCCGCCGGAGCCGTCCCCTGCGGGCTCTCCCCGGGCGTCAACGAGGCGGGGGTGGGTGCGGTGCTGTTCCGGCCCCAGGCCGATCCGAAGAGCCCCTGCGCCCTCGTCGCCGCGGTCGACACCAAGGCCGGGAAGACCGCGTGGACGAAGACGCTCTCCGAGGTCAAGGGCCTCTACACCGCCCGCATCGGCGTCACCGAGGACAAGGTGATAGCCGTCGGCGACGACCACGTCGTCGCCTGGGAGTCGGCCGACGGCAAGGACGTCTGGCAGTACACCGGGCAGGGCAAGTTCTGCACCCTGTCCGGCGGCGTGGCCGGCCGGACCGTCCTGGTGGCCAGCTCCTGCGCCGACTCCACGCCCGTCGACCAGGCCGTCGCGCTGAACACCGTCGACGGCACGGTGGCCTGGTGGCGGGGCCTGAACAACCGGCCGAAGACCGCGACGGTGCTCTCGGCCGAACCGGCCGTCGTCCTCACCACCGGCGAGAAGCCCGAGGACGACCGGGTGTTCGCCTGGGGCGCGGGCGGCGACCCGACGGCCGAGATCCCGGTCACGGTCGACGAGGGACGCCTGGAGGTCGCCCACGGCGCGTTCTCGGCCACCCCCGGCGTCTACTTCCAGGACCGCACGATGGTCACCACCGTCGCCCCGGCGGCGAACGGCGGCGGGCCGGCCTCGGTGGTCGGCTACGACCTCGACAGCGGCAAGCAGCGGTGGAAGACCGTGACCTCCGAGAAGGGCGAGGCCAGGGCGGTCGGCGTCGACGGCGGCGCGCTGGTGCTCGCCTTCGACGAGCGCCTGGAGCAGCCCGCCCACCTCAGCCGCTTCGCGCTGGACGGCGGCCGGGAGACGGTCGGCGGCAACTTCCCGCAGGGGACCGGCTCCCTGCTGATCTCCGGCCGGGTGCTGATCGGCGGGGGCCGGGTCGTCGCCGTTCCCGAGCACTCCACCAACTTCGGCACCGCGACCGGGTACCAGGCCAAGGGCTGACCGGTCCCGCCCGCAGTCCGCGACGTTCCCGGTCGGCCCCCGGCCCCTCGGCCCCTCAGGCGGCGGAGGGCGCCGTCGCCGGAACGGCCTGGGCCGGTAGCCAGGCGGCCAGCTCCCGGACGTCCGAGACGCGCAGCCCCAGCGCCATCATCAGGGTCGCCTGCGGCGTCGGAACGAACGGCTTGCGGAGCAGCTTCATCCCCGCCTGCTCGGGAGTCCGGTCGGCCTTCCGCTGGTTGTCCTCCGCGCAGGCGGCGACGGTGTTCAGCCAACTGTCCTCGCCGCCCCGTGACTTCGGGTGCAGGTGGTCCACCGTGGTGGCCCGCCGTCCGCAGTAGGCGCAGAGGTGCTGATCCCGGACGAGCACCCCGCGGCGCGACCACGGAGCCTGTTGTCGGAACGGCACCCGGACGTACCGCTGGAGTCTGATCACCCGGGGCACCGGCACGGTGACCCCCGTCCCGCGGATGGAGCGCAGTGGATGCGCCTGTTCCACCACGGCCTTGTCCTGGAGCACCAGGACCACGGCGCGCTGGAGCGACACCGTCGTCAGCGGCTCGTAGCTTGCGTTCAGAACCAGCGTGCTGCGCACCTCGGCCACCCTTCCGACGGGCGTGCCACGGCGGCACGACCGTCCCCACACACGTCACTGCCGCCGCACGGCGGTGGGACCACTGTGAAGGGGCCCGAGGCCGTCGAACAACGGAATTTCCGGCGGCGGCGTGGGGCCGGGCCGTCCCGGGCGGCTCCGCGGGGAGAGCGTGTCCATGCCGGACCGGGAGATATCCGCTCGCCCGGACCGCGTAGGCTCTACAACGCTGGAGCCGTCCCGCACCGGGGCCCGATCGGACCGGGCCCGCACCGGGCGGGCGCCCGACCGAAGGAGAAGCGTGACCGTGACGGACATCGTCGACGAGCTGCGGTGGCGTGGGCTGATCGCCCTGTCCACCGACGAGGACGCACTGCGCAAGGCGTTCGCGGACGGCCCGGTCACGTTCTATTGCGGCTTCGACCCGACGGCCCCCAGCCTGCACCTCGGCAACCTGGTGCAGATCCTCACCATGCGCCGCATCCAGCAGGCGGGAAACCTCCCGCTCGGGCTGGTCGGCGGTGCCACGGGCCTGATCGGCGACCCGAAGCCCACGGCCGAGCGCGTGCTCAACGACCCCGAGACGGTCGCCGGCTGGGTGGAGCGACTGCGCGGCCAGATCTCGCGCTTCCTCGACTTCGAGGGCCCGTACGCGGCGCGCATGGTCAACAACCTCGACTGGACGTCGGGGATGTCCGCGATCAGCCTGCTGCGTGACGTGGGCAAGTACTTCCGGGTCAACAACATGATCGCCAAGGAGGCCGTCGCCCGGCGGCTCAACTCCGACGCGGGCATCAGCTACACCGAGTTCAGCTACCAGATCCTCCAGGGCATGGACTACCTGGAGCTGAACCGCCGCTACGGCTGCGCGCTGCAGACCGGCGGCAGCGACCAGTGGGGCAACCTCACGGCCGGGACGGACCTGATCCGCAAGGCCGACGGCAAGTCCGTGCACGCGCTGGCCACGCCGCTGATCGTCAAGGCGGACGGCACCAAGTTCGGCAAGACGGAGTCCGGCACGGTCTGGCTCGACCCCGAGCTGACCACCCCGTACGCCTTCTACCAGTTCTGGCTGAACGCGGACGACCGGGACGTCCCCAACTTCCTGCGGATCTTCAGCTTCCGCTCGAAGGAGGAGGTCGAGGAGCTGGAGCGCGAGACGACCGAGCGGCCGGCCGCCCGCCTCGCCCAGCGCGCGCTCGCGGAGGAGCTGACCACCCTGGTCCACGGTGCCGAGCAGTACGAGCGCGCCGTCGCCGCGTCCAAGGCGCTGTTCGGCCAGGGCGACCTCGCCGACCTGGAGGCCCCGACCCTGGCGGCGGCCCTGGCCGAGGTGCCGAAGGCCGAGGTCGGCGAGCTCCAGCCGATCGTCGACCTGCTGGTCGCCGTCGGTCTCGCCCCCAGCCGCTCGGCCGCCCGCCGGACGATCAAGGAAGGCGGCGCCTACCTCAACAACGTCAAGGTGACGGACGAGGAGGCGGTTCCGACCGAGGCCGACCTGCTGCACGGCCGTTGGCTGGTCCTGCGCCGGGGCAAGCGGAACCTGGCGGCCGCGGAGCTGATCGCTGCCGCGTCGTGACCGAAACCCGACGCCGCTGATCTGCGGCTTCGACCATGGAGGGCGGGATCCAGCCGGATCCCGCCCTCCATGTTTGACGATGACGCCCAGGTGGCCTAGTGTTGAACGAGTCGCTTGAAGCGGCCACCCACTCGGCAAGTCCCACTCCCACTTCGAAGCCCATTGACTTGGGTCGGTCGGCGTTCCCGCCTACCGGAATGAGAGTGAATTTCGAGTAACACTCGGAATAAGCTAATGTGGGGGTCACCGCAGAAAAGCGGACCCGGCCAGCTCGGGAAATCGGATGAATGAAGTTCCGGAAAACGGAGCGGAAAACATCTGGTAAGCTGGAAATACGAACGAAGCGCCCGGAGGGCCGGTGTGAAAGCCGCCTGAAGGAAGTGTCCGTTCCTTGAGAACTCAACAGCGTGCCAAAAGTCAACGCCAGATATGTTGACATCCCCGGCCTCAGATCATCTGGGGTTGGAGATTCCTTTTGAAGTAAAACACTAGCGAGGACGCAGTGCGCGGGACCGCCCTATTCCGGTGGTT